>JBBSPW010000034.1:0-24778 GCA_038258365.1 Burkholderiales bacterium | reverse complement strand
TGTTAGCAGCCGTCGTGCATCGTCCAGGCGTTCTTGCGGCACGCCTTCGGGGCACTGCAGCACCCCGCTGAGCGCCAGCAACTGCGCGAGCAGGCCGTTCATGTGCCGCCTCTGCGCCGTTTCACCGGCCGGGTGCAGTCAGCTCCACCGGCATCGAACGACCGACCCAACGCTGCAAACTTTGCTTCGATGTGAATGCCCCGGTGAGCCGGCACGCTGCCGCGTCGGCTCGACTGTGATCGTTGTCCGGGTGGCTGTCCCTGGGCATTCCTGAAGATTCCTGAAGGCGGTGACCCTTGCATGACTTAAGCTGCGCCGGCTGCCTGGAGCTTCAGTGTCTGCCACCGTCAACCCCCGTCGCCTGCGGTTCGGTCGTTTCGAGTTGCAACCGGCGTCGCGTCTGCTGTTGGCAGACGGCGTTCCCCTGGCGCTGGGCAGTCGCGCCTTCGATGTGCTTGCGGCACTGGTCGAACGGCGCGATCGCGCGGTCGGCAAGGACGAGTTGCTCGAACTGGTCTGGCCCCATTCGGTGGTCGAAGAAAACACGCTGCAAGTGCACATCTCGAGCTTGCGCAAAGCCCTCGGCGCAACCCACATCAGCACCATTTCGGGCCGCGGCTACCGATTCACCACCGCAGTCGAGGCCGAGCACACGGAAGACCCAGCGGCCGCGGCAGCGCCACCGCCGCCAGCCCGCCACAACCTGCCACTGCCGCGCAACCGTTTCATCGGCCGTGCAGCCGCGCTCGCGCAATGCGAACAATTGCTGCAGCACACTCGGCTGCTGACGCTGACCGGCATCGGCGGCTGTGGCAAGACCCGCATGGCGCTGCAGTTGGCCGAGCGGCTGCTGCCGTCGTTCACCGATGGGGTCTGGTTCGTCGACCTCGCCCCCTGGCAGGCACCACAGCATGTGGCAGCGGCGCTGGCCAACGCGATCGGGGTGCGCGGGGAAGCCGGCACGCCCACACTCGAGCGCCTGGCCGCGCACCTGGGTCAGGACACCACCTTGATGGTGCTCGACAACTGCGAGCACCTGATCGACGCGGTGTCCGAATTGGTGGAATCGCTGGTGGCGTCCTGTGCCCGGCTGAAGGTGGTGGCGACCAGTCGCGAGAGCCTGGGCCTGGATGGGGAGCAGATCTTCCCGGTGCGGCCGCTGACGCTGCCAGCCGCAGCGGATCTGGCTGCGGTACAGGCCTGCGAGTCGGTGCGCCTGTTCGTCGATCGGGCGGTGCGCGTGAGTCCGGATTTCTGCATCGACGCCGGCAACGCAGCGGCTGTCACCGCGATCTGCTTGCGACTGGATGGCACCGCGCTGGCCATCGAGCTGGCCGCGGCCCGCATCTGCATGCTGTCGGCAACCCAGATCAACGAGCGGCTGGCCGACCGCTTCCGCTTCCTGGTCGGCACCAGCCACGCCTTGCCGCGCCACCAGACCCTGCAGGCCACCTTGGACTGGAGTCACGACAGCCTGTCGCCACAAGAGCAACGGCTTTTCAGGGAACTGGCGGTATTCGCCGGCGGCTGCACCCTGGCGGCGGCCACCCGGGTCAGCGAAGTCAGCGCAGCCAGCGACGCAAACAGTGAATACCAGATGCTGGCCTTGCTGACCCGGCTGCACGACAAGTCGCTGCTGGTGGTCGATCTGCGGGCCCGGATGCCGGCCCGCTACCGCATGCTGGAAACGGTGCGCCAGTATGCGCAGGCGCGGCTGGACGAATCGGGCAGCGCCGCTGCCATGCGGGACCGCCATCTCCTGTGCTTCGTCGCGCTGGCGGAGCAGGCCTCGACGCAGCTCCAGGGACCGCAGCAGGGCACCTGGATGTCGGGGCTGGCGACCGATCAGGACAACCTGCTGGCGGCACACGACTGGTGCCTGCGCAGCGCGGGCCAATCCGAATCCGGGTTGCGCCTGTTCGCCTGTCTGTGGCGCTACTGGGTCGCATCGGGGCAGCTCGAACGCGGACATGCGCTGGCGGATGCGGTGTTGGCCAGCGCTGCCGGAACTGCAACGTCGAGCTGGCGCGGACAAGCGTCTTGGGCCGCAGGTCAGATCGCTTTCCGCATGGGGCGCTACATGGAATCATTGGCGCATGCCGACGCCGGTTTGCGGATCGCCGTGGCTCTCTGCGATCCAGAACAGCTCGCCGCCAACCTCGGGCTGCGCGCCAAAGGTCTGCAGTCCACCGGACATGCCCAAGAAGCGCTGCTGCACTACGAGCAGACCTGCGCTGTGGCACGCACGCTTCAAAACACGTCCTGGCTCGGCAATGCGCTCAACAACCTGGCGGAGTTGCACCGCGGCGAAGGCCACCTGGCGCGCGCCAGGACCTGCTACGAAGAGGCCATCGGCATCGCTCGCCAGCGGGAGTCGCCGGAAGGCATCTTCGTTCCACTGTGCAACCTGGCTCGCCTGTCGCTGTCCTGCGGTGACAGCCAGCGCGCGCTCGCGTTGCTGCTTGAAAGCCTCGAACTCGCGTCCGGCGCCGAGTTGAAGGGCATGGGCGAGGATGTGCTGGAAGTCGCGGCGGGTCTGGCATCCGAGTGCCGGCAGTTCGACCAAGCAGCCCGATTCGCCGGCGCAGCGCTGTCGCGCATGCAGGAAAGCGGCAGTCAGCGCGAGCCGGTCGACCAGGCGTTCGTGGCGCCGTTTCTGGACAGGGCCTGCTGCGCGCTGGGCCAGGACCGATTCGGCGCAGGGCAGTCCGAAGGCGGTGCCTGGGACCATGACGAAGCGATCCGACAGGTGCGCAGCTGGCTCGAAGCCTTCCGTGGCGCTGCTGCCGCTACGGAAGACTCCAGCGCTGCTGCAACCCGCGCAGTGTCCTTGCCGCCCTGAGGAAAACGCGCAGCGCCTTGATCTCGGGCTCGGCCCGAGCGGGTTGGGGACTACACCTGCATGTTCATGATCTCGCTGTAGGCCTGCGCGAGCCGGTTGCGCACCTGCAGCGTGGCCTGAAAGCCGACCTGCGCCTTCTGCATCGCCATCACCGTTTCTTCCAGGCTGACCGCCGGGTTGTCCAGTGTCAGTTCACGCTGCAGCCGCTGGGCCTCGAACTGGTTCTGGCTGACATCTTTCAGCGCATCGGCCATCGCTGACTTGAAGCTGCCGCCGGTTGCGCCAACGGCGCCCGGCCCTGCGCCCGTGCGCGGCAGGCCGTCGGTGTTCAGACCGGCACGCGCCACCGCAGCGGCGAAGTCGAAGGGCTTGATTCGCAGGTCGTTCACGGCAACTCCAAAGGCAGCAGCGCGGGGGCGCTTGCGCACATCGGCAGTCTCGGGCCGGGCCGCTCCGACGATGGCCCGATCAGGCGCGTGTTTGGGCGGTTTCTTGCACCCAAGCGACGACCCCCGACAGCGAACAATCGCGGCAAGCCGGACCTTCGGCAGCGCTGCACCACCCGCCCCCGCCCATGGCCAACGAGTCCACCCCGATCACCCCGCTGCCGTCTTCAGGCTTGCAAACCGGTGGCCCGACGCCGCTGGTGCCGCTGCCACCCGGCTCGCGCATCGTGAGCGACAGCGACGGGCTGTTCGCACGGCTCGGCGCGATGCCCGCACGCATGCAACTGCTGGCACTGGCGGGGTTTGCTGGGTTGGCAGTGGTGCTGGTGCTGATGTTCGGCGGCGCACGCGACTCGGACTTTCGCCCGCTGTTCCCGAACCTGTCCGAGAAGGACGGCGGCCAGATCATCGACAAGCTGGCGCAGATGAACGTGCCCTACCGATTCGCCGAAGGCGGCAGCACGATCATGGTGCCCTCGGCCAAGGTGCATGAGCTGCGCATGAAGCTGGCTGCCAGCGGCCTGCCGTCGGCCGGCTCCACAGGCTCTGGCGGTGGCGGATACGAGCTGCTGGACAAGAACAGTTTCGGCCAGACCCAGGGCCAGGAACGCATGAAGATGCAGCGCGCCATCGAAGGCGAGCTGACCACCACGATCCAGTCGCTGGAGTCGGTCAAGACCGCGCGCGTGCACTTGGCCCTGCCGCCGGCCAACGGGTTCTTTCGCGAGCAGCAGAAGCCATCGGCATCGGTCGTCCTGACCCTGCACCCCGGCCGCAGCCTCGACCGCGGTCAGGTGGCGGGCATCGTGCGCGTCGTCTCCGGCAGCGTGCCCGAGCTGAGCGCCAAATCGGTCAGCGTGGTCGACAGCAGCGGCTCGCTGTTGTCGGGCTCGGCCGAAGACGAAGCAGCGCAAGGGCTCGATTCGCAGCAGTTGCAGTTCCGCCGCGAAGTCGAGGCTGGCCATCTCAAACGGGTACTCGCTCTCCTGGAGCCGGTGGTGGGACCGCAGAACCTGCGCGCCAGCATCAGCGCCGACATCGACTTCTCGCAGGTCATGCAAACTGCCGAGGCTTACCGCCCGAACCAGGGCGCCGACGCCAAGGCCACGGTGCGCGAACAGCGCAGCGAAGAGTCCACCAGCCCCGGTGGCAGCGCGGCGGCCGGCGGCATACCGGGCGCCACCAGCAACCAGCCGCCGACCCCGGCCAGCGCACCGATCAACGGCGCTGCACAAGCGCTGCAGGCGGCCGGACCGAACGGCGGTGCCGCTGCTGGCGCGGCCGGCACGGCAGGCACCGCCGCCCGACGCGAAGCCGCCACCCGCTTCGAAGTCGACAAGACCGTGACCGTGACCCGCAGCGCGGTCGGCACCGTGCGGCGCCTCAACGCTGCGGTGGTGGTCAACCACCGCAGCAGCACCGACGCCAAGGGCAAGACCACCACCACACCGTTGACCGACAAGGAAATCGAGCAGTTGACCGCGCTGGTGCAGCAAGGCATCGGCTTCAACGCCGAGCGCGGCGATGTGGTGAAGGTCATCAACGCGCCCTTCAAGGTCGAAGCGGCCACCCCGGTGGACGAGTTGCCGCTCTGGCAGCAACCCTGGCTGGTCGACCTCGTCAAGACCGCGGCTGCGCCCTTGGCCCTCGCACTGGTGGCTTTGGTGATCGTCTCGCGCCTGCTGAAGCCGGCGTTGACCGCGGTGCTGGCGCCTCCCCTGCTGCCCGCACCCGGCGGCCAACTGCATGCAGTCGCAGATGGCGACATCGAGATCGAGACGACGCCGAACTTGCCCGCAGCTTCACGCGCCGCCATCCAGTCCACGCGCGACAACACCAAGCTCCTCGCCGTGCGCGAGATGGCGAAACAAAACCCGGCTGCTGTCGCCCACATCGTGCGCGGCTGGGTGAATGGTGAAACAGCTTGACCGCAGCCGTACCGCCGAACGTGAAAACCGCAAGCTGACATGGCGGCCGCATCGATGGACGAGACCGGGCTGGAGAACGCCGCCATCTTGCTGATGAGCATCGGCGAGCAGGAAGCATCCGAGGTCTTCAAGCACCTGGCGCCGAAAGAGGTGCAGCGCTTGGGGGAAACCATCGCACGGATGAAGGCGATATCGCGCGAGCGGGTCGAGGCGGTGATGGACAGCTTTCAGCTGCTGGCCGACAAGGAAAGCATGCTGGTGCCCGACAGCAACGAATACGTCAAGTCGGTGTTGCGCAAGGCACTGGGCGAAGACAAGGCCGCGCTGCTGATCGACCGGATCATGCAGGGCAGCGATGTGACCGGCATCGAGAGCCTGAAGTGGATGGACCCCACTTCGGTGGCCGAGTTGCTGCGCAACGAGCACCCGCAGATCGTCGCGGCGATCCTCGTGCACCTGGAGTTCGACCAGGCTGCCGATGTGCTGAAGCTGTTCGTCGAACGCCAGCGCAACGAGGTACTGGTGCGCATCGCCACGCTGGACGGCATTCAACCGGCTGCGCTGCGCGACCTGAACGAGGTCATGAGCAAGGTGCTGGCCGGGGGCGATCGCAGCAGGAAGAGCTCGCTGGGAGGTGCCAAGACCGCAGCGGAGATTCTGAACATGCTGGGCAGCACGGTAGAGACTTCGGTGCTGGACTTCGTGCGCGAAGCCGACCACGAGCTGGCGCAGAAGATCATGGACAACATGTTCACCTTCGACGATGTCGAGAAGATCGACGACAAGGGCATCCAGTCGCTGATGAAGGAAGTGCAGAGCGAGTCGCTGGTGATCGCGTTGAAGGGTGCGAGCCCGGTGCTGCGCGAGAAGATCTTCAAGAACATGTCCACGCGCGCTGCCGAAACCCTGCGCGAAGACCTGGAAGCACGCGGGCCGGTGCGGCTGTCTGAAGTGGAGGCCGAGCAGAAAGAGCTGCTGAAGATCGTGCGCCGTCTGGTCGACGAAGGCCAGATCGTTCTGGCCGGTGGCGGCGACGAGCAGTTCGTATGAGCTGTCTTCGGCACTCGTGAATGAGTAAGAAGGCTGGCTTCAGGAATGTGCCCTCGCCCGAAGGCTCGAAGGCCGGCGCCGGCTATGGCCGCTTCATCCCGGCCGAAGAACTGGGGCAGGACTTCTCCAGCTGGCAGCCGGGCAACTTCGGCACCCCCGAGCTGCCTGACCGCCGCAGCAATGCCCGCACCGGCCCGGATGCAGCCGCGGCCGCCCGAGAGGTCACTCCAGATGAATGGCAGGCGCGCATCACCGCGGCGCGCCAGGCCGGCTATCAAGAGGGCTACCGAGACGGTCTGGTGGCGCTGGAATCCTTCAAGCAGAGCTTCGCGCAGCAGGCCACCGCGCAGATCGGTGCGCTGCTGCAATCCTTCGACGACCAGTTTTGCGCGCTGGACACGCAGATCGGCGACGCGCTGTCGCAAACCGCGGTGTTGCTCGCGCGCCAGGTGTTGCGCTCCGAACTTCGGCAGCAGCCGGAGTTGGTGGCAGCGGTGGCCGCCGAAGCCGTGGGCTCGATCATGCTCAGCGCCCGGCAGATCACGGTGCGCGTGCATCCGCAGGACCTGCCCCTGGTGGCCGAAGGCGCCGAAGAAAGCTTGCTCGCGCGCGGCGCCAGGCTCCAAGCCGACGCCACGATCGAACGCGGCGGGGTCTGGGTGCTGAGCGATGTCGGGGCGGTCGACGCCAGGCTGTCCAGCCGTTGGGCGCTGGCGGCTGCAGCACTCGGCAGCCAAGCCGCATGGGCACCCGACGCGGAAACCGAGGCCGACGGCCAGACAGTCGGCAAGCCGGGCAGCAAAGCCCTCGACGAAGCACCGGCCAGCAAGCGATGAACCGCACTGCTGCCCGGCCCCTGCCCACCTCGCTGGACGACCGTCTGGCCGCGCGCGCAGCGCGCTGGTCGCGCCACCTGCAGGACCTGCAAGACCATGCCGCGATGCCGCAACCGCTGGAATCGGTGGGCACCTTGCTGCGGGTCACCGGCCTGGTGCTGGAGGCAGCCGGGATCCGCGTGCCGGTGGGTTCGGTGTGCGAGGTGATCGGCAGCGGGCTGTCGCGCGCGCCGATGCTGGCCGAAGTGGTGGGATTCAATGGCGACCGCGCCTACCTGATGCCCACCGGCGACCTGCACGGCCTGGCCAGTGGCGCTCGCGTGGTGCCGCGACCGGCGCCGTGCGTGCCACCGCGCCTGGGAAGCGAAACCCATCTGTGGCGGCGCAGCGAAGACCGCGGCCTGCACCTGCCGGTGGGCGCTGGTTTGCTCGGGCGGGTGGTCGATTCGCATGGCATGCCGATCGACCGGCTGGGACCGCTGCAGAACGTCGTGGCCGAGCCGATGGTGCGGCGTCCGATCAACGCCATGGAACGGGCACCGATCCGCACCGCGCTCGACACCGGGGTGCGCGCCATCAACGCGGTGTTGACGATCGGCCGCGGCCAGCGCATCGGCTTGTTCGCCGGCACCGGCGTCGGCAAGAGCGTGCTGCTCGGGATGATGGCGCGCTACACAGAAGCCGATGTGATCGTGGTCGGCTTGATCGGCGAACGCGGGCGCGAGGTCAAGGAATTCATCGAAGACATCCTGGGCGAAGAAGGTCTGGCGCGCAGCGTGGTGGTGGCCGCACCGGCCGACGCCCCGCCGCTCTTGCGCATGCAGGGTGCGCACTACGCCACCGCAGTGGCCGAACACTTTCGCGACCGCGGCCAGCATGTGCTGTTGCTGATGGACAGCCTGACCCGCTACGCGATGGCGCAACGCGAGATTGCGCTGGCGATCGGTGAGCCGCCGGCCACCAAGGGCTACCCGCCGAGCTGCTTCGCCAAGTTGCCGCAACTGGTGGAGCGCAGCGGCAATGGAGCCAATGGCGTCGGGTCGATCACCGCCTTCTACACCGTGCTGACCGAGGGCGACGACCCGCAGGATCCGATCGCCGATGCGGCGCGCGGCATCCTGGATGGCCACATCGTGCTCAGTCGCGAGCTGGCCGAAGGCGGGCACTACCCGGCGATCGATGTCGAGCGCTCGATCTCGCGCGTGATGACCGCAGTCGCCAGCCCCACCCATGTGCAAGCCGCCCGCCGCATTCGCCAGCTGCTGTCGCGCCATGCCAAGGCGCGAGACCTGATCCAGCTCGGAGCCTATGCACCCGGGCACGACGCCGAACTGGACACCGCGGTGCGGCTGCATCCGCAGATCAGCGCGCTGCTGCAGCAAGACATGCACGAGCGGGCCGAACTGGCCATCAGCCAGCAGCAGATGTGCAACTTGATGCAGAGCGCTGGCAACGCTTGACCCCGTCGAAGTCACCCCGCGAACCCACCCCGCGACATCGCACTGCAACCCCACGATGACCCAAGCCCTGAACACCTTGCTCGACCTGGCCGTGAAGCAACGCGACGCCGCCCTGGTGGCGCTGCAGCAAGCCGAAGCCCATGGCACGCAACTGCTGGAGCAGGCCCGCCAGCTGGCCACTTACCGCAGCGACACGCAGCAACGCAACCCGGCCACCCAGGGTCGCTGCGCCGCCATCGAGCTGCTGCGCTGCCACGACGGCTTCATGCAGCGGCTGGAGCAGGCAGTGACGGTGCAGCAGCAGTCGCTGGCATCGTCCCAGCGCCGCGCTGCGACCTTGAAAAGCCAGCTGCTGGCGCACGAGCTGCGCGTGGCTTCGGTGAAGAAGCTGGCCGAACGCCGGTTGCAGGCTGCCGAGCGAATCGGCGCCCAGCGCGAGCAGCGCCAGTCCGACGAAGCCGCCAGCCAGCGCTTCGCCCGAACGCAGGCCGAAGCCGTCGACAGCTGAAGCCGCTCGCCCGGTCCTTTCACTGCTTCCACTGTTCAGGGTTCGCACCCCGTTGCCGACCCCAGCCCCTTCAACCCGCGGAGCACCTCCCCATGAACACCACCACCGCCTTGCTGCCGAAGTCCCTGCCCCAGACCCTGCCGCCGCTGCAGCTCGGGCGTGAGAACCCGGCCGCGCTGGCCGACGCCCGGCGCCAGGGTGGCTTCGCTGGTCTGCTGGGCCAGGCCAGCGCCACGCAGCCCGGTTTCGTACAACCGCAGCCATTGAACGCTGCAGGCCTGAATGGGGCGCGACCGCGGTTGACGGGAGCCGGATCGGGCGCACCCCCCGCACCGCCTCGCAACGCAGCCGACCGCGCGCAGGCGTCGCTGTCGCCCGACGAAGCCGAAGCAGCCAAGGTCCGGGCTGCGCAACCTGCGCAACCGGCACAGACAGCCAAAGCCGCCGAGAAGCCACGGCCCACCGCACAGGAGCAGCGGCTGGACCCCAACGACCCCAAGAACGCCCCCGTGTCGTTTCCGGCATCGTCCGTCGATGGCGACGGCGACGCGGATGGCGAAGCGCCGATCGACGAACTCGATGGCAGCCGGCTGCCATGGTGGGCGACCCTGCCGCCCGTTGCGGTGTCGGATGCCGCGGCAGCAAGCGCAGCAGAAACCGCCGCAATGATCGAGAAGCGCGCGACCGCTGCCGCGGCCAGCGAAGGGGCCAGTGGGAGCACGGGCACGGTCGATGCGGCCGAGCTGGCCGCAGCCGATTCGGCCGGCCGCGCAGCGGGCTACAAAAACCCCGGCACCGCCCAGCCCGTGCCGTCGGAGCCGGATGCCACGCCGGCAAGAAGCATGTCGGCATCCGGCTCCAGCGCCGTCGCAACAGCGGCCGCGGCCGCGGCCGCGCTGCCGGCGAACTTCGCCACGGCCGCCGCCGCTTCCAACAGTCAGGCCGCCATCGCGGCAGCCCTGGGCCTGCCCGGCCACGGCCCTGGCGCCGGTGCCGCAGAAGCCGCTGGCAAGGCAGACGCTGCCGATGCACTCGCCACCAGTCTGCTGCCACCGGGCATGGGCGCTCTGGGCGCGCCCACCACGGCGGCGGCTTCGGCCGCTGCCCTTCCCACCCGGTTGATGGCCAGCCCCGGCAGCCCCGACTTTGCCGCCCAGCTCGGCGCGTCGATCGCCACCTTCATGCGCCAGGGTCTGCAGCAAGCCCGGCTCGAGTTGAACCCGGCCGAGATGGGGCCGCTGTCGGTGCAGATCCAGCTCGACGGCACCCGCGCCCAGGTGCACCTGCTGGCCGATCACGCGCTGACCCGCCAGGCGCTGGAACAAGCCATGCCGCAGTTGGCCGGCAGCCTGCGCGAAGCCGGCCTGACCCTGACAGGCGGCGGGGTCTCCGACCATCCGCGCCAGCCGCCTCTGCCCCCTGACTGGGAGGAGCGTGAAGCCCGACTCGCCAGCGTGACGGCTGCCGACGGCAGCGACATCCAGATCGGCGGCCAAGCCCAGCCCCTGCCGATGCCGGTCACCGGCAGCCGCCGCGGCGTGGTCGACCTGATCGCCTGAGCGGTTGCTGGAACGCGGGGTTCGCCGCGCTTTTCGGGGCTTGCCGGCGCAGGCGGAATTTGACAATGCGTGCTGCAGCCCCGGTGCCGTCGCCTTCGCGATCGGCCCGTGACCCGAAAGGGGTCCCCGGTGCCGCCTGACGGAGAGTCGATTCCATGTCCACCGCCGCGGCCGCAAGCACCGACGCACCCGCTCCTGCCAAGAAGGGCAAGAAGAAGCTGATCATCATCGTCGCCATCGCCGTGCTGCTGCTGGGCGGCGGCGGTGCCGGCGCGATGCTGCTGCTGAAGAAAAAACCGCACGACAGCGGAGCCGATGGCGAACATGCCGAACAGGGCGAACCTGCTGGCGGCAAGTCGGCGGCCAACGGCGGCGTCATCAAACCCGAAGCACGGCCGGCGCCGGTGTTCGTTCCGCTGGAGCCGTTCACGGTCAACCTCTCGGACCGCGATGCCGAACGCTATGCACAGGTCGGCATCACGCTGGAGATCGACGACGCCAAGACCGGCGAGCAGATCAAGACCTACATGCCGGCGATCCGCAACCACTTTCTGATGGCGCTGGCCGACAGCAGCGCGGCCGATCTGCTGGCCCGCGACGGCAAGCTGCGGCTGGCCGAGAAGCTGCGCCGCGAAGGCGCGCGCGCACTCGGCTACACGGTGCCCGAGATGGCCGCAGAGCCCGAGCCAGACGAAGCGGCTGCCGACGATGAGGAGGCACCGAAGAAGAAATCGAAGAAACCGCGCAAGAAGGCCAAGGTCGAACTCGACCTCCCGATTCGCGCCGTGCATTTCTCGAACTTCATCATTCAGTGATGGAGGCCCCCACGCTCGCTTTCGCTCGCGGCCCCCAATGGGGGCGCGCGCCTGCGGCCCGGCAGAGCCGGTTCCGCGGCTCCTCTCGGTGGGTTCGCTGCGCTTCACTCGCGCACCATCGGCTGGCTCTGCGCGTGTTGCTGGCTGTGGTGACCCGATGAATCAGCAGATCCTCTCGCAGGACGAAGTCGATGCGCTGCTGCAGGGCATCACCGGCGAAAGCCAGAAGCTCGATGTCGACGAGGCGCCGACGACCGGCGTTCGCGACTACGACCTCGCCAGCCAGGAACGCATCGTCCGCGGCCGCATGCCGACGATGGAGGTCATCAACGAGCGCTTCGCGCGCAACATCCGCATCGGGCTGTTCAACCTCGTGCGCAAGAGCCCCGAGGTCGCGATCGGTGGCATCAAGGTGCAGAAGTTCAGCGCCTTTCTGCGCGAGATCGTGGTGCCCACCAACTTCAACGTGATGGCAGTCAAGCCGCTGCGCGGCAACGGTTTGATCGTCTGCGATCCGGGGCTCGTGTTCGCGGTCATCGACTCGCTGTTCGGTGGCAACGGCAAGTACCACACCCGCATCGAAGGGCGCGACTTTTCGCCCACCGAACAACGGGTGATACAGCGTTTGGTCGAGACGATCTGCGCCGAATACAAGAAAGCCTGGCACGGGGTCTACCCGGTCGAGCTGGAATACCAGCGCAGCGAGATGCAGCCGCAGTTCGCGAGCATCGCCACCCCGAGCGAGGTGGTGGTGTCGACCCACTTCGCACTCGAGCTGGGCGATACCGCCGGCAACATCCATTTCTGCATTCCCTACAGCACGCTGGAGCCGATCCGCGATGTGCTGTACTCGACCATCCAGGGCGACTCGGCCGAACCCGACCGGCGCTGGGTCAACCTGCTGAAGAACCAGATCCAGTTGGCCGATGTGGAACTGGTGGCCGAACTGGCGCAAGCCCATGCCACCGTCGAGCAGTTGCTGGCCTTCAAGCCCGGCGACTTCGTCGAGCTCGACCTGAACCCGCTGATCGACGTGAAGATCGACGGCGTGCCGGTGTGCGAAGCGCATTACGGCACCAGCAACAACCGCTTCGCGATCCGCGTCGATCGCATGCTCACCGCCTCGCATGCAGGCTGGATCGGAGACCAAAGCCATGTCTGAAGCCCAACTCTCCGAAGAAGACAAGATGGCCGCCGAATGGGCGGCGGCGCTGGCCGAGACCAAGCCAGCCGACGGCACATCTTCATCGGGCAACGAAGTCGCGCGCGATGTCTTCGGCGCTGCCGACTCGGTGGCGCCGGCCACGTTCACGAAGTTCTCACCGAACCCGGTCGGTGACGGTGCCGGCAACGACTTCAACATGATCCTGGACATCCCCGTGCAGCTGACGGTGGAGCTGGGTCGAACGCGAATTCCCATCAAGCACATCCTGCAGCTGGCGCAGGGTTCGGTGGTGGAGTTGGAAACGATGGCCGGCGAGCCGATGGACGTGCTGGTCAACGGCTATCTGATCGCGCAGGGCGAGGTGGTGGTGGTCAACGACAAGTTCGGCATCCGTCTGACCGACATCGTCACGCCGAGTGAACGCATGCGGCGCTTGTCCAGAAGCTGACGCCCGCTGCCGTTCTGTCGATGAATCAAGGTCTGTCCTCGTTGTTCTGGTTCGTGGCCGTGCTGGCCGCGATTCCAATCGTGCTGTGGTTCGTCAAGCGCAGCGGATTCGGTGGCGGCCTGCTGTCACCGGCGTTGCTGCCCGGTGCCCCGCGCACGGTGGCGTCGCTGGTGCTGTCGGGTCAGCAGCGCGTGGTGACGGTCGAGGTCGGCCAGGGCGACACACGCACCTGGCTCGTGCTCGGAGTTTCGGCGCAGGGCATCCAGGCGCTGCATTCGATGCCGGCGGGTGCGCTGCCGCCGGCTGGCGACGCGGTTGCAGCGACGGCAGGTGCCTTGGCGCAGCGGCCAACGCCGGCCACAGCCGCTTCCCTGCAGCCCTTTGCGCAAACGCTGTCGCGCTTCTTGAACCGCCACCCCCGTGCGCCGCACTGAGCACCCCACGCGCAGGCCTGGCACCGGGTGCCGCGCAGTCGCCGTGGCCGCCTTGCTGATGGCCGCTGCGGCATCGGCCTGGTCGCAGGGCGCGCCCGGTGGCCTGCCCCTGGTGGTGGCGCAAGGCGCCGGTGGCACCAGCTATTCGGTGCCGATCCAGACCCTGCTGTTCTTCAGCGCGCTGTCGTTCATTCCGGCGCTGCTGCTGCTGATGACCGGGTTCACGCGCATCGTGATCGTGCTGTCGTTGCTGCGCCAGGCGCTCGGCACGCAAGCCGCGCCGCCGAACCAGGTGATCGTCGGGTTGAGCCTCTTTCTGACCTTCTTCGTGATGGCACCGACCTTCGACAAGGTCTATGAACAAGCCTGGGCGCCCTACTCCGCCGGCACCATGCCAGTCGACGAGGCGTTGAAACAGGGTGTGCTGCCACTGCGCGAATTCATGCTGAAGCAAACCCGCCAGAGCGATGTGATGCTGTTCGCGAAGCTGGCCAAGCTGCCCGCCGATGTCAAAGGTGCCGATGTGCCACTGACGGTGCTGGTGCCGGCCTTCGTGACCAGCGAGCTGAAAAGCGCGTTCCAGATCGGCTTCATGATCTTCATCCCGTTTCTGGTCATCGACATGGTGGTGGCCAGCGTGCTGATGAGCCTGGGCATGATGATGTTGAGCCCGGTGCTGGTGGCCCTGCCCTTCAAGCTGATGCTGTTCGTGCTGGCCGATGGCTGGAACCTGCTGCTGGGTTCTCTGGCATCGTCGTTCGCCACCTGACGCAACCTGCCTAGACAAGCGACATGGACGCAACCCAGGTTCTGGCCACCGGCCAGGACGGCTTGACGATGCTGCTGATGGTGGCCGCACCGGTGCTGCTGACGGTGCTGGTGGTGGGCCTGGTGGTCAGCATCTTCCAGGCCGCCACACAGATCAACGAAGCCACCTTGAGCTTCGTGCCGAAGGTGGTGGCCGCAGTGGTGGTGCTGGTGGTGGCGGGCCCGTGGATGGTGACGACGCTGGTCGACTACCTGCAGCGCGTGCTGCAGGCCATTCCCCAGGCAGTCGGCTGAACGGCCCCCAGACGCCTGCGGCATGCTGACCTTCACCGAATCCCAGCTGATGGGCTGGATCACACCGCTGGTGTGGCCCTTTCTGCGCGCGCTGGCCCTTTTCAGCGCGATGCCGGTGCTGGGCACACGCGCCGTGCCGATGCGGGTGCGGATCGCGTTGGCGGGGTTCTTCTCGCTGGCGATGCAGGCCTCGCTCCCTGCCGCTCCGCTGGTGGCGCTGGACTCGCCCACTGCCTTTCTGCTGGTCATTCAACAAGCGGTGATCGGCTTGTCGCTCGGCTTCGCGGTGCGGCTGGTGTTCGCGTCGATCGAGTTCGCCGGTGAGTTGATCGGCTTGCAGATGGGCCTGAACTTCGCCGGTTTCTTCGATCCGATCTCGGCTGCCACCGCCACCGCCACCAGCCGCTTCTTCGGCACCATGGTGGCGTGGCTCTTCATCGTCATCAACGGCCACCTGCTGGTGATCGGTGCGCTCGCGCAGAGCTTCATCGCCTTTCCGGTCGGGCCGGAACCGTTTGCCTTTCTGCACCAGGTGCAGCCGCACCGCTGGGGCGCCGAGATCTTCTCGACCGGGCTGTGGATCGCGCTGCCGATGATCGTGATGCTGCTGTTCGTCAACCTGGTGCTGGGCACGATCTCGCGCGTGGCACCGCAGATCAACATCTTCGCGATCGGCTTCCCGGTCACGCTCGGGCTCGGACTGCTGGGCTTGTTGCTGACCCTGCCGGCGCTGCAGACCCCTTTCACGATGACGCTGGAGCGGCTGCTGCAGCACTTTCAGTAGGCAGCGCGCGCTACCAGGGCGGGGCTTCGTCTGCGGTGGCTGCGGCCTCGGTGCCGCGGCGGCTCGATGATTCCGGAGTGGGCGACTGCGCTGTCGGGGTCGCAGTCGGGGTTGCAGCGGGTGTCGCAGCCCCTGCCGCAGCGGGTTCCTTCAGCAAACCACCCAAGGCTTCCACCAGCGCCGGAATCAGCTGTTGCAACTCACCCGTGGTGATCGCCACGTCGGCATCGAAGCCGTTGTCGCCTTCGGCGCCATCGGCATTCGACACGGCGGCGCCTGCGGCTGCACCCGCGCCTTCCAGCGCCACATCCAGCACGTTGATCTTCTTCAACACCAGCGCATCGGTCAGGACGAACGAGACCCGTCTGTTCCAGGTCATCGCCACTTGCGTGGGCAGCTTGCCTTGCTTGATGTGCTCGGCCACCTCGTCGATGTCGAGGGTGTGGCGCGCATAGCGCACGGCCGATTTTTCGCTATCGGGTTGCTTCAACTCGCATTCACGGTCGATCGAGAAGCCGGCGGGTGCTTCCTTCTGGCTGAGCCAGGTGGCCATCGCAGTGGCAGGCGACAGCTGCGTCTGCAGCAAAGCCAGCTTCAGGTCGCCGCCGAGTGTCTGCAGCAATTGCGTGACCACCCGGTCGGCTGCCTTGATGCTGCCGGCACCCACCACCAGCAAGCGAGCGCGGCTGTCGATCCAGACCAGCGTGTCGCTGCGCTTCGGAAACGCTCGCGGCAGCAAGGCATGCACCACGGCTTCTTTCATCTCCTTCACGCGCTTGCCTCTGGGGCGGCGTCCGGTGTCCTTTTCGGCTTGGTCCAGCAGGGGCTCGAGCTGCGTCTTGACCGCGCTGGCGGGCACGGCCTTGGTTTCCAGCCCCAGCTTCAGCATCCACTGCCCACCGATGTTTTCCAGCAGTGCGCCATGCCTGGCACCGCGCGGCTCGACCCAGCCCATCGATTCGGGCTGAGAAGCCCCGCATTCGATAAAGGGGACCGCGGCGAGCCGTTCTTCGACCGTGGCAGCTTCGGGCGGGGTCCAGTGTTCGATCCGGTACAGCAGAGCAGTCTTGAACATGGTGCACAACAAGTGGTCGGCCGGTGATCTTAGGGGCTGACCTGCTGCAGCCCGCCACCGCCATCAGCTGAACACGCCTTCCCGCAACCACTTGGTGGCCACCCACTTCTCACCGGCGGTCACCGGCGCGCCGCCATGCAGGGTCTGGGTGCTGACATGGGCTCGGTCATAGCTGAAGAAAACCGCATGGCCGCGCAGCGGTGAGACATCGAAGCCCACGTCCGGGAAGATCGTGGCACCGCCCGCCTTGGGGGTGTTGAGATAGACGATCAAGGTTCCGACGCGCTGGCCACCGCGCTCCAGAATCTTCGGTGTGCCGGGGTGCACCGCATCGAAATAGTCGTGGTGCGGCCGGTACTCGGCACCCGGGCGGTAGCGCAGGATCTGCAAGCCTTCGCCGTGCTCCACCGGCCATCGCAACAGCTCGGCGATGCGCTCCTCGATGGCCGCGATCAGGGGCGAATGGCCGCGCTCGAAGAACATGCCGTCACTGGTGCGGGCAGCGTTGATCTCGCTGCCGCCGGTGGCGTTGTCGACTGTTTCCGAGCGCGCCAGTTTCGGCCGCGCTTCTTCCATCAGTGCGTCGCATTCGGCGTCGCTGAGCAGGCCGCCGAACACGATCAGGCGCGGCTTGGCCAGCACCGCCAGCACGCGCACCGTGTGGCCGTCGGACAACGTGATCTGGCAGGCGCCGGCCAACTCCGGTTGCGGCACGCGCAGTGCGGGGGGCAATGGGCCGCTGGCGGCGTCAGCGGGTGCCCCCGCGTCTGCTTCCGAATCGGGCTCGGCGGCATCCAGCTTCAGATGCCGGCGCAGCGTGTGCTCCATTGCGCCGATGGCCACATCTTCGTCCCAGCCACTGGCCTTCATGGCCTGCACCACATCCTGCGGTCGGCAGCCGGCTTCGGCCTGGGCGACGATCCAGCGCCGCAGTTCTTCGGTGACGGTTTGGGTGGCGGCCTGAGTGGCGGCCCGGGTGTCGGGCGGTGTCGAAGCAGTCATGGGGCGATTTTGACGCGGCGCCGGAACACCAGCCGGGTCGGCTCCGATGCCGCCGCGTCGTACGCGTAGCCATCGGCATCGAAGTTGTGCAGCGCCTTCGGGCTGCGGGCACGGGTGCGGATGGCATGGCGCGCCATCGCGCCGCGGGCGCGCTTGGCGAAGAAGCTGATGATCTTGTAGCGATCGACTTTCCAGTCCTCGAACACGCAATCGATCACCTGCGCCTTCAGCGCCGGCCGCAGCGCCACCTTGGCGTATTCGATCGAGGCCAGGTTGACGATGCGCGGGCTTTGTTCCTCGGCCAATTGTGCAGACAGCCATTGCGCGACGTGGTCGCCCCAGTAGTCGTAGAGGGTCTTGCCGCGGCGCGTTTTCAACGCCGTGCCCATCTCCAGCCGATAGGGCTGCAGGCGGTCGAGCGGGCGCAGCGCGCCGTACAGGCCCGACAACATCACCACATGGTCCTGCGCCCAGCGCAGGTCGGCGGTGGACAAGCTGCCGGCATCGAGCCCGGCATAGACATCGCCATCGAAAGCCAGCAGCGCCGGCCGGCTGTTGGCGGCGGTGGCTTCGGGTTGCCAGGCGGCATAACGATCGACGTTGAGTTGCGCCAGCTTCGGCGACAGGTCCATCAGCCGGGCCACCTGGGCGGCCGACTGGCGTCGGAGCGTGGTGATCAATTCCGCCGCACGGTCGATGTTCAGCGGCTCGGTGGCCAGACGAGTGACGGATGCCGGCACGGGGGTCTCGTAGTCGAGCGTCTTGGCGGGGGACAGCAGGAACAGCATGGTCGGCTCGATGGCAGGTGGAAACGGGGCTGAAGGGATCAGCTCGGGCGCGCGTCACGCGGGCTGGCCGCCGGCACCGCGCCCAACGCCGCCTGCCAGGTGCGCAGCGGAATGTGGGTCTGCAGCCGTTGCAGCGCGCAATCGATCAACGCCGGGTGCAGTTCGTGCCCGATGCCGGTGGCGATGTCGAGCGTGGCGTCGCCTTGCAGCTCACCCAAGAGCCGCAGCGCCTGGCGCGAGCCTTCTGGCGCGATCACGGTGTCGCGGTCGCCGTGGAACAGGTGGACGGTGGTGTGGCGCGGTGCCGCCAGTGGGGGTGATGCGAGCGCACCGTTGAAGGCCAGCACGCGGCCGACCAGGCCGTCGTTGTCGGACTGCAGGGCCAGCGCCAGACCCAGCACCGCACCTTGCGAGAAGCCGGCCAGTGCGGTGGCTGCCGGGCCCACGCCAAGACGTTGCTGCTGCGCGCGCACCCAGTCGCGCAAGGCCGGCAAGGCGGCTTCGACGCGGGCGGCCCAGTTGTCCGGGCTCAGGCCTTCGGTGTCGTACCAGCAGCGCGCGGTGGCGTCGTCGCCGACCGTCAACGGCGCGTCGGGTGCGACCAGCGCGGCCTGCCCGAAGTGCAGGCGCAGTGCTTGCGCCAACGGCGCCATCGAGCGGCCATCGGCGCCGTAACCGTGCAGCAGCAGGATCAACTGCTGCGGTGTGCCTTGTTCGGGCAACCAGTCGATGGAGGATTGCATCGGCGCCATTTTGGCGGCCAAACCCGGTTTCGGGCGGCCCCGCGGCCAGGCCTTGCCGAGTCCTGGCTGAGGGGGCCGGATCGGGTAGGACGCCCCGTCATCGAAAGTTGCGGCTCTTGCTGTTCAAACCCTGCAGCAATTCGGAATGGTCGATCAGCGTTTTGGCCACCAGGTGGCGCACCTCGCCCTGGCGTTGCCACACCCCGTAGACCGTCAGCAGCGTGCTGGACAGCAGCGCCCGGCGTTGCTGCTCGGCCACGCTCGGCCAGACGATCACGTTGATGGCGCCGGTTTCGTCTTCCAGCGTCACGAAGACCACGCCGCGCGCGGTCTCGGGCCGCTGGCGGTGGGTGACGAGCCCGCTGGCGCGCGCCAGCCGGCCCTGCGGGTAGGTGTTCAACACCGATGCCGGCTGCACCTTGAATGCAGCCAGCGATTCGCGCAGCAGCGACAACGGGTGCGCGGTCAGGCTCAGGCCCTGGCTGCGGTAGTCGGCCAACACGCTGGCTGCGCGGTCGGGTGCCGGCAGCGCCGCATCCTCGACTTCGGCTTCGTGGGTGCGGGTGGAACGCAACAGCGGCGTGGCGCGGGTGTCGATGCCGGCCACCGCCCAGGCCGAGCGGTGGCGGTGACCGGCCAGCGGGCCCAGTGCATCGGCCTGCGCCAGCAGCGAGAGCTGGTGCGCATCGAGCTGCGCGCGGCGCGCCAGGTCTTCGACGCTCGCGAACCGCGCTTCGGCGCGGGCGGCCACCAGCCGCACCGCCGCGTCTTCGGCCAAACCGCTGATGCGGTTGAGGCCGAGCCGCACGGCCTGCAGTGCGGGTGGGGCTTCGCCGTTCTCTGCGCCATCTCCGCCCTTCACGTCGGTCCCGCTGTTCCCACTGTTCCCAATGTCGCCTTCCAGCGCGCTGTCCCAGCCGCTCACCGTCACATCCACCGGCCGCACCGTCACACCATGCTCGCGCGCATCGCGCACCAGCTGCGCCGGGGCGTAGAAGCCCATCGGCTGGCTGTTCAACAACGCCGCCAGGAAGGCATCGGGGTGGTGGCATTTGAGCCATGCGCTGACATAGACCAGCAGCGCAAAACTGGCGGCATGGCTTTCCGGGAAGCCGTATTCGCCGAAGCCTTCGATCTGCTTGAAGATGCGCTCGGCGTACTCGAGCTCATAGCCTTTCTCGACCATGCGCCCCACCAGCCGTTCGTGAAACGGCGCCAGCCCGCCCTTCCTCTTCCAGGCGGCCATCGCACGGCGCAACCGGTCGGCCTCGCCGGGTGTGAAGTCGGCCGCCAGGATCGCCAGCTGCATCACCTGCTCCTGAAAGATCGGCACCCCGAGGGTGCGCTGCAGCGCCTGGCGCACCTCGTCGCTGGGGTAGTCGACCGCTTCTTCGCCGCTGCGCCGGCGCAGGTAGGGGTGCACCATGCCGCCCTGAATGGGACCGGGGCGCACGATCGCGACCTCGATCACCAGGTCGTAGAAGCAGCGGGGTTTCAGGCGCGGCAGCATGCTCATCTGCGCCCGGCTTTCGACCTGAAAGGTGCCGATGCTGTCGCCGCGGCACAGCATCGCGTAGGTCGGCTTGTCCTTCTGCGGCACCTGGTGCAGGGCCATCGGCTGGCCGAGCTTGCTGCCGACGAAAGCCAGCGCGCGGCGGATCGCGCTCAACATGCCCAACGCCAGCAGGTCGACCTTGAGCAAGCCGAGTGTGTCCAGGTCGTCCTTGTCCCACTGGATCACGCTGCGGTCGGTCATGGCGGCGTTTTCCACCGGCACCAGTTGCGACAGGTCGTCGCGCGCGATCACGAAGCCGCCGGGGTGCTGGCTGAGATGGCGCGGGAAGCCGATCAGGCTGGCGGTGAGCTCCATCCACAGCTTGCACAACGGGGACTCGGGGTCGAAGCCGTTTTCGCGCAGGCGCTCGTCGTGCACCTGGCGGCCGTCGAACCAGTGTTGGCTCTTGGAAACGCTGTCGATGCGTTCCAGGTCGATGCCGAGCGCCCGCCCCATGTCACGCAGCGCGGACCGCGGCCGGTAGCTGATGACGACGCCGGTCAGTGCGGCGCGGTGGCGGCCGTATTTGCGGTAGACATACTGGATCACCTCTTCGCGGCGCTGGTGCTCGAAGTCGATGTCGATGTCGGGCGGCTCGTTGCGCTCGGCGCTGATGAA
Source organism: Burkholderiales bacterium (assembly GCA_038258365.1). Classification (GTDB taxonomy): domain Bacteria; phylum Pseudomonadota; class Gammaproteobacteria; order Burkholderiales; family Burkholderiaceae_C; genus Rubrivivax. The sequence continues at coordinate 3,660 of JBBSPW010000034.1, read as the reverse complement.
GCGCTCGAACAGCAGCGTGGTGCTGGCCGGGTCGACCGCGGTGACCCCCAGGCAATAGCAAACCGCCGAATTGGCCGCGCTGCCGCGGCCCTGGCACAGGATGCCCTGGCTGCGGGCCCAGTGCACCAGATCGGCCACCGTCAGGAAATACGGCTCGTACTTGAGTTGGGTGATCAGGGCCAGCTCGTGTTCGAGCATCGCGCGCACGGAGGGCGGTACCCCGTCCGGAAAGTGGTGGTCGGCACCTTGCAGGGTCAGGATGCGCAGCCACGATGCCGGGGTCTGGCCATCGGGCACGATCTCTCTGGGATATTCGTAGCGCAGCTCGTTCAGCGAGAACACGCAGCGGTTGGCGATCTGCACCGACGCAGCCAGCCATTCGGGCTTGAACAGGGCTGCCAACCGGGCCCGCGAACGCAGGTGGGCTTCGGCATTCGGCTGCAGCGCATGGCCGGCTTCGGCGACCGTGCATTTGAGCCGCGTGGCAGTCAACGCGTCCTGCAATGGCTTGCGCGAGCGGATGTGCATCAGCGCGCTGCCCACCGCGACGATCGGCAAGCCGCTGAGGTCGGAAACGCGTTGCACGGTCTCGGCCAGCAATGCGTCGTGCGGGTGCAAGAGGCGCGGCAGGGCGAGCGCGGCGCGGCCATCGGGCCCGTGGCCGAACCAGGTTCTGGCCCACATCGCCTGGGCCAGCAAGGTGTCGAAGGGGTCGTCGGCAGACAAGGCATGGGGGGTGTGGAGCAGCACCATGCAGTCGGGCAGACCCGCCAGCGTGGGCAGGTGCGGCACCCGCCCTTCCAGATCGCCTGCATGGGCCAGGTACTGCCCCTTGGGTGCGCGACGCCTGGCGGTGGTGATCCACTGCGACAGGTTCGAGTAGCCGCGGCGGGACATCGCCAGCACGATCAGGCGCGGTTGAAGCATGGCCCGGTGGGCGTCGGAACGGGTGCCGGGTGAGCCGGCTTCGGCTTCGGCTTCGGCATCGACGATCAACGGAGCCACCGTTGCCGGCGAGAGGGTGATGTCGCTGCCGACGATCAGCGGCAGGCCGAGCCGCTGTGCTTCGGCATGGGCGCGCACCACCCCGGAAAGCGACGCGTCGTCGGTGATGGCCAGCGCCGTGTATCTCAACGCATGGGCGCGCTCCACCAGCTCTTCAGGGTGCGACGCGCCACCCAGGAAGCTGAAGTTGCTGCGGCAGTGCAACTCGGCGTAGTCGGGAAGCGCGATCGGTGGACGGGACACAGCAGACACGCCAGCGCTCTGCAGTCAGCGAACGCGCTGGCGGTGCGCCGCCTGCCCGGCGGCTTCGACCGGATGGCGCAGATGGGCCGGCAGTGGGGTGGTGGACGCAACCGAGCGACCGGGTGCGGGCGGCGCATCGACCTCGGACAACGCATCCAGTGGGCTGCGCACGGCACCGCCACCGATCCGCAGCACATGGGTGTAGATCATGGTGGTGGACACATCGGCATGGCCCAGCAATTCCTGCACGGTGCGAATGTCGTAGCCCGACTGCAGCAGGTGGGTGGCAAACGAGTGGCGCAGGGTGTGCGGAGTGGCGGGGCGGCTGATGCACGCAGCTTCGACAGCGCGTTTGAACGCGCGCTGAAACTGGCCTTCCAGCAAATGGTGGCGGCGCTGCACACCACTGCGGGGGTCGACGGCTGTCTGGGCTTGCGGGAACACCCAATGCCAGGCCCAGGACTGCGGCGCGCGCGGGTACTTGCGTGCCAAGGCATCCGGCAGGTGCACCCCCGCGAGACCCGCAGCGCGGTCGTCGGCCCACACGGCGTGCGCGGTGGCAAGCTGCGACCGCAGCGGCGCTTCCAGCGCCGACGGCAACATCACCACCCGGTCCTTGAAGCCCTTGCCTTCACGCACGACGATGGCCCGGCGGTCGAAGTCGATGTCCTTGACCCGCAACCGCAGGCCTTCCAACAGCCGCATGCCGGTGCCGTACAGCAAGCGACCGATCAAGCCGTGCGGCGCAGTTTCAGACCGGACCTGTGCCAACAGCCGCAACACCGCCGCAACCTCGGGCTGGCTGAGCACCACGGGCAGGTGGCGCTGGCTGCGAGGCCGCCCGATCTCGGCCATCCAGGGCAGGTGCAGACCCAACACTTGCTGGTAGAGAAACAACAGCGCCGACAACGCTTGCCGGTGGGTGGCGGGCGCAACCCCCCGTTCGGCGGCCAGAAACGTCAGGAACGACTCGACATCGACCCCGCCCAGACCGCGCGGATGGCGCAGCCCATGAAAACGCACGAAGGCCCGTATCCAATGCACGTAGGCGTCCTCGGTCCGAAGGCTGAAATGCCGGGAACGCGCACGGGCCCGAACCGCGTCCAACAACTTGATGGGCGGGGGCGGGGGCGGGGGCGGGGGTGGGAGTGGCGTAGCGGACGCCGAAACCGGCGCGACCGCAGCGGTGGGGTCGCCGCCGTCATCTGCCAGCGGTCGATCGATTGGCTGCAGGACCGTGGCCATGGGGGTTCCCCGGAGACCTGTTCATGCATACAGTATCGCTTGCCGGGTGCGTTTGGTGGCCAGGAAGTGCCGGCGATTGATTGAAAGGTCGCAGATGGATGCCGCCCCTTGGCCCCGGTGCTGCGTTTTCAGAGTGCCCACCGCTGGCTGGCGCGAGGAACCGACCCGAGACTGCGACCGAAAGACAACGAAAGGCGGGGAACTGCGCATGAATCACAGCAAGACTTGGGCGGAACGCGAGACCCCCATCGACCGCGATCTGCGAACCACGACCGTCGCACGAACGCTGTGGCCCGGGATGGCCGGCACCGTGGCCCTGCAATGCACCCATGGTGAACAGCTCGTTTGCGTGCGCTACCGCCATGACCTTGCCCACACCGTGCGATTCACCACCATTGAGTTGCTGGTGGACGAAAAGCGGATCCGCATTCGCCCCCAACCCGACCGAATCTACGGTGTGCGAATCGACTGGCAGGAAAAAGACTTGACGCAACGCGCCCGGGCCAGTGGCGGCGTCTGGGACGACACGCAAAAACTCTGGCGACTGAGCGGAAAGACGGTGTTACAACTCGGCATCGGCCACCGCATCCGCCAACGATGACTACCCATGACCATTGAAGGCATTGTCATAGATAGCCACGGATGGCTATAGGTGGTAGCGGACGGACGGTGGTGCGGTTGATAACACGTTAGGCGTCAAAATGGAAGAGTCTTAGCGTGCGAGCAGAAACTGCGCCTATCGGCGGGAACGAAACAGCCACAAAAGTGCAAATAGCATGCTCACTATTGAGCCTTTGAAGCGGCACGTAAACCTCCTGCCACTAATCGAAGAGTGGTTTGTGGCGGAGTGGCCCGCATGGTACGGGGTTGGCGGCGAAGGCAACATCAAAGCCGACCTCACGTCATTCTCAGCGAGTGAGACGCAACTTCCAGTTGGCCTCGTCGCGATACAGAATGGGCTCGCAGTAGGCGCAGGCGCCTTGAAGGCAGAGTCAATCACTTCTCACGTACATCTTGGCCCATGGGCAGCAGCCGGCTTCGTTCGCCCAGAACTCAGGGGCTGCGGCATAGGCAAAGCAATTTTGGCTGCTCTAGTTGCGCACGCTCGTAATATCGGCTTCAATAAAGTATATTGTGGTACAAGCACCGCTCAGTCACTGCTATCCC
>JBBSPW010000033.1:0-24811 GCA_038258365.1 Burkholderiales bacterium | reverse complement strand
TGTTGGCTTGCGACCGCAGCTACCAGTTGGCGCTGCCCGACGACAGCGACCGCGCGCCGCGCATCACCGTCGGCGAGCGCAACTTCGGCATCTACCCGATGGCCAGTGGCCAAAGCCGCATCGGCCGTCAGTGCTGCGACGAAACTGCCGCTATGAACTCGGTGCGCGCCCGCATCGGCGAGTTGCTGGATGCCGACGAGGCCCTTGCGCTGGGCCTGGTCACGGTTTGCCCGGACGACATCGACTGGGCCGACGAATTGCGCATTGCGATCGAAGAGCGGGTGGCGATGTCGCCCGATGCGTTGACAGGGCTCGAAGCCAACCTGCGCTTCAACGGTCCCGAAACGATGGCCACCCGCATTTTCGGCCGCCTGACGGCGTGGCAGAACTGGATCTTCCAGCGCCCGAACGCGGTCGGCGACAAGGGCGCTTTGAAGGTCTACGGCACTGGCGAAAAGGCCGCCTTCGACAAAACGCGGGTGTGATCTTCCCCCGCGCAGACCAACCGATTCACCCCGTCAAGGAGCAGTTGCATGACGACCCTGAACACCCCATCCATCAACACCAGCGACAAGATTCCGAACAACGTCGACCTGGGCAGCGACCGCACGCTGCAGCGTGCATTGGAGCAATGGCAGCCCAACTTCATCAACTGGTGGGACGACATGGGCCCCGACGGCTCGACCACGAGCGAGGTCTATCTGCGCACTGCAGTCAGCGTCGATCCGTCCGGCTGGGCCAGCTTCGACCACGTGAAGATGCGCGACTACCGCTGGGGCATCTTCATGAACCCCGGCCAGAGTGACCGGCAGATTCATTTCGGCGACCACAAGGGCGAGAAGGCCTGGCAGGACGTGCCCGGCGAGCACCGTGCCAATCTGCGCCGCATCATCGTCACGCAGGGCGACACCGAGCCGGCATCGGTGGAGCAGCAGCGCCATCTGGGCCTGACCGCGCCCAGCATGTACGACCTGCGCAACCTCTACCAGATCAATGTCGAAGAAGGCCGTCATCTTTGGGCGATGGTCTATCTGCTGCACAAGCACTTCGGGCGCGATGGCCGCGAAGAAGCCGAAGCTTTGCTGGAGCGCCGCAGCGGCGATGCCGACAACCCGCGCATCCTGGGTGCCTTCAACGAAGCCACGCCCGACTGGCTCGCCTTCTTCATGTTCACCTACTTCACCGACCGCGACGGCAAGTTTCAGCTGTGCGCCTTGGCCGAAAGCAGCTTCGACCCGCTGGCCCGCACCACCAAGTTCATGCTGACCGAAGAAGCGCACCACATGTTCGTGGGCGAAAGCGGCATCAGCCGCATCATCCAGCGCACCGCGCAGAAGATGGGTGAGCTGAAGACCGACGACGCAGCCACCTTGCGCGCAGCCGGGGTCATTGACCTGCCGACCCTGCAGCGCTACATCAACTTCCACTACAGCGTCACCATCGACCTCTTCGGTGCCGACGAGTCCAGCAACGCCGCCACCTTCTACAGCACCGGCCTGAAGGGCCGTTACGAAGAAGGCAAGCGCGACGACGACCATGTGCTGAAAGGACAGACCTACAAGGTGCTGCAGGTCAAGGACGGGCAGTTGACCGAGAAGGAAGTGCCGATGCTGAATGCGCTGAACGAGGTGCTGCGCGACGACTACATCAAGGACTCGGTGGCCGGTGTGAACCGCTGGAACAAGGTGCTGGAGAAAGCCGGCATCGCGACCCGCCTGCAGGTGCCGCACAAGGCCTTTCACCGCAACATCGGCTTGCTGGCCGGCATCAAGGTCTCGCCTGATGGACGCGTGGTCAGCGATGCCGAATGGAAGGCGAATGTCGACCATTGGCTGCCCAGCGGTGGCGACCGCGCCTTTGTCGCGAGCCTGATGGGCCGCATCGTCGAGCCTGGCAAGTTCGCCAACTGGATCGCGCCGCCCGCGATGGGCATCAACCGCCAGCCGGTCGATTTCGACTACGTCCGTTTCGATTGACGATGAATCAGGCGGCTGTCCGTGCAGAGCGGGGACTGATCGATCAGCATCTGATCGACCCTGAGATCTGCATCCGCTGCAACACCTGCGAAGCCACCTGCCCGGTGGGTGCGGTCACGCACGACGACCGCAACTATGTGGTCGATGCCGACAAATGCAACCACTGCATGGCCTGCATTGCGCCATGCCCCACCGGGTCGATCGACAACTGGCGCAAGTTGCCGCGGATGCTGGCCTACAGCGTCGAGGCGCAACTGGGGTGGGACGAGTTGCCGCAGGCGTTGTCGGATGCCGAGTTGGCAGACTCCGGGGCGGGCTCGAAGGCACCGCAGCCGGACGCAGATTGGGTTGGCGACGCCGCGGCCGAGCCCGCTGCGGCGTCGGCCCCGACATCGGCCGCCGGACCGGGTGCAGCGGACGTCGACAGCGAAGGCCCGGCTGCAGAGGAGTCACCCACTGCAGCGCGCTACGGCGCCCATCTGCCGCCGTGGTCGGCCGCGCACCCGTTCACGAATCTGTACGGCCCGAAGGCCGCGCAGCAATCGATCGTCGCCACCGTCACCGGCAACCTGCGGGTCACCGCAGTCGGCACCGACTACGACACCCACCACATCGTGCTCGACTTCGGCGCCATGCCGTTTCCGGTGCTGGAGGGCCAGTCGATCGGCATCGTGCCGCCTGGAACCGACGCCAACGGGCGCCCTCATCGTGCGCGGCAATACAGCATCGCCAGCCCGCGCAACGGTGAAAGGCCGCACCACAACAATCTGTCGCTGACTGTCAAGCGGGTGCTGGAAGACCACCAGGGACAAGCGGTGCGCGGCGTCGCCAGCAACCTGCTGTGCGACCTGCAGGTGGGTGACACGGTCGAAGTCATCGGCCCTTTCGGCAGCAGTTTCCTGATGCCCAACCACCCGGGCAGTCACATCGTGATGATCTGCACCGGCACGGGCAGCGCGCCGATGCGGGCGATGACCGAATGGCGCCGCCGGCTGCGGGAGACCGGCAAGTTCGAGGGCGGCAAGCTGATGCTGTTCTTCGGCGCCCGCAGCCAGCAGGAGCTGCCGTACTTCGGCCCATTGACCAACTTGCCCAAAGATTTTATCGACATCAACCTGGCCTTCAGCCGCACGCCGGGCCAGCCGCGTTGTTACGTGCAAGACCGCATGCGCGAGCGAGCAACCGATCTGGCGCCGCTGCTGGTGGATGGGCAGACCCATCTGTATGTCTGCGGGCTGAAGGCGATGGAGGACGGCGTGCTGCTGGCGCTGCGTGAAGTGGCGCAGCAGGCCGGACACGATTGGGAAGCGGTGGCGGCGAGACTCAAACGCGAAGGGCGGCTGCATCTGGAAACCTACTGATGGCCGACAGCTGACCGTCGACAGCTGACAGCTGACAGCCGACGGCCGACGGCCGAAGGCAAAGCCGGTGCGGCGTCAGAATGGGACGCATGACGAAGACCAAGCTCAACGACGCCACCGTGCTGGTGGTGGGTGCCGGCATCATGGGCGCCGGCATCGCCCAAACCGCTGCGCAGGCCGGGCACGCGGTGTTGCTGTTCGACATGCGAGAAGGCGCAGCAGCGGCGGCCAAGCAGAAGCTGGCCACCACCTTCGACAGCCTGGTGGCCAAGGGTCGCATCGAGCCCGATGCCGCGCATGCGGCGCTGCAGCGGATCGAAGTGCTGGCCACGCTCGCCGATGCGGCCCCCGCGAGGCTGGTGGTCGAAGCGATCGTCGAGCAGCTCGATGCCAAGCGTGCGCTGTTCAAGGAATTGGAAGTGCTGCTGCCGGCCGATGCGGTGCTGGCGACCAACACCTCGTCGATCAGCGTCACCGCCATCGCCAACGGCCTGCAACATCCTGGCCGCCTGGTGGGCATGCACTTCTTCAACCCGGTGCCGCTGATGAAGCTGGTGGAGGTGGTGAGCGGCTTGCAGACCGATGCCGATGTGGCGGACTCGATCTTCGAGTTGTCGAAGCACTGGGGCAAGACACCGGTGCATGCCAGGAGCACGCCGGGGTTCATCGTCAACCGGATCGCGCGGCCCTATTACGCTGAAACCCTGGCGATGCTGCAGGAAACCGGGCAGCGCCATGCGGCCACACCGCGGGTTCTCGACGCCTGCTTGAAGGCCGTCGGATTCCGGATGGGGCCTTGCGAGTTGATCGACCTGATCGGCCACGACACCAACTTCGCGGTTACGCAGTCGGTCTATGCCGCCAACTTCTACGACAAGCGTTATGTGCCGTCGCTGTTGCAGGCCGAGATGGTCGCCGGTGGCTTGTTGGGTCGCAAGAGCGGCCGCGGCTTCTACGCCCATCCCGACAGCGCTGCTGCGTTGGCGGTACCGGTCTACGACGCGCCCGCGACCTCCGCCGAAGTCACCGTGCATGGCGACTGCGCCATCGCCGACGCACTGGAACAAGTGGCCGCGCAGGCATTGACCCGGCAGGGCTGGGGGCCGGCGCGAGAACGCGACAGCGGCTGGACCGGACTGTTGATCGACGGGGCGCAACTGATGCTCACCGATGGCCGCACGGCATCGGAGGTGGCGGCGCATCTGGGCCGGCGCGACATCGCGGTTTTCGATCGCCCGGTGGTGCTGCCCTCGGTTGGCGACGGCGGCGCTGGGGAACACCCCTCGCATGGCAGCCAGCCGCTGGCCTACGCGGTCAATGCCGGCGCCAGCGAGGCCTTCGCCGACCAGGTGCCGCAGTGGCTGCATGCGATCGGCTTCAGCCCGCTGCGCCTGCCCGACAGCCCGGGCCTGATCGTGGCCCGTACCCTGGCGATGCTGATCAACGAAGCCGCCGATGCGGTGCAGCAGGGCGTGTGCACACCGGACGGCGCCGATGCGGCGATGAAGCTGGGTCTGAACTACCCCGCCGGCCCCTTCGACTGGCTGCGCGGCTGGAGCACCGACGGCGTGATCGGCGTGCTGCGCGCGCTGGACGCCACCTACCGCGGCGAGCGCTACCGCATCAGCCCGTGGTTGTTGAACCACCGGCTCTACCAGGACGCGACATGAGCGATTTCAAGCTGCAAGACGCCTTCATCTGCGATGCGGTTCGCACGCCCTTCGGTCGTTATGGCGGCGCGCTGTCCTCGCTGCGCACCGACGACCTGGGCGCGATCCCGCTGCGCGCGCTGATGCAGCGCAATCCCAATGTCGATTGGGGCGAAGTCACCGACCTGCTGTACGGCTGCGCCAACCAGGCCGGCGAAGACAACCGCAACGTGGCCCGCATGGCGGCGCTGCTGGCAGGGCTGCCGATCAGCGTGCCCGGAGCCACCCTGAACCGCTTGTGCGGCTCGGGTCTGGACGCGGTGGGCAGTGCGGCGCGCGCCATCAAATGCGGTGAAGCGCAGTTGATGATTGCCGGCGGCGTCGAAAGCATGAGCCGCGCACCTTTTGTGATGCCGAAGGCTGATACCGCATTCAGCCGCAGCAACGCCATCTACGACACCACCATCGGCTGGCGCTTCGTCAATCCGCTGATGAAGGCGCAGCACGGCATCGACTCGATGCCCGAAACCGCAGAGAACGTGGCGCAAGACCACGGCATCGAACGCGAAGCGCAGGACCGGATGGCGCTGGCCTCGCAAACCAAGGCGCTGGCGGCGCAGCGCTCGGGCTTCTTCGATGCCGAGATCGTGCCGGTCGAGATTCCGCAACGCAAGGGCGACCCGTTGCGGGTGACAGCCGACGAACACCCACGCGAAACCTCGATCGAAGCGCTGGCCAAGCTGAAGCCGATTGTCAGACCCGATGGCACCGTGACGGCGGGCAATGCCAGCGGGGTCAACGACGGCGCTTGTGCGCTGCTGCTGGCAAGCGAGGCGGCAGCCCTGCGCCACGGCCTCACGCCGCGCGCCCGCGTGGTTGGCATGGCCACCGCGGGCGTGGCGCCGCGCACGATGGGCATGGGCCCGGCTCCGGCCACGCGCAAGGTGCTGGAGCTGACTGGGTTGAAGCTCTCCCAGATCGATGTGATCGAGTTGAACGAGGCCTTTGCCGCGCAGGGGCTGGCGGTGCTGCGCGACCTGGGCCTGGCCGACGACGACGCGCGCGTCAACATCAACGGCGGCGCCATCGCGCTCGGCCATCCGCTGGGCGCCAGTGGCGCGCGGCTGGCGACCACTGCCGTCAATCAACTGCAGCGCAGCGGTTCGCGCTATGCGCTGTGCACGATGTGCATCGGTGTGGGGCAGGGCATTGCGGTGGTGCTGGAGCGGGTCTGATCGCTCGACCGGGCACAGGCCCGGCATCGGCGGGGACGCTTCAGCCGGACTTCAGGAAGCGCCCGCCACACTCGCGACATGGCGCAATGGATCATCTCGTTCATCGAACAGCAGGGCTACCTCGGCATCGCGATGCTGATGGTGCTGGAGAACGTGTTCCCGCCGATCCCTTCGGAGTTGATCATGCCGTTCGCCGGCTTCAGCGCAGCGCGTGGCAACCTGAGTTTGGCCGGCGTGCTGGTCGCCGGCACGATCGGATCGCTGCTCGGCACGCTTCCGTGGTACGTCGCGGGCCGCTGCCTCACTGAGCAAAGGCTCAAGCGCTGGGCGGGCCGATGGGGGCGGTGGCTGACGGTGTCACCCGGCGACATCGACCACGCCAGCGACTGGTTCAAGCGCCATGGCCGTGCAGCGGTTTTTTTCGGCCGCATGGTGTCTGCGGTGCGCAGCGTGATCTCGGTGCCGGCGGGCATCGCTCGAATGGGCTTGCTCGCGTTCCTGGGCTGGTCGGCCGCGGGCTCGCTGCTCTGGGTGAGCTTGCTGGTGGGACTGGGATACGGGCTCGAAAGCCAGTACGCACGGGTTCAGGCTTGGCTGGATCCGGTCACGACGCTGATCGTGGCTGCCATCGTCGTCGGCTATCTCTGGCGGGTGCTGAGCTTCAAACCGCAGGGGCATTGAAGGTCGTAGGCAACTGCTCTGGCAATCGTTTCGCCTCGATCGAGATCCGCTTGATGACCGGGAACCGTTCGCGCACGGCGGCCTCGATGGTCTCGATGGTGCGCATCACCTGGTCGGCGTCGATGTCACCCTCGAATTCCAGCTCCAGGGTCAGCAGCACTTCATGGCGGCCGATGTACATCGACAGCGGCCGACCGCATCGCAACACACCGGCTTGCGCGCCGGCGATGCGCTGAACTTCGGCAGCGGTGCTCGCGCGCACGCCTTCGCCGATCAGCAAGCCGCGCGATTCCCGCACCAGCAGCACCGCCACCCCGGCCAGCAGCAGCCCGATCACCAGCGACGCGACACCGTCCAGCACTGGCATCTGCCAGCGGTGGCTGGCCCACACGCCGAAGCCCGCCACTGCCAGCCCGGTCAGCGCTGCAGCGTCCTCGGCCAGCACGGTGTAGGTGGTCGGGTCCTTGCTTTCGTGCAGCGCGTTCCAGAACGGACGCGACCCTGCTTCCTTGAAAAACTGCCGCAACGCGAGGCCGAAGCTGGCACCCTCGAAGCAGGCCGCCGCGCCCAGCACGATGTAGTTCCACATCGGGTCTTCCAGCGCGGCGGGGTTCTGGATGTGGACGATGCCTTCGTAGAACGACACTCCGCCGCCGATGCCGAAGATCAGCACCGCCACGATCAGGCTCCAGAAGTAGAGCTCCTTGCCATGGCCGAAAGGATGTTCGTCGCTGGCCGGTCGTTCGCTGAGGTGGGAGCCGACCAGCAGCAAGATCGCATTGCCGCTGTCGACCAGCGAATGGATGCCTTCGGACAGCATCGCCGAGCTGCCGGTGATGCCCGCGGCTATGAATTTGGTAACGGCAATCGACGCATTGGCGGCCAGTGCGCCATAGATGACGAGCTTGGAGTTGGCCATGCGCGACGGGAACCTGCCGACGCCACTGGACTAAGGCGCCTTGGCGGTCACACGCCAGATCGTGTTGCCCACATCGTCGGCCACCAGCAAAGCGCCGCGCGAGTCGATGTCGACCCCGACCGGGCGGCCGTAAGCCTTGTCGTCCTGCACGAAGCCACTCAATACGTCTTGCGGCAAACCTTTGGGTTTTCCGCCTTCGAAGGGCACGAACACCACCTTGTAGCCGCTGCGCGGCTTGCGGTTCCAGGAGCCGTGCTCGCCGATGAACGCGCCGCTGGCATAAGCCGCACCGAGTTGCTGGCCCGGGGCGAAGCTGAGTCCCAGTGCCGCCACATGCGGGCCGAGTGCGTAGTCGGGCGAGATCGCCTTGGCCACCAGATCGGGCCGGGGCGGTTCGACCCGCGTGTCCACATGCTGGCCGTAGTAGCTGTACGGCCAGCCATAGAAGCCGTCTCTTTGCACCGAGGTCAGGTAGTCGGGCACCAAGTCGCTGCCCAGTTCGTCGCGTTCGTTGGCCACCGTCCAGAGCATGCCGGTGGTCGGCTCCCAGTCCATGCCGTTGGGGTTGCGCAGGCCGGTCGCGAACTCGCGGTGCGCACCGGTGGCGGTGTCGACTTCCCAGATCGCCGCGCGGCCGACTTCCTTGTCGATGCCTTTTTCGGCGACGTTGCTGTTGGATCCCACCGTGACATAGAGCTTGCTGCCGTCGGCACTCGGAATCAGGTTCTTGGTCCAGTGGTGGTTGATCGGCCCGGCGGGCAGTTCGACCAAGCGCTGGCCGGCAGCGTCGATGCGGGTTTGGCCGGAGGCGTACGGAAACACGACCACCGCGTCGGTGTTGGCCACATAAAGCTTGTCGCCGATGAGCGCCATGCCGAATGGTGAGTTGAGGCCGGTCAGCAGCACCGACCGCGTCTCGGCCACGCCGTCACCGTCGGCATCGCGCAGCAGCGTGATGCGATTGGCGCTGGGATGGCTGGAGCCTGCCGCCTTCATCACGATGCCCATCACCCAGCCCTTGATGCCGCTTTTGTCTTCCGGCTTGGGCGGGGCGTCGGACTCGGCCACCAAGACATCGCCATTGGGCAGCGTGGTGACCCAGCGCGGGTGGTCCAGACCGGTCGCGAAGGCGCCGACTGCCAGACCGGAAGCCACGGTGGGCTTGGCGCCTTCGGGCCAGCCGTGGGCTTTGGCGATGTTCACGGTCGGAATCAACGAGGACTGCGGTGCGGGCAATGTCGGTCTCGGGCCGCTGCCGTCGTTGACCGTCAATTTGGCGTCGCTGCCACACCCGAAAAGGGCGAGCAGAAGAGACAGCGCCAACGTCAATTGAGCCAGCCCCGCGCAGCTGCGTTTGGAAGTGAAAAAAATCATGGAGACCTCGACTTCATATGCGAAAAGATTTGAATGTGCGCAGCGTTACGGCAAGCCGCACGCCCACCACGGAGCTGGCCCCGCATCAATCCCAGCGCCAGGTCCAGATCGCGTCGATCGCGTTGTCGGTGCCGGCCCGCGCCCGCACCGTGATGCGCCCCGCCACGCGGTAGATCAACTGCCAGGTGCCACCGGTGGCGGCCAGTGCCTTTTCGTAACCGACATAGACCCGCTTGCTGATCTGCTTGCCCAGGCTGACCACCGCACCTTGCGTGCCGTTGCTGACCGACAGCTCGTCCAGCCCCAACTTGTTGATGACGCCGCCACCCGACTCCTTGTCGCCGGCCAGCACCGCCAGCGCGGCGCGTTGCAGCAAGGCGGTGTCGTCGCGGCCCAGCCCCTCGGGTGCCCGGCCCAACACCAGCCAGGTCAGGGTGTCGAATTCGTTCAGACCCGGTTCGCTGTACAGCCGCACCCGCGGGTTGGCGGCCGGGCCGGAAACGATCACGCCGACGCGGATATCGATGTCCGGGCGCACCGCCAGGATGTCAAGGCGAGGGTTGCCGACCTCGCCGGTGAAGAAGATGCGCCCCCGGTCGACCACCAGGTTCTGGCCGTAGGCGGTGTACGTGCCCTCTTCGGCCCGCACGATCCCGTTGACCGCCAACTCGCCGCCGGGCGTGGTGATCACCAGTTCGCCGCGCAGCAGGGTGTTGAGTCCACGCCCACGCAGTCGCAGGCTCTGGCCCAGGTCCACCGCCAATCGGATGTCGGTCGTGAGCGGCTGGGCGGCCGGCGGCGCGGTGGTGCCAGCCGGCTGCAGGCCCGGTTCGGGTTTGGTCTTGACCCGCTGCTTGGGCTGGGGCTTGGGCGGCTCGGTCGATGCCGGTCCGCCGGGCAGGTTGTAGACCACCACGTCGTCGTCCAGGCTCGGTGCACCGGACTGGGTGATGTCGATCAAGCCGTCGTCGATCGTGAACTTGCCTTTCAGCGACAGCGAGTTCTGCAGGAACGAGACATCGGCCGCGCCGCTCAGCGACACCCGCCGGTCGATGCGGTCCAGGGCCCTGAATTTGTCGGCCATCACGCGCAGGTCGGCCTTCGGGGCCGAGCCGAACCTGGCGCTGCCGGTGACGCGCAAAACCCCGTCGCCACCGCCCTTGAACTCGAATTTTTCAATGGTGGCTTCGGTGCCGGTCAGGGCGACCGCCAGTTCGCCGTCGCGCAGGTTGACGCCCTCGAACAAGTTGCGCACCGCCATTTCCGAGCCCAGCACCTGGCCGCGGTAGTCGGGCTCACCGACCGTGCCCGACAAAACCGCACCGGCCTGCAGCTTGCCCGCCAGGCGCCAGCCCGGCGGCAGCCAGGGCGCCCACACCTGCAGTTGCGGCACCACCAGTCCCAATGAACCTTGCAGCGCGGCTTTGGCATCGGGCACCATCGCATCGGCCCGGCTGCGCACCGTTTGCCGGCCGCTGATGACGCCGATGTTGGTGCCGTCTACCGCCTGAGTCACTTCCCAGAGCCCGTCGTGTGCCGACAGCGCGATCTTGAACTGCTTCAAACCCAGCGAGCGCCGTGCGCCTTCAATGGCAAGACTCAGGTCGCCCGTGCCGACGCGTTCGATCACCACATCGGCATCGAAGTTTCGGTTGCTGCGAATCTTGAAGCTGCCGCCCAGTGACAGCTCTCCAGCCCAGCCGAATTGCGGCTGGAAACGTTCGAGCCAGGGCGCCACACGCACCGGCTCCAGCACCGCGTCGAGCGCGATGCGTGGCAATGCGCCTTCAGTCACCGGCGGTTGCCACGAGGCCTGCTGCCATGACAAGGCACCGCCGAATGCCTGGATGCGGTTCGGTTGCAGCAGTGCCTGCACCGGCGCGCAGTCGGCGTCGAGCTTCACGCTGAGCTGGATGTCGCGTGCCGACAGCCATGGCTCGCCGGGCGCAGCACGCGGGGCTGCCATCAGCTGCGCCAGGGTGCCCGACCAGGTGCCGCCACGAAACTCGCCGCCTTGCCGCTCCGGCCGCCAGCCGCCGTTGCCTTGCAGGCTGAACGTGCTGCCTTTGGATGCCTTGGTGGGCGATCCCGGGGATGGCGCCGAAGCCGCTGCGGCAACCGGGGGTGCGATCAATTCCGGCGTCACCGGCCCCTTGCTCGAAGTGGGCGCCACTTCCACCCACTCCGGCGGCCGCACCGGGCTGCTGGCTTCGATGCTGAGCGTGTGCGCGCGCGGTGTGCCGTCCAGCGACACCTGCAAGCGCTCGACCCGTTGCTGACCTTGCGCGACATCGATAACGGTGGCTTGCAGGGCCAGCGGCGCATTCGGCTCGATGCCCGAGAAAGTCCAGCGCGCATCGGCCTTGCCCACCGCCAGCGCCGGGCTTGTGTAGTCGGCAAGCGCCAGCGTGCCCTCGCTTTTCAGCTCGGGCCAGTGTCCGTTGGCCGTGGCCCGGAGGCGCAACTTGCCGTTCTTCGGAAACCACGCAGGCTGGTTCGGCCCCGAGGCCGGCAACAACGACTTCAGCGGTGCCAGATCGGCCAGCACCGGTGCATCGACCTCGAGCTTCCAGCGTTGCATACCGGCCACCGCTGAACTGCCACTGCCGTCCTTGTTGCCGTTCTTGCCTGCGACCCCGGCAGCAGCGCGGCCGTCGACCTTGACCGAGTTGGCACCGGCCTGAAACGCCGCCAGCAGATCGACCGCCGTGGCCGCCGCCGTCAACGTGGCCTCGCCTTGCAGCGGCAGCCCCGACAAGCGGCTCGGGTCCAGCCGCACCCGCACCGTGCCGTTCATTCCGGGTGGCAAACCGGGCAGCAACCCGGCGGGTGCCGCAGCACCCTGGCGCGGTTTCGTCTTCAGCGCCGGCGGGATCGTCAGGTCGGCGTCCCAACCGCCGTTCAGCTCGCTTTTGCCGCGGCCCACGGCTTCGGCCAACCAGACTCCCGGGTCGAACCGCGCCAATTCGCCCTTGCTCTGCACCTGGATCTGACCGGAAGGCGCCACCCGGGCGTCTGCGCTGGCAGTGGCCGTGGCGTCGCCGGCCTTGACGGCAGCGCTTTGAAGCAACAGCCGCAAGGCGCCGTTGGGGCTGCTCTGGAAGCTGCCCTTGGCGTCGATGGCGACCTTCGGTAGCGCACGTTTGCCGGCTTGGTCGGGCAGCGTGCCGGTCAGGCCGACGCGGAAGTCGCCGGTGATGGGAACTTGCGGGGCAGCGGCTGTCGACGGGGCCGCGGCTGCGCTGGACACGGGAGCAGAAGCAGAAGCAGATCCAGAAGCAGCCGCCACCGGCAAGCCCTTCACCGCCAGCGTGATCGGCCCGTCGATCCGCATCGGTGGCGCGCGGCCGTCGAGCCGCTGCGGGCGCAGGTCGTCGAGCTTCATCGTCAGTTGCAGGTCGCTGCCTTTCCAGGCCCCTTCGCCGGTGACGCGGCCGCCCGGTTGTTCGCCACCGAGTTCCAGCAGCAGGGCGTCGAAGGTGAGCCGGTCCAGTTCTTCGGGCCGGCCCTGCACGGCCACGCGCAAGCCGCGAACCGGCAGCCGTTTGGCGTCCCAGGGGCCGGCCGCGCTGTTGGTGAGCGCCAGCGACACCGCCAACGGTTGGCCGGCGGTGGTGTCGGCCAGCACCGCGGGTCCCGACAGACGGGTCTTGGGCAAGTCGGGCGCCAGTGCCGAGAGGTCGATGTCGCGCAGATCGGCATTCAGCGACGCCAGCGGGAAGGCCTTCAGCGGGGTCACACGCGCCTGCACCGTGGCCGCGGCGTCGCCCACGGCTTGCAGCTTGGCATTCACATCCAGTTGCCGCAGTGGACCTTTGGCGGTCACCTGGGCTTGCCAGTCTTCGGGATTGCCGCTGCCGGGGGTGCTCGATCCAACGCCGGCGCCGAACACGGCCTCGAGCGCCGCATCCAGCGGCAGTTCGGCAGCGCTGCCGATGCTGACAGTGCCAGCCACCCTCAGCGGTCCGCGCTGCAGCGCCAGCGCGTCGATGCGGTGCACCGCGCCGCCTTCCGCGCCGACATGCAGATCGGCGCGAATGTCGGTGATCGGAACTTGCTCGTCGATCGTGACCGAGCCGACCTGCAAACCCAGTGCATCGACCACCACGGGCAGCTTCAGATCGGCCGGCAACTCGAAGGGCTTGGCATTCGGGTCGGCGGGCTTCGGTGTGGTGCGCACCACCACACTGCGCGCTTCGGGCTGCTGCAGCGTCAGGCCGATCCAGGCGCCGGGGTGCGGCCGCCAACGCAGCGACAGATCGTTCCAGCGCAGGTCGGTGACCACCACCTCGGTGCCGTCCGCGCGCCAGGTCAGCGTGTCGGCAGCGAATGCGCCGCCGGTCACGCGGCCCTTCAACCCGGTGGTCTGCAGGCCCGGCACCAGCGACAGCACCTGCCGGGTGCCGGCTTCGGTGGTCCAGACCCAGGTCAGCGCGGCACCCGCGAACAGCAGCACCAGCGCAACCGTTCCCAACACGCCCCACAACAGCCACCGCAGCGGCGCACGTCGCTTGGGTGGCTGCGGTGGCGATAGCGAAGAAGCCGGCGTGGCAGCGGCGCCGTTCTCGTTGGGGTTCACGGGGAGCTCGGCCATGATCAGAACGCCACGCCCACGGTCAGGTGAATCCGAAATTGCTGGGTTTCCTCACCGTAGGCGAGATCGAGCTTCAACGGTCCCACCGGGCTGCGAAAGCGCACACCCACACCGACACCGATGGCGGGCTTGTAGTCACCCCAGTTGTCAGCTGCGCGCCCGACGTCCAGGAAGGCAGCGCCCCACAGCTCGGGGATGCTCGCCAGAATCGGGCGCGCCACTTCTGCGCTGGCCGTGAGCAACACCTTGCCACCGGTGTCCACGCCGTTGATCTGTGGCGTGAGCTTGCGGTAGCCGTAGCCGCGCACCGAGTTGTCGCCACCGGCTCTGAAACGCATCGACTCGGGAACGATCACATCGTCACGCACAAACACCTGCCCCGCTTCCAGTCGGCCCTGAAAGAACCAGTTGCCCGCAAAGGGCTTGAAGGCATCGAGCTTGGCATAGGCCCTGATGAAGGGCCCCTTGTCGCCCGGGTTCGATGTGGCATAGCCGCCGCCGAGCTGGCCGGTCCAGACACGGCCATCGGTGGGCAACAGTTGGTCGTCGACCTTGCGCCAGATACCGTGGTAGTGGGCCGACACAGCGTCAGAGGTCTGCCGGCCCAGCGCACTGGTGGTGATCGACCGTTCGGCTTCCAGAAATCCAAGGCGGCTGATGCGCTTGGTTTCCTGCGCCCGGCCCGCGCGAACGCGGCCTGAAGTCACCACATCGGTGTCCGACTCCACGCGCGAGTAGCCCCAGCCGATCAGGTTGCGATACAGACCTGGCAGGGTCTGCGTGCTCAACTCGCCGTCCCAGCGCTGTTCGACCTGGGCGATCTCGAAGCGGTTGCGCAGAATGAACGGATAGCCGAACGGCCGCGTATGCACATGTTCCAGCGTGCCGCGCACACCCAGGTTGGCGCTGTAGCCGATGCCGACCGTGGCTTCCTGAACCTTCTGCTCGGCCACCCGCACCGACACCGGTGTGGCCAGCGGGTCGGCGTCTTCAGGCTTCAAGGTGACCACAGCGCTGGTAAACAAGCCCGACTTCTGCAGCCGCTCCTGAAAGTCCAGCAGCAAGGTTTCGGTGGCTGGAACGCCGGACGGAAAGTCGGCGATGTTGCGCACCGTTTGCACATCCTGGCGATCGAGCCCGTCGACCTGGATCTCACCGGTTCGAAACAGCGGGCCGCTGGCCACGGTGCCGGAGAGTGCGGCGCTTTGCGTGGACGCATCCACACGGGCCTGTGTGCGCTCCCAATCGGCCAGCACATAGGCATCCGCACGCATGCGTGCAGTGACCCCGGATTTGGCGCTGGACCAGGCACTGGCCTCGAACGGCGTGCCGCGCGTCAACCGCCACTTCGACAGCACGTCGGACGCGACCCGCTTCGCTCTGGTGTCACCCGCATCGGCTGCGTCCCGCAGCGGGCCCTCCACCTCGAGGTCGACACTGCCGACCACGGTGATGGGTCCGGGGTCCACGGTGACAAGCACCAGGGGCGGATCTCCAGGCTCACGCTCGACCTTGACCTCGGGGTTGAAAAAGCCCTTGGTCTGCAGCAAGGCGCGGGCTTGAGCCGGCGCGGCATTCAACAACCGTTCGAATTCACCTTCTTGCAGAGGCTCCCCTCTGGCCAGACGGTTGACCTGCGCCAAATCGAGGTTCTTGGCCAGCAGATCATCGAGTGGCCCCGGCGCCGCGACCTTCAGCTCCAGGACCGGCATTGATGATGTGGCGGTTTTGTCCCCGCCTGCTTCCTGAGAGGTGTCAGCGGTTTCCTTCTTGAAGATGCCGCAGCCGCCCAAACTCAGCACACTCACCACGCACAAAAGCCAAATCCCCGAAGCGACCGGAGTCGCTTCGAGGGGGGCGGTCGATAGAGCGGGTAGAAAACAACATCTCTCGACCGGCATGTGGGGGTGGTTGCTCCAATGTATTTCTTCAAAGACCCAAATCAGGCCGCCAAGCGTTCGGCGCGCAGAACCAAATCCAACGCGACCTGCATCCTACGGCGTTGAAAACGCCTGCGCTTCACATGCCTTTCGGGGGCTCCTCGATCGGCGTTTGCTGCCCGGGAAGCGGCGGGTCTCGGACGGGCGCTTCGCCTGGCAAGGGCATCGGGGGCGGAGGTGCCACCGGAATCGGAGCTTCCTGTGGCGGCTGGTGCGCCCGCATGCCGCCTGCAGAAAATTCGTTTCGGCGGCTCGGCATCAGAGCTTGTCCACCGCGTCCTTGACATCTTCCTTTGTGTCGCCGATGCCTGCGCGCACCTTGCCGACGTTCTTGTCCAGACGGCCTTCGTTTTCCATCTGCTTGTCGTCGAGCACTTTGCCGGTGGTCTCCTTGACCTTGCCTGCAGCTTCGTCCATGCGTCCTTTGACTTGGTCCTTGTTCATGTCGTGCTCCTGTTGCGTTGAGGTTGCGGATTCGCGATCGCTTGCGAACCCGCTGGCCTGAAAGTTAAGCCGCCAACTGCGGGACTTGCGTAGGACGCGACGACGAAGCGGCACGCGTTCTGGCGAACGTCCCTGTGAGGCGTCGAGAACGACGTAGGACGGAGCCCACGCTGCGGTCCGTGCCCATCCGTCAGGTGCCGCCGACGCCGACCTGAGCGGCACGGCGCGGCCCTCGGGCAACATTGATCGCCATGAAAATCCTTCGTACGGCTTGGTATCTGCTTCGAGACACCGTCAGCTCCTGGATCGAAGACAAGGCCCCCAGCATGGGCGCGGCACTGGCTTTCTACACGCTGTTTTCGGTGGCACCGCTGCTGCTGATCGCGATTTCAGTCGCAGGTCTGGTGTTCGGTGAACAGGCGGCGCGCAATGAAATCCTTGCCCAGGCGTCGGACCTGTTGGGAGATACCAGCGCGCAAGCCTTGCAGTCGATGCTGGAGCAAGTCAGTCGACCGGGCGCCGGCTTGATCGGCACGGTGGTGGGCGTGGTGACTCTCCTGATCGGCGCCACCACGGTGTTTGGCGAACTGCAAAGCGCCCTCGATCGCATCTGGTCGGTGCCAGAGCCGGTGGTTCGCGGCAGTGCCTGGAATTTGGTGCGGGCGCGTCTGCTGTCGCTGGGCCTCATTCTGGGTATCGGCTTTTTGCTGATGGTGTCGCTGGTGGCCAGCGCAGCGGTGGCGGCTCTGTCGCGGTGGTGGGCGCCGTTTTTCGAGCGGCTCGGATTCGTGCCTGCGTTTCTGGACCTGGGAGTGAGTTTGGTGTTGATCACCGTGTTGTTCGCCATGATCTACAAGCTGATGCCCAGCGCCAAGGTAGCGTGGCGAGATGTTTGGGTGGGCGCGGTTCTGACCGCGCTGCTGTTCACGATCGGCAAGTTTTTGATCGCGCTCTACATCGGCCGCAGTGGCGTGGCGTCGCCTTTTGGTGCTGCGGGCTCGGTGGTGGTGCTGCTGATGTGGGTCTATTTCTCGGCGCAGATTTTCTTGTTGGGCGCGGAATTCACCTGGGTCTATGCCAACCGCCATGGGTCACGCAAGGGCTTGCATTCGCCGAATACGCCGGAGTCCGATCCCCGCATTTGACGGGTTCGGCCTGCTCGGTCCCGCGTTGTCGTGCCTCGCAGGTTGCCCCGCTTGTGCCAACTGTCAGAATGGGCACACTCTGAGTAGAGCGATTGGTCGCCGTCGATCGATCTCAGCTTCGACCCTCGCTCCCAAGCCTTACGGAGACTGCCGTTCATGCCCCATGCGCTGGTCGTAGACGATGACCTGGATTCCGCAGCATCGCTGCGGGCGCTGATCGCCGGCGAACGCTTCACGGTAGCAATGGCCCACACCCTGCGCGACGCGCGGCGCCAGATCTCGCTGCAGCAGCCCGACATCCTGCTGCTCGACCTGAAGATGCCGGACGGCAGCGGTCTGGACCTGCTGGCCGACCCGCAGTTGGTGGCAGCTTCCGAGGTGGTGCTGTGCACGGGCCATGCCAATCTGGAAACCTCGATCCAGGCCTTGCGCTTGGGTGCGGCCGACTACCACGTCAAGCCGATCAACCTCAAGCAGTTGCAAGGGGTGCTGTCGCGCATCATGAAGCCGGCGGTGCTGAAAGCCGAAGTCGATGTGTTGACCGCGCAGGTGGCCAAGAGCGGACACTTCGGGCAGCTGTGGGGCCAGAGCGATGCGATGCAGCGCGTCTACGAGCAGATTTCGCGCGTGGCTGGCACCAGCGTCACGGTGCTGATCACCGGCGAGAGTGGCACCGGCAAAGAGGTGGTGGCGCAAAGCGTTCACGACCTGAGCCGGCGCCGCAAGCGCCCGTTCTTGGCAGTGAACTGCGGCGCGATCTCGCCCAACCTGATCGAAAGCGAGATTTTCGGCCACGAGAAAGGCAGCTTTACCGGCGCCGAGCGCCAGCATCAGGGCTTCTTCGAGCGCGCCAGCGGCGGCACCTTGTTTCTGGACGAGATCACCGAGATGCCGCCCGACCTGCAGGTCAAGCTGCTGCGAGTGCTGGAAACCGGGCGCTACATGCGGGTCGGCAGCACCCAGGTTCAGGAAGCCGATGTGCGCATCATCGCCGCCACCAACCGCGTGCCGCAACAGGCGGTCGACAGCGGCAAGCTGCGCGAGGACCTGTGGTACCGGCTCAATGTGTTTCCGATCGAGCTGCCGCCGCTGCGTGAGCGGCTGTCTGACGTGCCGTTGCTGGCCGAGCACTTTCTGCAGGCGATCGGCGCGCAAGAGGGCGCGGCCAAGCGCTTCACGCCGAAGGCCGTGACGCAGTTGCAGAGCCACCCGTGGCCCGGCAATGTGCGCGAATTGCGCAACGCGGTGCAGCGGGCCTATGTGATGGCATCGGCCGATGTGATCGATGAGCACTGGTTGCCGCGCGGCGCCGTGTCTGCAGCAACTGCGGCCGCCCATCCTTTGACTCCGTCAGACAGCGCAGCCGGGGCGCTGTCGCGGGAAGCCCAAGCCGTCGCTTCCGGCGACATGGCAATGCCGTCGCTGGTGCTGCCGATCGGCACGTCGATGGCCGAAGCCGAGCGTGCCCTGGTGCTGGCCACCCTGCGTCACTACAACCACCACAAGGAACGCACGGCTGCGGTGTTGGGCATCAGTTTGAAAACGCTCTACAACCGGCTGAAGGACTATGCGGCCGACCGCGCGGCAGCCGACAGCACTGCGCCCGTTGACCGGCGCGCGCCGGACTGATTCGCGGACAGGCGCTTGCGCCGGCGCCACGGCCGGAAGCACTCTTGTATGTGCGCGTGGTGTGCGCGCGCCCGCGCTTCACGCGAGCCGTGCAGGAGGTCCGCGCTGTGGGTGGCGTCCGACAGTCGCAACCGGGCACCGCCGATCGCTTTGGTTCTGGCTGGCTCCTAGCATCGAGCGCACGGCTTTGAGCTTCGACGCCAACGCCCATCGGAGTCCGCCATGTCAAACCTCGAATTCAGCAAGAACACGCAACTGCCGCAGCCCCAGCCGCAGCCGCGCCGTTTGCAAGCAAGCGTTGCAGCCCCGTTGCTGGCACTGTCTGCGCTGCTGGTCGCCTGCAGCCCTGCAGACGACAGCCGCACAGCCGGTCAAAAGCTCGATGCCGCAATCGCCAAAACCGAGCAGAAGTCCGGCGAGCTGGCCGTAGATGCAAAACAGGCCGCCGACAAGGCCGCACAGGTGGTTGCACGAACCAGCAGGGACATCGCGATCACTGCCGAGATCAATGCGGCATTGGCACGCGACGAGGCACTGAGCGCACTGTCGATCAATGTCGACACCGGCGAAGGCAAGGTGCTGCTCAAGGGCACCGCGCCGAGCGATGCAGACCGCGAACGCGCCGGGACGATCGCCAAGGCGGTGGATGGCGTGGTGGGGGTGGACAACCAATTGCAGATCAAGACGGTCAATTGAGGGGCGACCATGAGAACCCGTCAACAACCACCGCCCGTCGCATTCGGCTCCCAGACTGATTCTGTTGTTCGCCAGCAAGGTCCGCCGGGTAGGGGGTTGCAAACCTTCATCGTCGAGGACAGCGCGTTGATCCTCGAGAACCTGATCGAGACACTGGAAGAAACCGCACCCGTGACCGTCGTGGGCAGTGCTGCAGACGAAGCCACGGCCTTGCGTTCGCTGAAACTCAGTCGGTCTGCATCGTTGCAACTGGTGATCGTCGATCTTTTCCTTAAGTCGGGATCGGGTCTCGGCGTCTTGCGCGCGATGAAACAGGCAGGTACCCCGGTGAAGCGGATCGTGTTGACGAACTACGCTTCCGAGGACATTCGTGACACCTGTTTGCGCCTGGGTGCGGACCGGGTGTTCGACAAATCGGCCGAGCTGGACGAGCTGATCGCCTATTGCGCAAGGTTGGGCGCGCAGACGCTACGTGAATCCGGGCCTGAAGGCATCCGCGACCATTGAATCAAGACTGAGTCCATGCAAGCCCGCGTCGGATGCTTCTGACGTGGGTGCCGATGGATGTCCCACAGCGCTCAATCCTGCAACCCGATGTGAGCGGACTTTCCGAACTCTCAGACTTGAGATTGTCGGTCGGCGACCAAGGCCCCGAACTTCATTCAACCAGGAGCGAACATGAACGACACCATTCAAGGATCCAACCACACGGGTGCCGACGCTGGCGCAGCACTTCGCAGCGAGCGCGATTCCGCCCACCGCAACATTGACCAAGCTGCGCAGCAAGTGGCAGCCAAGGCCGACCGCGCCATCGACAAGGCGGCGCCGATGGTCGACCGCGCTGTCAGCAAGGGTGGCGAAATGGCCCATGCCGCTGTCGACCGCATGGCGGATTCGGCTGAGCGCAGCGCCAATTGGGTGCGCGCCAACAGCGAGAAGGTGCGCACCAATGTCGACAGTGCACGCCACCGCACCGCAGAGCGGGTTCGCGATGATCCGATCAAGTCGGTGTTGATTGCGGCCGCAGCCGGCGCGCTGGTTTATGCGGTCTTGCACGCCCTTCGCGGCGACGATCGCTGAAATCGGAGCCACCGATGAAGATTCGATTGGGCACCACCCATGCGCTGGCACCGCTGGCTGACAAACTGGACGGCCTGCGGGTGGGGATGTTGACGTTGCGGGAGCCGACCAATGGCTTGTGCAGCCGACCCATGACCGCGCTGGAGATGGACCAAGCAGGCAGCATCTGGTTCATGGCATCGCGCAAGAGCACTGCGCCGATGCTCGGCGACGGAGCGCAGCCGGCCAACCTCAGCTTCGCCGACAGTGGCAACTCTGACTTCGTGTCGATTGCCGGCAAAGCCGTCATGAGCGATGACCCGAAGCGCAAGCAAGATTTGTGGTCGCTGGCCGCAAGACCGTGGTTCGACAGTGCAGAGGATCCCGACCTGACGCTGATCTGCGTGTCGCCCTCCCATGTCGAGATTTGGGACGGTCCCGACAATGCGGTCGCTCGCGTGCTGTCGATGGCAGCCTCTGTCGTTGCCGGCAAAGAGGTGGGGATGGGCGAGAAGCAGACCCTGGATGTTCCCAATCCGCGTTGAACCCTCTGGCCAGTTGGCCGCTTCCGTTTCACAGCCCGCTTTCACAGCGGGCTTTTTGTTTCAGGTTCCACCGAGTTCCGCTCGAGTCTCCCAGCCACCATGCAAATTCCCAACCCAACCGGTAGTCAGGCGCCGAAGCCACTGTTGTCACGCGCCTATGTTTGCGTTTGCGGCCGTCCGGTTTTCTTTCGCAACAGTGCTTGCCTGGCTTGCGGCATGCCGTTGGGCTACTTGCCAGACCAGTGCCGATTGATCGCCCTGGTGGCGGCTGGCACCGGCCTGTGGCGTGAGGCGCGCGGGCCGGGTCAGCAGGCCGACGGAGAACGGCGCTACAAGCGCTGCGGCAACCTGCTCTCGGCAGCGGTGTGCAACTGGCTGGTCGATCCCGATGATGCGGCTGCCGGGCCGGGGGGCCTGTGCCGATGCTGCCGGCTGACGCGCACCTTGCCAGACCTGTCGATGCCCGGCAGCGCCGAGCGCTGGCAGCGCATCGAGATGGCCAAACGCCGCTTGGTGTCGTCGCTGATCGCTCGCGGTCTGCCTGTGCGCTCACGCGTCAACGAGGACTCAGCAGGCGGCCTGGCCTTCGACCTGTTGCATGCGTTGCCGGGGGGGCCGCCGGTGATGACGGGCCATGCCGACGGCATCATCACCCTCGATGTTCAGGAAGCCGACGATGCCCATCGCGAACTGCGCCGCACCGAAATGGGCGAGTCCTACCGCACCCTGCTCGGGCATCTGCGGCACGAGACCGGGCACTACTACTGGCAACGGTTGGTGGCCGGCAGCGACTGGCTCGGCGCCTATCGAAACACCTTCGGCGACGACCGCCAGGACTATGGCGCTGCGCTCGCGCAGCACTACGGCCAGGGTGCGCCGGCCGACTGGGGGCAACGCTTCGTCAGCGCCTACGCCAGCAGCCACCCATGGGAAGACTGGGCAGAAACCTGGGCGCACTACCTGCACCTGGTCGATACGCTGGACACCGCCCGCAGCTTCGCGGTCGACGGGGAAAACGTCGAGCTGAATTACGAACGCTTCGGATCGCAGGTGCTGGAGCCGGACGCCGCGTCCGAGGGCGAGATGGCAGCGTTCCTGCAACTGATCAACAGCTGGATGGAGTTGACCGGTGTGCTCAACGAGATGTCCAGAAGCATGGGTGTGGCCGATTTCTACCCCTTCGTGCTCTCCGGCCCGGCGGTGCGCAAGCTGCATCTGGTGCACCGGGTGATCGGCTCGGCTTCGGCGGCTGCTGCGGGATAAGCTTTGGTACCGGCTGCGGCTGCGGCCACAGCTTGAGTCTGCTTCCGGCGGCCGACTTTCTGCAACCGGCAGCGGCTACATCCGCAACGCCGATGCTGGCACCCGGGTCATCGCAGCGATGAACCGCAACAGCAGCGGAAAGCGCTGCAGCAGCGCCAGCATCACTGCCTGCCCCGCAGGTTGCCGGCCGAAGCGGTAGAGCCCATGGGCGCGGCGGATCTGCGCTTGCAGGTCGGCTCGCAAGCCGCGGTGATAGTCACCCGCGGTTTTGCCATCGAGCAGGGTGTGCGCAGCGAGCGTGGCACTGTGCAACGCGATGGCCATGCCGTCGCCGGTGAACGAAGGAATCACCGCCGCTTGATCGCCCAGGCGCCACAAGCCGGGCGGATCGCTGGGCGACGCCTGGTGCAGGTGGCCATAGGGCACGCGGTAGATGGTTTCCGGTGGCTCGGGCATCACTTGCGCGCCTTCCAGCCGCTCGGCCAGCAGGCTGCAGTCGGTGCGCAACGCGGCCAGCAGATCCGCTGGCCGCGGCCGCGAGGGGTCGCGCTGCATCAGCAGGCACAGGTTGACACGCCCGCCTTCCACCGGTTGCAGCCCGCCATAGCCGTTGCGCGTCAAGACCACCTCCACATGGCCTTCGATCGCTCGGGCTTGCGATGGCGCCAGCTTCAGATGCAGCCGCATGCCGACCAGAGGTTCGGGTTCGCGCAGCGGACGTCGCGGCAGCGGTGCCAGGTCGGTCTTGCCGGTGGCCAGCATCAGAGTCGGGGTTCGGATTTCGGCCGCATCGGGCAGTTGCAGCACGAACGGGTCGACGGCGTTTCCCACGCGTTGCACGCTCACGCGCTGGCCCCTCAGCAAGCGCACCCCCGCGGCTTGCGCCTGCTGCTGCAAAGCGCTGTCGAGCGTGCGGCGGGTCAGGCCGATGGCGGTGAACGGCAACTCGGCCTCGATCACGCGCCGCCCGCTGGCGACGCGCAAACGCCGCGTCGGCTGTCCACCCAGCGCCAGCGCATCGACCCCGAGCCGGGTCAGCATTTGCGCGGCTTCTGCGCTGATGAATTCGCCGCACAAGCGCGGCTCGGTCTGCAGCGTGCGCTCCAGCAGCAGTGGCGGGGGCCGCCCGCCGCGCGCCAGCAGCAGCGCGGTGGCACTGCCGGCCAGACCAGCGCCGACGATCACCAGCGGTTCGTCGGACATGGGAGTGCGGTTCGCAGCCGCGGATGTCGTCGCTGACATGCAGTCAGTGCGCCATTGCGCCGTCCGAGGCTTGCACGGTCAGCCTGAAAGGCACATGGCGGCGGACGCTGGCCTGCACGCCCGCCCTTGCCAGCAATTGGCCCCACTCGGCAGGGGTGCAGGAGCGGGCGATCGACAAGGTGCCGTCGAGCCGTACCACGCGGTGCCAACCCGCCATGCGCGCCAACCACCGAAAGCCCAGATAGGGCAGCCAGTGGCGGCGCAGGTCGGCCACGCACCAGCCGAGCCCGGCATGCGCCTGCATCCAGCGCAGCAGGGCAACGATCTGCGCATCGTCCAGATGGTGCGACAGCTGCGAATTGACGATGTAGTCGGTGGCTTGCGGCACATGCTGCAAGGCATCGCCCTGCAGATAGCGGATCGGCAAGCCCACCGGGGTGGCAGCCACAGCGGCTTCGATGCTGTCGGGGTGCAGGTCCAGCCCCACCAACTGCACGCGGCGCTGCACCCGCAACGCCAGCCGGTGGATCTCGCGCAGCAGATCGCCCTGGCCGCACCCCACGTCCAACACGGTGAAGGCGCGGCCCGCGGGGTGGGCCGCCCAGGCTTGCCGCAGAAATTGCAGCACCGGTGCATGGGTGCGGGTCAGGCGGTTGACGCGCGCCAGGTCGGCCAGCACCCGGGCTTGCAGCACCGGGTCGCGCAGACCCTCGCCGTCCATCAGTTCGGGCTCCAGGCTGCGGTGGGCCAGATCGCGCATCGGTCAGGCGGCGGGGCCGATGCGAAAGCGCAAGGTTTCTGCCGACAAGCCGGGTCCGAAGGCCATCACCACCCCGAGTTCGCTGCCATTCGGCAAGGTGCGGGGCTGCGCCAGCATCCGCTGCAACACCATCATCACCGTCACCGACGAGACGTTGCCGACATCGGACAGCACCGCCCGCGAGGTGGCGAGCGCCTCAGGCGGCAGCGCCAACCCTTTCTGCACCGCGTCGAGCACGGTGCGCCCGCCCGCATGCACCGCCCACAACCCGATCTCCGAAGCGGTGGCACCGCGCTGGCGGCCGAAACCCAGCCCGCTGTCATCGGTGCGCTGGCGTT
>JBBSPW010000032.1:0-24827 GCA_038258365.1 Burkholderiales bacterium | reverse complement strand
GTCCTTGCCCTCGGTGAACCAGGTTTTCATCACCGGCTCCCAGAGGTCATCGATCAGTTGCTTGTCGCGCGAGATGCTGGCGGTGCCGCGCAGGTGCAGAAAGTCTGAATGTTCGGAGCCCTGAAAGAACAGCGAAACCCCTGGGTCCTGCTGCAACTCCTGGTTCTTGTGGCTGTCTGAGGCGCTCATGAACCACAGATGGCCTTGATCGTCGACCTTCTGCACGCTCATCGGCCGAGTGGCGTGCGAATCGCCCACCTTGGCGCCGGTGCAGAAGAAGCAGGTCGACGTGCTGCCGACGATGCCCTTGATGCGCTCGATGGCTTCTGCGCCATGCACATCCTTGTGGTTGTCGGCGGACTGGTTGCGGTTGATCGAATCCATCGTGAACTCCTGGTGTGAAACAGCAGCCGTCATGTTGCTGCCGCCACAGGAGTCGGGCTACCGGTGCGCGGCGCGGCGGGCTGTAGGTTCGCTCCGACGATCGGCGCGTCTGTCGATTGCGCCTCAACTCCGCAATCGCAGCCGCATCTGCAGTCCCACCGGCACCATGGTGAAAGACAGCCGCTCGTGTGCGGGCAAACCGTCCGGGGTGTCGATGCCCTGGATGTCGAAGCGGCCGAGCAGCACCGCCAGCGCCATCTTCATTTCAACCAGCGCCAGGTAGCGCCCAGGGCAGATCCGCGGTCCGGCGCCGAAAGGCATCGACAAGCGCTTGACGGCAGCCACATCGGCACCCGCCAGCCACCGTGCGGGCTCGAAAGCGGGCGCGCGGTCCAGGTGGTGATTGCTGACGCTGTCGCGCCGCATCAAGGTCAGCACCACCGTCTGCGCCGGCACCTGCAAGTTGCCGATCGTGGTGTCGCGTTCGGCCTGAAAGTTGAGCAGCGGCGCCACCGGCTTCAGCCGCATGGTTTCGTGCAGACAGGCTTCGACGAACGGCAGTCCGGCGAGCGCGTCCGCCCCAGGCAATTCGCCGCGCGGCACCACGGCGCGCACCTCGGCCGCCGCCTGCGCCAGCAGCGCCGGGTGGCGCCACAGCAGGTCCAGCGCCCAGGCGATGGTGTTGGCGGTGGTGTCCTCCCCGGCCAGCAACATCGTCAACACATTGCCGGCCACATCGGCATCGGCGATGCCGCTGTCGGGCTCGGCAGCCGCCACCAGCATCGCTTCCAGCAGGTTGGCGGGTTGTGCGGCCCGCTGCGGGTCGTTCCGCAGCCGGTTGCGTGCTTGCTCGATGAAGCCATCGACCGCGTGCAGCACCTCGCGAATGCTGTGCGCGGTGCGGCGGTCGTTCGCACTGCGCCACCAACGCCAGGTCGGAAACGGCGACAACAGCCGACGCTGCATCTCGGGGAACAGCTTGTCGAGATGGCGCTGGATGATGTCGCCGTCCGAGCGCAAGGTGTCGACCTCGGCCCCGAAGGCAAGCCCCGCGATGGTGTCGACCGTGTATCGCATCAGATCGGCCTGCAGATCGACAGCGCGGCCCTGTTGCGCAGCCGCGGCCCAGCGGTCGGCCAGCCGTCCCGCCACGGTTTGCAACTGCGGCAGGTAGCGCCGCACATGGCCCGGGTCGAAGCCAGCCATCACCATGCGACGCTGCCGCCGCCAGGCATCGCCATGGGCGCCGAAAACCCCACCGGGCAAGCCGAGCTCGGTCCACACCCGCTCCAGCAACCGCGTGCGACGAAAGCCTTCCGGCCGTTCGCGAAGCAAGGCAGCGACCAGGGCGTGGTCGCTGAGCACCACCACCTGGCGCGAGCCGAAGCGCATGCGGTAGAGCGGCCCGTGGATTTCGGCCCATTGCTCCAGTTGCTGGTGCAGGCGGCTCGGGCGCAACTGCGGCACATTGCCGAGCCAGGGCCAACCGCGCGGCCCGGGCAAATCGACGATGCGCTTCAGCGCAGCCGGCGCGCTGCCTGCGACGGCTGCGGTGGTTGCGGTGGTTGCGGTGGTTGCGGTGGTTGCGGTGGTTGCGGTGACGGTCATTCGTCGGCGCCGATCGTGCGGATCACGCGGCAAGGGTTGCCGGCCGCAAACACGCCGGCCGGGATGTCGCGAGTGACCACGCTGCCCGCGCCGATCACCGCACCGGCACCGATCGTGACCCCCGGGCAGATGAGGCTGCCGCCACCGATCCAGGCGTCGTCGTCAATCGTCACGGGAAACCCCAACTCGAGCCCGCTGCGACGCGCGGCCACCGACATCGGATGCGAAGCCGAATAGATGTGAACCCCCGGTGCGAACAGCACGCGGTGGCCGATGCGCACCGGTGCCACATCCAGCACCACGCAGCCGAAGTTGAAATAAACGCCGCTGCCGAATTCGATGTTCAGGCCGTAGTCGCACTGGAATGGCGGCGTGACACAGGTGTCGACCGGCTTGCCGAACAACTCGGCCAGCAACCTGGCATGGCCATCGGTCGTTCCGGCCGGCAATGCGTTCAACCGCTGGCACAGCCCGCGTGACCGCAGCCGGCCGGCAACCAGGTCGGTATCGTTCGGGTCGTACAGCTCACCCGCCAGCATCTTGTCGCGTTCGCTGCGCATCAGGGGTCGCCTTTTTGCTTGGAAGGCTGCTCGACTCGTTCCTCGGCGGCTCTCTGCTGGCGCCACCGTGGCACGGGTGGCTCGCCGTCCTTCGGCTTAGGCCAGCCTTCGCGCTGCGCGCCGCGCAAGCCGTCGTCAGCCTCGGTCTGGTCGTGGAACAGCTGCACCTGGGTGTCGTACGGCATGTCGATGCCGGCCTTGTCCAGCGCCAGCTTGATGGCGGTCAGCACCTGGGCTTTGACATGGACCACATCGGCGCGCCGGCTGTCGGTCCACCAGCGCACGCGGATCGTGACCCAGCTGGCCGACAGGTCCCAGGTCAAGGCCTCGGGCTTGGGGTCGGACTGCACCTCGGCGATGGCGCTGACCGCTTCCACCAGCACCTGGCACGCATGCTCGATGCCGTCGCCATAGCCGATGCCCACGTCGTACTGGCTGCGGCGGCGGTCGTGCGCGGTCTTGACGGTGACCGCGTTGGTGTAGATGTCGCTGTTGGGCACGACGATGCGCTGGCCGTCGTAGGTCTTGATGATGGTGGCGCGGGTTTCGATGCGCTCCACCGTGCCTTCGAAGCCATTGACTTCGATCTGGTCGTCGATCTGGAATGGTTGGCGGATCAGGATCAACAGCCCCGCCAGCCAGTTCTGCAGGATGTCCTTGAACGCAAAGCCGATCGCGACCGAACTGACCCCGAGCCCGGCGATCAGGTCGCCCGGCTTCAGCGACGGGAGGATGACCGTGGCAGCCAGCAGGAAACCCAGCAGCAGCACCACCCACTTGACGAAACCGCCCAGCACCTCGCCGAGGTTGTCGCGATCGGTGCGCCGGCCGGCCCGCTGGACCAGGTTCTGCGCCACGCGGCCCAACACCCAGAAAATCAGCATCACC
Source organism: Burkholderiales bacterium (assembly GCA_038258365.1). GTDB lineage: Bacteria > Pseudomonadota > Gammaproteobacteria > Burkholderiales > Burkholderiaceae_C > Rubrivivax. Next base: position 21,387 of record JBBSPW010000032.1, on the reverse strand, counting down.
ACCAGCCCGACCGCGATGTTGGGCAGCAGCCGGATGGCGCCATCGACCCAGCCGTCGACCCGCTCGACCGCCGCGCCCAGGTCGAAGTCGACCCGCTGCGGGACATCGGCTGCATTCGCAGCACGCGTGGCGCTCGCAGTCGATGCCGCGTCAAGGGGCTCTGCCATGGTGTCGTGCGCGAATCGCGCGTGGTGCTGGGAAACCGAGTCTAGGAGGCGCGTGCCACAGGCTCTGTCAGCCGGCGCCCCGTCACCGCAAGACCAGCACCGGCACCTCGGCCAGCCGCAGCAGTGCCGTCGTGGTGCTGCCAACGATCAACTGGCGGATGCGGGAATGGCCGTAGGCGCCCATCACCAGCAGGGCCGCCGCCTCGCGTTTCAAGAGCGGCGGCAGCACCGCCTCGGCTTCACCGGACAGCATCTCGATGGTGGTGTCGAAGCCAGCCGCCACCAACGCGGCTCTGGCGCTGTCCAGCGCCGCCGAAGCCTTTGCGCGCGCGGTGGCGCTGTCGTTGCCAATGGCCATGGCCAGGCGCACCGGCAGACCCTTCAGCAGCGGGCTGGCCCGTACCGTCTGCACAGTCGTTTGTGCGGTGGCGCTGCCATCGAAGGCGATCACGATGCTTTGCGGCGGCTCGAAGCGTTCGCCGGGCACCACCAGCACCGGGCGCGTGACCGCACGCACCACCGCCTCGACATGGTGGTCCAGATGCAGCCGGCCGCGCCGCGAGCCGGTCTCGGCTGCCGCATCGCGCTGTTGCAGGTGCTCGCCCAGCACGAAGAGCCGCGCGCTGGTTTGCACTTCCAGCACGCCATCGACCAATGAGCCATGGCGCAAGCGCGTGTCGGCTTGGGCAAGCCCGGCCGCAGTCGCGCGCTCGCAAGCCGCCGCCAGCAGCGCGCGGCCCGCACGCTGAGCCAGCTGCCCGCGCTGCGCGTCCAGCTCGGCCAGCTCGCCCAGCAACGACTCCTGCGCCCCCAGCCCGATGGCGCCGCTGTGGTCGCTGAGCGCGGCGCGTTCGGGGTGACGTTCCAGCATGTGCAAAAAAGCCACCGGCACCTGCAGTTGTTGCGCAGCCCAGACCGCGCAATCGACCACCGCGGTGCTGTTGGCCGAACCATCGATGCAAGCGTAGACGTGTTTCATGGGCTTCCCGGCTTCAGTGCATCAGGCGCTCGACCGCATCGGGCTTGTCGTGCAGGCCGAAGCGGTCGACCAGGGTGGCACTGGCTTGGTTGAGCCCCGTTACCTCGACCTGCGTGCCTTCCCGTCTGAACTTCAGCACCACCTTGTCGAGCGCACCGATGGCGGTGATGTCCCAGAAATGTGCGCTGCGCACATCGATCGTCACGCGCGGCACCACTTCCTTGAAGTCGAACGCGCCGATGAAGGCTTCGGCCGATGCGAAGAAAACCTGACCCACCACTGCGTAGTGGCGTACGGCTGCTTCGTCACTGCCCTGGACGCTTCGGTCGACCCGCAGCACGCGCCCCACCTTGTTTGCGAAGAACAGCCCGGAGAGCAGCACGCCCACGAACACCCCCTTGGCCAGGTCGTGGCTCCAGACCGTGATCACCACCGTGGCCAGCATCACCACCGACGAGCTGGGGGGATGTTCCCGCAGCTTGAGCACCGACGACCAGCTGAAGGTGCCGATGCTGACCATGATCATCACCGCCACCAGCGCCGCCATCGGGATCTGCTTGACCCACGGGCCCATGAACACCACCGCGACCAACAAACCCACACCCGCCACCAGGGTCGACAAGCGCCCGCGGCCGCCGGACTTCACATTGATCACCGACTGACCGATCATGGCGCAGCCCGCCATGCCGCCGATAAAACCGGTGGCGATGTTGGCCACCCCCTGGCCGATGCATTCACGACTCTTGTTGCTGCCGGTGTCGGTGAGCTCGTCGACGATCGATGCGGTCATCATCGATTCCAGCAAGCCGACCACCGCCAGCGTGGCCGCATACGGCAGCACGATCTGCAGGGTCTGCCAGGTCAGCGGCACATCGGGCAGCAGGAAGACCGGCAGGCTGTCGGGCAGTTGCCCCATGTCGCCGACGGTGCGAATGTCCAGCCCCATCGTGATGGCAACGATGGTGAGAAGCACGATGGCCACCAGCGGCGACGGCACGGCCCTGGTCAGCAATGGCAGCCCGTAGATGATGGCCAGGCCGGCAGCGGTCATCGCATAGACGGGCCAACCCACATCGATCAGCTCAGGCAATTGCGCCATGAAGATCAGGATCGCCAGCGCGTTGACAAAACCGGTGATGACCGACTTCGACACGAAACGCATCAGCACACCGAGCCGCAGCACACCGGCCAGCACCTGCAGCGCTCCTGTCAGCACCGTGGCCACCAACAGGTACTGCAGGCCATGCTCCTTGACCAGCGTCACCATCACCAAGGCCATCGCACCGGTGGCCGCCGAGATCATGCCCGGCCGGCCGCCCGCGAAGGCGATGATGACCGCGATGCTGAACGAGGCGTACAGCCCCACCTTGGGATCGACGCCCGCGATGATCGAAAACGCGATGGCTTCGGGGATCAGCGCAAGTGCCACCACCAAGCCGGCCAGCAGGTCGCCGCGGATGTTGGACAGCCAGTCTCGGCGCAGGGTGTCGAGGGTCATTGAAAAACCAGAACTTGCAGCGCGGGAGCGCTGCCAATGGGGTTGCAGGGGGCGCGTTGATCGGGGCTCATAGCCTGAGGCGATGGACGCGATTGACCCAATCAAACCACACCATGCTGCATTGCAGCGAAACTATCGCCTGTCTGGAATCGATTGCGCCACCGGCAAGGGGTGTGCTTCCGATTCCATCTTCCTCTCACGCAACTTTTCAGGAGTGCTCATTCATGTCGATCATCAACACCACCGTCCAACCCTTCAAGGTCCAGGCGTTCCAGAGCGGCAAATTCATCGAAGTCACCGACACCGATCTGAAAGGCAAGTGGTCGGTGCTGGTCTTCATGCCCGCGGCCTTCACCTTCAACTGCCCCACCGAAGTCGAAGACGCAGCCGACAACTACGCCGAGTTCCAGAAGCTGGGCGCCAACATCTTCATCGTCACCACCGACTCGCACTTTGCGCACAAGGTCTGGCACGAAACCTCGCCAGCAGTCGGCAAGGCCAAGTTTCCGCTGATCGGCGATCCGACCCATGTGCTGACCCGGATGTTCGATGTGCACATCGAAGAAGACGGCATGGCGCTGCGCGGCACCTTCGTCGTCAACCCCGAAGGCGTGGTCAAGACCGCCGAAATCCACGACAACAGCATCGCCCGCGACATGAAGGAAACCCTGCGCAAGCTGAAGGCCGCGCAGTACATCGCCAAGAACCCGGGTCAGGTCTGCCCTGCGAAGTGGAACGAAGGCGCCAAGGCCTTGACCCCGTCGCTGGACCTGGTGGGCAAGATCTGAACGGAGGTTTGTGATGTTGGACAGCACCCTCAAAAACCAACTCCAGAGCTATCTGGAGCGCGTGAAGCACCCGGTGGCGGTGGTGGCGTCGCTGGACGAGCGGGGCTCGTCCGACGAGATGCGCGAGTTCCTGGCCGACATCGCGGGGCTGCATCCGCTGGTGACCGTGAGCCTGGACGGCGACGATGCGCGCCGGCCGTCGTTCACGGTTGGCCGGGTGCAAGAAGGTTCGGGCGAAGAAGCCCGTGTGCACTTTGCGGCGGTGCCGATGGGCCACGAATTCACCTCGCTGGTGCTGGCGCTGCTGCAGGCTGGCGGCCACCCGCCCAAAGTCGACGCCGATGTGATCGAGCAAATCAAGTCGTTGCATGAAGAGATGGTGTTCGAGACCTACATCTCGCTCAGCTGCCACAACTGCCCCGATGTGGTTCAGGCCCTGAACCTGATGGCGATCCTGAACCCGCGCATCAGGTCGGTGACGGTCGATGGCTCGCTCTATCAGGACGAGGTGGCTGCGCGCGAGATCATGGCCGTGCCTGCGGTCTGGCTCAACGGCAAGCCCTTCGGGTCGGGCCGGATGGAGCTGGCCGAGATCCTGGCCAAGGTCGACATCCAGGCTGGTGCACGCGATGCCGCACGCCTGGCCACCAAGGACGCCTTCGACATGCTGATCGTCGGTGGCGGCCCGGCCGGTGCCGGCGCGGCGGTGTATGCAGCACGCAAGGGCATCCGCACCGGCATCGTCGCCGAACGTTTCGGTGGCCAGACGCTGGACACGATGGGGATCGAGAACTACCTCAGCGTGCAGGAAACGCAGGGACCGAGCTTTGCTGCGGCGATGGAAGCGCAGGTGCGAAGCTACGGCGTCGACATCATGAACAGCCAACGTGTGACCGCGATCGAACCGGCGCCGCAACCCGGCGGTTATGCCACCGTCACCCTGGACAACGGCGCCGAACTGAAAAGCCGCAGCCTGATCCTGGCCACTGGCGCGCGCTGGCGCACCGTCAACGTGCCGGGCGAGGCGGAGTACCGCAACAAGGGCGTGGCCTATTGCCCGCATTGCGATGGCCCGCTGTTCAAGGGCAAGCGCGTGGCGGTGATCGGCGGTGGCAATTCGGGGGTCGAAGCCGCGATCGATCTGGCCGGGCTGGTGGCCCATGTCACGGTGCTGGAATTCGCCGATGCGCTGAAAGCCGACGCGGTGCTGGTGGCCAAGCTCAACAGCCTGCCGAATGTGGAAGTGCACACCGGCGCGCAAACCCTGGAAATCACCGGCAACGGCAACACCGTCGACGGGCTGAAGTACCAGAACCGCAGCAGCGGCGAGGTGCATCGCGTCGACCTGGCGGGCGTGTTCGTGCAGATCGGTCTGGTGCCCAACACCGAGTTCCTGAAGGGCACGCTGGAGCTGTCCAAGCATGGCGAAATCATCATCGACGGTCACTGCGCCACCAGCTTGCCGGGGGTGTTTGCCGCAGGGGATGTCACCACCGTGCCGTACAAGCAAATCGTGATCGCCGGTGGCGAAGGATCGAAGGCAGCGTTGTCGGCTTTCGACTACCTGATCCGCAGCCCGCTGCCCGACCCGCGGCCGACAACCCAGACCGAGGCCGAGACCGAACTGCAAACCGCTTGAAGCTTCATCGCTCGCCGGCCACCGCGCTCGGCAGCACGCTGGTGAACAGGCCACCCAGATCGCTGGCCAGACCGATCATCACCAGAGCCACCCGCTGCGCAACGGGCGGCTTCCAGGCCAGCTGCTGGGTCGGAAAGTCGGCCAGCAGCGCGCCCTTGTAGTGCGTGGCCAGGTCGGCCACCGCATCGACCGGGAACGCGCCCAGGTCGGCAAACAGCAACGGCGTGTCGGATCGGGCGTCGGCAATCCGCACGGGCAGCGTGATCAGGAACGGGCCGTTGGATGCCTGCAGCCGGCGCTTGATTTCGGGCCGGGTCAGCAGACCGGACTGGGCGCGAAACATCAGCGTCAGCGCCAGTTCGCTGTCGAAGGCTGCGGCGATGCGGTCGGGGTCACCGGTGAAGCTGACCGGTCGCTCACCGGGAATGCAAAACAGATTCACGAACGGCGCCTCGGCTGCCGGCACCGCAGCGCCAGCGCGTTCGCGCAGCACCACTTCCAGCAGCGTGCGCCAGCGCTGCAGCACTTCGGGCTTGCGCAGGTCGGAAGCGCTGCGCAGCAGCACATAGGTGTAGGCGCCGAAGCCCTTGCGCTCGGTGTCCCAGGCGGGGATGAATTCGTAGGCGTGGCCCGCCAGCTGTGGGGTCGAGGGCAGCAGCGCCATCGGGGGTGGTGAGGGTGGAGGCGGCGGCGGCGGCAGGCCCATCCCCGGCGCCGCGGTCGCTCCCCGGCCCGTCATTGGCCGACCGCGTGCCACGAGAAATGCGTCGGCCAGCGTTCGCTCGGCCGACTCCACCGCCGGGTCGACCCGCGCCTGCAGCGCTGTGGCGGCCTGCTGAGCCTGGGCAGCGATGGCGTCGGCTTCGGCCAGCGCCGACGGCTGCTGGCGCTCGATGGCCGCCAGCCAGGTGTGCCGCGCGTCGGCGGACGCTCGCAGCCGCTGCATCTCGGCCGAAGCAGCATCGTTGCCCACCAGCAAGGCGCGTTGCTGCTCGGCGATCTGGGCGTCGATGCTGCGGATGTCATGGGCGATGGCGTCCTGCTGTGGCTGCAAGCCGTCGCAGCCGGGCGTGGCCGATCCCGGGCAGCCTTCGGCCAGGCTCCGCAGCATCGCGGCGGCGTCGTCCAGGGTGGCGCGCCGTTGCAGGTTCTGCACGACGAACGCGGCAGGCGGAAGGCCAAGGGGGACCGGGAACGCAGCGCTGAACGCAAGGGTGGTGTTGCGAACCGGCGCCGCACCGGCAGCCGCTTTCAAGGCATCGACAGCGCCCCGGTTGCGCAGGTCTGCAGCGGGGCCGCCGGCAGCGGGCAGCCAGCCGCGCCGCCTCGCGATATCGGCTTGTCGACCGGCCAGCGTCCAGGCCGCTCGCACCGCTTCGACGCTGCCCGACAAGCCATCGGCATCGCGGCGCAGGGCCAGCACCTGCGCGTCGGCTGCGTTCGATGCTGCGCTCGCCCGAACGGCCAGGCGAGCGCAGGTCGTGCGCTGCGCCACCAGTTGAGAGGTGGATCGAGCCAGCGCCTGCTCGGCAGTCGCCCTTGCGGCAAACCCGCCGTCGGCCCGCCTTGCGGATGCCACCAAAGCGCCCGCATCGGCCACTGCCACCGCCTGCACGGTGCTGCGCGAGGTGGCTTGGGCGGTGCGCGCGACAACGGTCTGCTCGGACCATCGCTGCGCCGCGGCATCGGCATCGCGCTGGCAGCCTGGCAACCCTTCGATGGCGAGTGTGGCGCTTTCCTGCGCCGCAACGGCTTGCGCCGCACGGTTCTGCAGGTCACGCGAGGCGCGCGCCAGCAACCGCAAGTCCGTCTGTGCCCGCGCGGTGGTCTGCTGCAGTTGCTCCAGCCCATCGAGCCGGCTGGCTGCTTGCTGCAAGCGACGTTCGGCTGCGGGCGTGCTCACGGAGATGCCGCCGATCAGGTGTGTCGCGGTCTGGTTGCGGCTGCTGCGCCCGGATGGCGTCGATTGCACCGGCTGAACGCCGCCCGCGGCCGGCGCGGCGCCCGCGACGGGCGGCATCAGCCCAGCGCTCAGGCAAGCCACCGACAACAGCCAGCCCAGCCTCATGGTGCCACCCGCGTCGAAGCCGACATGCGCCGCCGGCGCCACAGCCGCCAGGCGCCCTCGATCGCCAATGCCCCCAGCACCCCCCACAACATCGCCATGCCGTAGACCGCGCCCGGTTTGATCTCGAACCACTCGGGCATGGCCCGGCGCAGAAAGCTCAGCACCGTCAGCGCCACCACCACGGTCAGCGACACCACCCGAACGGCACGCCAGAACGCGCTGCCGGCCACCTCCACCGCAAGCTCCAGCGCCGGGGGCCAGGGCGGCTCCGCGGCTGCAAGCGGCGCCTGCGATGTGGCCGGCACCCCGGCTTCAGGCACCGGCATGCCCGGCTCGGTGGTCGGCTTGGCACGGCCGGTGGTGGCCCCCGCCAGCAACCGCTTGGCCGCCTGCTCGCGGTCTGGCAGCCCCACCAGATCGACATAGACGATCTGCGCCAGCAACCCCACCGGTTTGCAGTCGCGCACCCGCACCGGCAGCAACCGACCCTGGGCGCCGGTGGGGTCCTGCGCAAAGGCCGCAGCCCATTCCGGCGCGGTAAACGCCGAGGCCAGGAAGTCGGGCGACAGCACCAGCAGCGTGCGCCGCGAACCTTCGATCGCGCGCTGCATGTCGAGCACGAAGTTGCCCCCTTCCCGAAAGTCCCAACTCTGAATCACCGTCGTGTAGCCAGCCGCTTCCAATTGCCACGCGATCCACTCGGCCCAGGCGCGGTCGGCTTTGTTGTAGCTGATGAAGAAATCGGTCATGGGAGGCAGCAGGGTCGGTCCAGCTTAGCGCCGCAAACGCGATCCGCCTAGCCTGCAAACGGGCTCAATCGGACCGCAGGCATTCGATCGGCAGCAACTTCGACGCGCGCCGCGCCGGGTAGTAGCCGAAGAACAAGCCCACCGCGGTCGAGAAGCCCACCGCGGTCAGCACATGCGCGGCCGACAGCACCATCGTGAACTTGCCGCTCTGGTTCACACCCCAGACACCGGCCGCGGCCAGCGCCACACCCACCAGACCGCCGGTCACGCACATCACCACCGCTTCGGCCAGAAACTGCGTCAGCACATGCACCGGCTTGGCGCCGATCGCCATCCGGATGCCGATCTCTCGCACCCTTTCGCTGACGCTGACCAGCATGATGTTCATGATGCCGATGCCGCCCACCAGCAGGCTGATGGCACCGACCACGCCCAGGCCGATCGCAAGCCCCGCAGCGATCGTGGCACCGGTTTGCGCAATGGTCGCCAGGTTGGTGATGGTGAAGTCGTCGGGCGTGTCACCGGTGATGCGGTGGCGGTCGCGCAGCAGGTCGGCGATGTCGTCCTGCGCTTCACGCAGCCGGGCTTCGCTGACCGCCTGGATGTTGATGTACTGCACCGCGCGCGGCTTGGCGGCCACCACCGGGATGGCGGTGATCGGCACCACCAGCAGCTCACCCAGATCGGTGCCGTCGAGCGTGCGCCCGTTGCCCGCCAGCACGCCGATGACGGTGAAGGGCCGGCCGGCGATGCGCACCACCTGCCCCAGCGGGTCGCGCCGGTAGTAGTGCGCCAGGGCGACCTGGCTGCCGATCAGGATCACCCGTGCGGCCGAGCGCACATCGTCATCACTGAAGGCCACGCCCTGGTCGACGGTCCAGTTGCGCACCCCGAACATCTCGGGCGTGACCCCGATCACGATGCTGCTGCCGCGGTCGTCGCCGCCGCCGTACTGCACCACCAGATTGCCTTGCACGGTCGGCGATGCCAGGCGCACCGCAGGCACTTGATTCAAGGCAGCGGCGTCGTCGATCGTCAGTGTGGCGTCGGTCGACAGCGTGCGCCGCCGGCTGCCGTCTTCGCGCGGCTCGCCCGGCGTGACGATCAACTGGTTGCTGCCCAGCACCGACAGCTCGCGGTCGATGAACAGCTTGACCGCATCGCCGATGCCCAGCATCAACACCACGCTGGCGATGCCGATCACGATGCCCAGCATCGTCAAGGCCGTGCGCAGCCGGTTGGCAGCCAGCGAACGAAAGGCCTCGACCAACAGTTGCAGCAGGCTCATGCGATCGGCGCCTCGGCATCGCCGCGCACCGACAGTGGCTGCTTGACGTCCGAGACGATGCGCCCGTCCTTCAACCGGACCAGCCGAGCGGCATGGGCGGCGACATCGTTCTCGTGCGTCACGACCACGATCGACAACCCCTGCTCGCGGTTCAACGCGCCCATCAGCGCCAGCACTTCTTCGGTGGTCTGGGTGTCGAGGTTGCCGGTGGGCTCGTCGGCCAGCAACAGTGGCGGCTGGTTCGCCAGCGCACGCGCAATCGCGACGCGCTGCTGCTGGCCCCCACTCAACTGGCTGGGCAGCCGGTGCCCGAGGTCGGCCAGACCCACCTGCGCCAGCAAATCGGTCGCACGTTCGCGTGCTGCCTTGCGCGCACGGCCGGCATACAGCATCGGCAGGGCCACGTTCTCGGCCACGGTCATCCGCTTCAAGAGGTTGAAGCCCTGGAACACAAAGCCGATGGTGCGGTTGCGCACCGTGGCCTGCTCGGCAGCGCTCAAGCCCGTCACATCGCGGCCGGCCAGCGTTTGCCGTCCGGCATCGGCACGGTCCAGCAAGCCGAGCAGGTTCATCAAAGTGCTCTTGCCCGAACCGCTGGGACCCATCAGCGCCACATACTCGCCGGCGCCGATGCGCAGGTCGATGCCATGCAGCACCGGCGTCACCACTTCGCCGTTGCGGTAGCTCTTGTCGACGCCTGCCAGTTCGATCAGCGGCTCGGTCACAGGCTGGCCTTCACGACGCTGTTGCCATGGATCTCGTTCACGCCGATCAAGGCCGCGGCGGGCCGCCGGCATCGGCGCTGATGCGGCGCGTGATCAGCGCATCGCCTGGCTTCAAGTCGCCCTTCAACACCTGCTGCAGTTCGGTGTAGCGGGTGTTGGAGATGCCGGCGGTCACTTCGTGCGCCACCGGCAGTTGCCCGCTGCCCACCGTCCAGACGCGGTAGATGCGCTGGCCGCCGCGGGTGGCCGACAGCACACCGTCGTCACTGGATGGCGAAGGCGCCGTCGCAGAACCCGCCGCGTCAGCAGGCGCAGCCGCGGACCCGGCTGCCGATGCCGATGCCGCCGCGGCGATCGCCTTGCGCTCATCCTCGTCCGGCTGGAAGCGCAGCGCCGCGGTCGGCAGCCGCAACACATCGGCTTTGCTTTGCAGCACCACCCGCACCTGCGCGGTCATGCCCGGCTTCAGGCGACCGTCGCTGTTGTCCACCGCGACGATCACGTCGTAAGTGACGATGCCGTTGTTGTTGGCGGCATTCAATCGGAACTGCTCGACCCCGCCTGCGAACTCGATGTCCGGATACGCATCCACCGAGAATCGCACCGGCAGGCCCTTGGCGATCTGCCCCACATCGGCTTCGCTGACGCTGGTGTGGATCTGCATGCGCTTCAGGTCCTTGGCGATCAGGTACAGCTCCGGGGTGGTGAAGCTGGCGGCCACCGTCTGCCCCACATCGATGTTGCGCCGGAGCACGATGCCGTCGATGGGGCTCTTGATCACGCTGTTGTCCAGGTCGGTGCGCGCTGCATCCACCTGCGCCTGGGCGACCGCGACATTGGCCTGCGCGGCGGCTTGCTCGCGCTGGCTTTGGTCCAGCGCCAGCGCCGAGATGAACCCCTGGCCGACCAGCTTGCGGTTGCGCTCCAGCGTGGCTTCGGCAAGGGTCAGCGCGGCCTGCGATGCCGCGCGTTGCGCCTGGGCTTGCCGCAAGCGCGCCTGCAGGTTGGCGGGATCCAGCCGCAGCAGCACCTGCCCGCGCTTGACGGGGTCGTTGAAATCGGCAAGCCGCTGCAGCACGGTGCCGCTGACCTGGGTGCCGACGGTGACCGTGACCACCGGCTGCAAGGTGCCGGTGGCCATCACCACCTGCGTGATCGGGCCGCGGTCGATGGTCGCGGTGCGGTACTTGGGTGGCGGTGGGGCGGCGGTGCGCTGGGCCCACCACAGGCCGGCCGCGGCCAGCAGCAGCACCGCGACGATCGCGACGACGAACTTTTTTCTGGAGGTCATGGCGCTGACTGTGGCAGACAAGGCCGACCGGCAGGAGCCGAGGGCTTCAGTTCACCGGGGATCAGCCGAGCAGCCAGCGCCATGCTGCCGCAGCCGCGTGCGGGTCCACCAACAACACGAACAACACCCCCGCCACCGCACCGCCGATGTGGGCGTCGTGGTTGACGCGTCCGCCGCCACGCCTGGATGCCCAGACGCTGTACGCCAGGTAAGCCACCGCAAACAGCGGCGCCGGAATCGGCACCGGAATCGGCAGGATGAAGATCGACGCTTGCGGCATGTAGACGATCGATGCGAACAGCACCGCGCCGATCGCCCCCGACGCACCCAGGGTGCGATAGCCGGAGTCGCTGCGGTGCTGCAACCAGGTCAGCGCATCGCTGGCCAGCAAGCCGACCAGGTACAGCGCGACGAACTTCGGTGTGCCGATCAACCGTTCGAGCCCGAAACCGAAAGCCCAGAAGGTGAAGCCGTTGAAGAACAAGTGCGTGAGGTCGGCATGCAGAAAGGCGCTGCTGACGAGCGTGCCCCATTCGTTGCGGCGCACGAGCCAGTAAGGCCTGAACACGCCGCGGTCGATCCAGTCGGGCTGCCTGAACAGGGCGTTCAGGCTCACCAGCACCATCGCCGCCAGCAGCAGCGAAGCCGCCGGCGACGCGGTGATCACAGCCAGGTCGTCAGAAGGCATGGGGTTGTGGCATCAGTGCGCTCCGCCAGCGGCTTCGGCACCGTCGGCCGAGGCCACCGGCTTGGACAGCCACAGCAAACCCACCAGCAGCAGGAACAGCACCGATGACAGATAGAAGACATCGGTGGCCGCCAGCGTGTAGGCCTGCTGGTCGATCATGCGGTTGATGGCTTGCAGGGCCTGTTGCTCGTCGAGCCCGGTGGCACGCAGCTGCGCCAGCGTCTGCACCGCAGCCACATTGCCGTTGTTGATGGATTCCGACAATTGCGCATGGTGCAGCGCTGCGCGGCTGGACCACAACGTGGTGAACAGCGAGGTGCCGACCGCACCGGCGGTGATGCGTACGAAGTTCGACAACCCGGCTGCCGATGGCATGCGCTCGGGCGGCAAACCCGAGAACACGATCGCCTGCAGCGGAATGAAGAAGAAGGCCATCGCCGCGCCCTGCAGCAGGGTCGGGATCATGATCGTCCAGAAGTCGGCCTGGGTGCTGAACTGCGAGCGCATCCAGAGGATCGCGGCAAAACCGACGAACGCCACCGTGGCCAGCTTGCGCGGGTCGATGCGGCCCACGTTCTTGCCCACCCAAGGGCTCAGGATGATGGCCAGCAAACCCACCGGCGCGGTCGCGAGACCGGCCCAGGTGGCGGTGTAGCCCATCCATTGCTGCAACCACAGCGGCAGCAACACCACGTTGCCGAAGAACAGGCCATACGCGATCGACAGCGACAGGGTGCCGGTGGTGAAGTTGCGCCGGCCGAAAAGCCGCAGGTCCACCACCGGGTGCTTGTCGGTCAGCTCCCAGGCCAGGAAGAACAGGAACGCCACCACCGCCACCACCGTCAGCGCGACGATCTGGGTGGAAGCGAACCAGTCCAGCTCCTTGCCCTTGTCGATCATGATCTGCATCGCACCGACGAACAGGATCAAGAGCCCGAGCCCGACCACATCCAGCGGCACACGGCGCGGACCCGGGTCGCGCTTGCTGTAGATCGACCAGGTCAGAAAGGCCGCGAACAAACCCACCGGGATGTTGATGTAGAAGATCCACGGCCAGCTGATGTTGTCGGTGATCCAGCCGCCCAGCAGCGGCCCGGCCACCGGTGCCACCAGCACGGTCATCGCCCACATCGCCATCGCCATGCCGGCCTTGGCCTTCGGGTAGCTGGCCAACAAGAGAGTTTGCGAAAGCGGAATCATCGGTCCCGCCACCGCGCCTTGCAGCACGCGAAAGGCGATCAGCATTTCGATGTTGGGCGCCAGCCCGCACAGCCACGAAGCCAGCACGAACAGCAGCACGCTCGTCGTGAACAAGCGCACCTGACCGAAGCGCTGCGAGAGCCAACCGGTCAGCGGCACCGAGATTGCGTTGGCGACCGCAAACGAGGTGATGACCCAGGTGCCCTGCGTGGGACTGACCCCCATGTCGCCGGCGATGGCGGGGATCGACACATTGGCGATCGAGGTGTCCAGCACGTTCATGAACGTGGCCAGCGACAACGCGATCGTGCCCAGCACCAGTTGACCGCCCTGCAGCGGCGCAAAGGCTGGGGGCTTGCCGGGGGCGGGCGGTGGCTGGGTTGCGGCCGAAGGCGAACGCGCCGGGTCCGCGGCGGTGAGCGTGGTCATGCGCGTCAGCAGTCCGTGTTGCGTTGTGCGGTCACTGCACGGCGACCGACAGCGCACCGGCGCTGCCGGCGTTGCCCGCAGCCAGCGCTGGGCTGGCCTTGCGGTCGGCACCGTTGGCCATCGAACGCCCGCCTTGCGCCGCCCCCGAGCCGCCCCCGTTGGCGGCCACGATGCGGCGCACCCGGGCGTCGACCCGTGCCCTTTCGATCGAAGCACTGGCCGACGGCGCGGCGCTCGGGTCGGTCACCGGCCCGGCAGCCGGCTCGGGTTCGGACGCCAGCGCGAGCACGCGACCATCGGTGTTCTTGATGTCGACCTTCACATCCATCGACAAGCCGACCCGCAGCGGATGCTTGGCCAATTCGGCCGGGTCCAGCACCACGCGCACCGGCACCCGCTGCACCACCTTGATCCAGTTGCCGGTGGCGTTCTGCGCGGGCAGCAGCGCGAAGGCGGCGCCGGTGCCGGCGCCCAGACCCTCGATGGTGCCGCGGTAGATGACTTTGTCGCCATACACATCGGCCACCGCTTCGACCGGCTGGCCGATGCGCAGGTTCTGCAGCTGGCTTTCCTTGAAGTTGGCTTCGATCCAGACCTTCTCGAGCGCCACCACCGACATCAGCGGCGCGCCGGCCGCCACACGCTGGCCCAACTGCACGTTGCGGCGCGCGACATAGCCGTCCACCGGCGCGCGCAACTCCACCCGCCCCAAGCTCAGCGCGGCTTCGCGCACGCGCGCAGCCGCCCGCAGCACGCTCGGGTGCTGCCCGACCGCAGTGCCTTGGGTCAGCACCTCGTTCGATGCCAGCTGTTCCTTGGCAGCCTGCACCGCCGAACGGGCTGCTGCAACGCTGCTCTGCACCGCCGTCAACTGCGACTTCACATGGTCGAACTCTTCCTTGCCGACCGCGCCGGTCGCCACCAGCGGTGCGCGCCGGTCGACATCGCTTCTGGCCCGCAGCAGCTCGCTTTCCGCCTTGGCCAGGTCGGCGGCACGCAACGCGATCTGCGCCTTCAGGGTGCTGTTGTTGGCATACAGCGTTCGCACTTCGCGTGTGGTCTGCGCCAGCTGGGCATCGGCTTGGTCCAGGGCCACCTGGGCATCGGCCGGGTCCAGAGTCACGAGCAACTGGCCGGCCCTGACATGGTCGGTGTCGTCGACCTTGATAGCCGTGACCGTGCCACCCACCTGCGGCGTGACCTGCACCACATTGCCCTGCACATAGGCGTTGTCGGTGCTCTCGTAGTGGTTCAGCACCAGCGCCCAGTAGGCGCCGTAGACCACGCCGCACACCGCCACCAGGGCGGTCACCGCCAGCAGTGCCATCTTGCGCTTCGGGTTCGCCGGCTCGGCTGCGGCTGCGGTGGCTGGCGCAGCAGCCTGTGCCGTCGGCGCAGGAGCCGCCGGCGTTGTCTGAGGCGGAGCCGGGGCCGGGTTCGGCGCCTGGGTCGGGGCTGCGGTTGCAGCCGGGTTCGAGGCTGCCGATCCTGCCGATCGGTTGTTGCTGTCGTTGTCCATCAGAGGGCTCCACTCGATTGCTTGTGGGGGGTCGCAGCAGCGATGCCGGAAGCGGCTTCGTAGCCACCGCCCAGCGCCCGCGCCAGCATGATCTGGCTGTCCAGCACACGCGCCCGAAGGTCGGCTGCGGTGCGGCGCTGGGTCAGCAACGAGGCTTCGGCATTCAGCACGGTGACGTAGGTGCTGAGCCCCGCCTTGTAGCGTTGCGTGGCCAGGGAATAGGCGTCTTCGGCAGCGGTCTGCGCGTCGCTTTGCTGGGCTTGCTGCACCGCCAGCGACTGCAGGCTGGCAATCGGGTCGGCGGCTTCATGCACCGCTTCGATCACTGCGTTGTTGTAGGACTCGATGGCGGCATCGAGATCGGCTGCCCGACCCTGCAGACCCGCCCGCAGGCGGCCGTTGTCGAAGATCGGCAAGCGGATCGCCGGCCCCACGCCCCACTGTTCGCTGCTGGAACGCAGCAACCGGTCCAGGCCGATGCTGGACAAACCGACGAACGCGCTCAGATTGATGTTCGGATAGAACTGCGCCCGCGCCACCTTGAAGTCGGCCCCGGCGGCTTCGACGCGCCAGCGCGCGGCACTGATGTCGGCGCGCCGGCCCAGCAGGTCGGCGGGCAGGCTGGCCGGCAGCGCCAGGGGGCGCAGCGCACCGTCAGCCGGCGTCAAGCCGTCGAGTGCATCGGGCGCCTGGGCAGTCAACGCGGCCAGCGCATGGCGCACCAGCACGATCTGTTCGTCCAGCTGGGCCAGCAACAGCCGGGTTTCGGGCAAAGCCACCTGCCCTTGCCGCAATTCGACAGTGGTGTCGAGCCCGCCGCGCACCCGCTGGTCGATCAGCGACAGGATTTCCTGGCGTTGCGACAGCGTGCGCTCTGCCACCCGGCGCTGGTCGAACAACCGGGCCAGCTGCACATAGTTGCGTGCCACCTGGCTCGCGAGCAGCGTGCGAGCGGCCTGCAGATCGGCTGCGGCCGCACGGCCCGTGCCGATCGCAGATTCGATGGCAGCCCGGTTGCGGCCGAAGAAATCCAGCTCCCACGACGCACTGGTCTGCAGGGTCGCCAGCGTGCGCACCGAGCCGGCCAGCGGCGGCGGCACGATGCTGTTGCTGCTGTAGCGCTGCCGCGTCAGGTCGGCACTGCCATTGATCTGTGGGCCTTCGGCTGATCGGGCGGCTGCCACCACCGCAGCGGCGCGCGCCTGGCGCGCAGCCGCCACGCGCAGCGAGGGGCTGTCGGCCAGTGCGCGGTCCACCAGCGCATTCAGCGGTGCATCGCCGAAATTGCGCCACCAGTGGGGCTGCAGATCGCCTTGGGCGGCGGCTGTGCCGATCGCCGCGGCAGCCAGCCCCACCTGCGCCGGATCGATCACCACCGCCCGGGGCGCGATGCCCGACGGGTTGGCGCAGCCTCCCAGCACCAGCACCGCAGCCCCCAGCAAGGCACTGGCTGCGGTGGCCAGCGCAGCAGCCACCCGCGGGCAGTCGACGCGGCGGGTGTCCGACCGACTGGCCGCAGGTCCGGCAGCGGGATCACCAGGGTCGCCAGCGGGGGCAAGTTCGGCTGCGGAGCGGGAGCCGGGCGGCGCGGAGGTGAAAGGGAACTTCATGGTGAACCGATCGATTGGGGGTTTGAAATGGGCGGGGCGACTGAAGCGAAGGCCTCAGTTGCCTTCGCGAAGCGCTTCATGGTTGACGGTGATGCGTTTGAGAAAACCGAGCAGCTGGCGGTGTTCGGCGGCAGTGAACCCGACCAGGTGCGCGTTCATCACATCGGCCAGCACCCCCGGCACGGCAGCCACTGCGGCAACGCCTTCTTCGGTCAGCTCGACCTGCACCACCCGGCGGTCGGCGGTGGACCGGACACGCCGGCACAGCTTCTTCTTCTCAAGCCGGTCCAGCAAGCGCGTCATGGCGCCCGCATCGGTCAGCAACCAGCGTGCCAGTTCCGCCACGGTGCAGGAGCCGGCAACCCTCAACCGCATCAGCGGACCCCACTGCGCATCGGTCAGGCCCAGCGTCTCGACGCGCCGGTCGATCTCGCTCTTGATCTGCACCGTGGCGCGCTTCATCAGGTAGCCCACGCTTTCTTCGGCGCAGTAGGTGCCGGGTCGGTAAAAGGGAGTCGATGCGGCGGAACTGGACACGGTGACTGGCGGTTTCGAGTAAGTGAGAACCCGAACTGTACATGCCTAGGCAGTTTCTGTCTCGGCAAGCGATTGATCGATCGCCACGCCTGCGCCCAGCGAACGGTTCGGCGGCTCAGCCGCCCGGTCCACCGCCCAGCGAGTTCGGCTACGTCCCCAGCCCCAGCGCTTGCTGCAAATCACGCAGCGCGGTGCGCAAACCTTCCTCCAAGGTCGGGTGATAGAAGGGATACGACAGCATCTGCTCGACGGTGTCGCCGCGGGCCACCGACCAGGCCAGCAAATGCGCCAGGTGTTCGGCACCCGGTCCGATCATCTCGGCGCCCAGCACGCGGCCGGTGCCGCTTTCGCCATAGACCTGAAGCTCGCCTTCGTCGATTCCCATCGCCCGCGCCCGACCCTGGTCGCTGAACGACACGCAGCCGGTCTCGAATTCGACACCCGCCTCCTTCAGTGCGCCAAAACCCTGCCCCGCCGTGGCCAGCTGCGGGCTGCTGAAGGTGACCTGCATGCGCGTCCTGCGGGCTTGGACTCGAACCTGCGGAAATGTGGCCGCGCCTGCACCGGCGATGCGGCCGTCGTCGGCAGCCTCGTGCAGCACCGGCCAGTCGTCGGCTGCGTCGCCAGCGATGAACACCGGTTTCGTTCCGACCTGCATGCTGTGGCGGTCGAACAGCGGCACCCCCTTGTCGTCCAGCGGCAGGCTGGTGCGATCCAGGCCCAGGTCCTTGACATTGGGCGTGCGACCCATTGCGGCCAGCAGGCGGTCGAAGCGCGCTTCGGGTGTGGCCAGGTCTGAACTGCCGACGACCACCTGGTTGCCGTCGCGCCGCACCTGCAGCTTGTCGGCGTTCAATGTCAGCGCCAGCGCCTGCCCGAAGAGATCGCTGCACAGCGACTGCAAGGCGGGAGACGTGAGCCCGCCGACCGTGTCCTTGGCGTCGTACAGGCGCACGCGCACCTGCAGGCGGTGCAGCGCCTGCGCCAGCTCCAGCCCCAGCGGGCCTGCGCCCACCACCGCCACCGAGCGCGGCAGCGTGGGCCAGTCGAAGAGCTCTTCGTGGGTGACCAGCAGATCGCCGAGCGACTGCTGCCAATCGGCAGGTCGCACCGCAGACGCGCCCGTGGCGATCACGATGCGCGCCGCGCGGATGCGCCGCGGCGCATCCGCGCTGGCCTGGTCGATCTCCAGCAGGTGGTCGTCCAGAAAGCGCGCCCGCCCGGTGATGCGGTGTGCTGCTGGCCAGCCCTCGACGGTCTTCGTCACCGAGGCCACGAACCGGTCGCGCTCGGCCTGCACCCGCTTCATAACTTTCGCACCGTCGATCTGCGGGGTTCCCGGACCGACCCCGAAGCGAGGCCCGTCAGCCACCGCATGAGCGGCCTGTGCCGCTGCGATCAGCAACTTGCTGGGCATGCAGCCCACGCGCGCGCAGGTGGTCCCCCAGGGGCCGGTGTCGACGATCACCACGCGGTCGGTGTGTTTGACCACCTCTTCGTAGGCGGCCATGCCGGCGGTGCCGCCACCGATGATTGCAACGTCGACTTCCAGGGTTTGGGGCATGGGGGATCAGGCTCGGGTTGCGGATGGGGCATCGAGCGTAGCCACATCCGACCTGGTGGTCGTCACGCGCGCTGAAAGCCCTCAGCGGCCCGCATCAGGTCGCGCGTGTAGTCGGCCTGCACGCGGCCGGCCACCAGATCGTCGGCACCGATCTGTTCGACCACCTGCCCGCGCCGCATCACCATCAAACGGCGACACAGGTGGGTGACTACCGCCAGGTCGTGGCTGACCATCACATAGGTCAGCCCGTGGCGCTGCTGCAAGGCTTCCAGCAGGTTCAGCACCTCGGCCTGCACCGAGGCGTCGAGCGCCGAAGTGGGCTCGTCGAGAAGCAGCACCTGCGGCTGCAGGATCAGCGCCCGCGCCACCGCCACCCGTTGGCGCTGGCCACCCGACAACTGGTGCGGGTAGCGGAAGCGAAAGCCGTTGCCCAAACCCACTTCGTCCAGCGCCTGCTCGATGCGCGACTCGCGCGAGTCGGCGCTGCCGATGCGGTGGATGGCCAACGGCTCGGCCAGGATGCGGTCGACCGTCTGGCGCGGGTGCAGCGAGCCGTACGGATCCTGAAACACCATCTGCAGCTGCCGGCGCCCTTCGCGGCTGGCGGGGTCGGGCAACGGCGCCGCCCCGGCCCCCGCACGCCGCGTCAACGCGACGCTTCCACCGGCACGGGGCGCGAGCCCGCAAACTGCGCGCAGCACGGTGCTCTTGCCCGACCCCGATTCGCCGACGATGCCGAAGCTCTGGCCCGGCGCGACATCGAACGACACCCCGTCGACCGCGACATGGCCGTCGAAGACCACCCGCAGGTCAGCCACGCTCAGGCCGATGCCGGCCGCTTCAACCGCCGTGGCCGACGGCGGCGATGAAGCCGACGGAGCCTCAGCCATCGCGCCACGCGGCCTGCCGCTGCAGCACCGGCAGCGGGTGGCGCGGCTGGCTGAGCTGCGGCAGGCAGTTCAACAAGCCGCGGGTGTATGGATGCGTCGCCTGCTGCAGATCGGCTGCGGCGATTTCCTCGACCACGCGTCCGGCATACATCACCAGCACGCGGTCGCAGAACGACGACACCAGTCGCAGATCGTGCGAGATGAAGATGAGGCCCATGCCGCGATCCCGCACCAGCGTGTCCAGAATCGCCAGCACCTGCAGTTGCACCGTCACATCCAGCGCCGAGGTGGGCTCGTCGGCGATCAGCAACTCGGGTCCTGCGATCAACATCATCGCGATCATCGCGCGCTGCCCCATGCCGCCCGAAACCTCGTGCGGATAGAGCCGCGCCACGCGGGCCGGGTCGTCGATGCCCACTGCCTCCAGCGACTCGTGCATGCGCCGCTCGGCTTCTGCGGCCGACACCGGCGCGTGGGCTTGCAAGGTCTCGACGATCTGGGCGCCGATGCGCATCACTGGGTCGAGCGAGAACTTCGGATCTTGCAGCACCATCGCGATGCGCCCGCCGCGCAACTCGCGGCGCTGGCGAGGCGGACACCTCAGCAGATCGATGCCATCGAATCGCAGGGTCGTTGCGCCGACCACCCCGCCCGGCGCGGTCAACCCCAGAATTGCACGCCCCGTCTGGCTCTTGCCGGAGCCCGATTCGCCGACGATGCCCAAGCGTTCGCGGCCGAGCGTGAAGGACACGCCGCGCACCACTTCACTCATGTGCCCGAGACCGCGGCCTTCGCGATCGGGGTAGGCCACGCGCAGGTCTTCGACGGTGAGCAGAGGGGCGTTCGAGCTCATGACTTCGGGTCCAACGCATCGCGCAACCCATCGCCCAGCAGATTGAAGCCCAGGCTGACGATGAAGATCGCTGCGCCGGGTGCTGCGGCCACCCACCACTGGTCCAGCACATAGGCCCGGCCGGCAGCGATCATCGCGCCCCACTCGGGCAACGGCGGCTGCGCACCCAGACCCAGAAAGCCGAGACCGGCGGCCGTCAGGATGATGCCGGCCATGTCCAGCGTCACCCGCACGATCACGCTGGCCAGGCACAGCGGCACGATGTGGCGCAGCACGATGCGCCAGGGGCTGGCACCCAGCAGCTTGACCGCGCTGATGTAGTCGGCCTGGCGCAAGCTCAACGTTTCGGCCCGTGCGATGCGGGCATACGGCGGCCAGGAGGTGATGGCGATCGCGATCACCGCGTTCTCGATTCCCGGCCCCAGTGCCGCCACGAAAGCCAGTGCCAGGATCAAACGCGGGAAGGCCAGAAAGATGTCGGTGATGCGCATCAGCGCGGCATCGATCCAGCCACCGGCATAGCCTGCGACCGTGCCCACCAGCAAACCGATCGGCGCCGCCAATACGGCCACCAGCACCACCACGTAGAGCGTGATGCGCGAGCCGTAGAGGATGCGGCTCAAGATGTCGCGGCCCTGGTCGTCGGTACCGAACCAGTGGGTGGCGGACGGCGGCAGCAAACGCGAGCCGGCCAGGTCGCCGATGGTGGGTGGGAACGGTGCCAGAAGCGGGGCCAGCAGTGCCAGCAGCACCAGTGCAAGGACGATGAAGAGTCCGACCATCGCGAGCCGGTTGCGGCTGAAGCCGAGCCAGCCCACATAGGCGCGGCCGAGTGTCGCCTGTCGTCTGGATTGCGGGCGGTCGGACAGCAGCCAGACGGTCAGCGTGCTCACCGTCGCAACCTC
>JBBSPW010000031.1:0-25434 GCA_038258365.1 Burkholderiales bacterium | reverse complement strand
GAACGCCTGCTTCAGCGCGGTGTTGCCCATCTCCAAAGCCAGCTTGCGGATGCGTGCGGCGGCGATGCCGGTGATGGCTTCGGCCCATTCGGGTGTGCAATTGGCCACGCGATCGCGCAGCAGTTGAAAGGACGGCGCGACGCGGGAGCCGTCTTCCAGCGTGTAGTGTCCCTCCAGCGCCGGGTCGCAGCCGTCGGCAATGCCTTCGGGATAGGCGTTCAGCACCCGGCCGCTGGGGGTGTCCCAGACCAGCTTGTTGTGCGCGTGGCGGCCGTCGCCCGGCGGGCCTATGGCGGGATCGGGGTCGAAGGCGAACAGCCCTTCGCGTTCGCCCTCGTCCAAGACCACCAGTTGCGGCGCGTTGGTGTAGCGCTTCAGGAACGCATGGTCGACCAGATCGTTCGCGATCAACTCGTGCAGCAGCGCCATGAAAAGCGCGCCGTCGGTACCGGGCTTGATCGGGATCCACTCGTCGGCAATCGCCGAATAGCCGGTGCGCACCGGGTTGATCGAGATGAAGCGCCCGCCAGCCCGCTTGAACTTGCTGAGCGCGATCTTCATCGGGTTGCTGTGGTGGTCTTCAGCGGTGCCGATCATCACGAACAGCTTGGCGCGGTCCAGGTCCGGGCCGCCGAATTCCCAGAAGCTGCCGCCGATGGTGTAGATCATCCCCGCGGCCATGTTGACCGAGCAGAAGCCGCCATGCGCGGCGTAGTTGGGGGTGCCGAACTGGCGTGCGAACAAGCCGGTCAATGCCTGCATCTGGTCACGGCCGGTGAAGAGGGCGAACTGCTTCGGGTCGGTCGAACGGATCTTCTGCAGCCGCGTCGTCAACAGATCGAAGGCACGCTCCCAGCTGATCGGCTCGAACTCGCCGGCTCCGCGTTCGCTGCCGGCCTTGCGCAACAGCGGTTGCGTCAGTCTGGCTGGCGACACCTGTTTCATGATTCCCGAAGCGCCCTTGGCGCAGATCACGCCCCGGTTCAGCGGGTGGTCGGGGTTGCCGTCGATGTAGCGCACCTCGGGCCCGTTGTCGCCTTCACGCAGGTGCACGCGGATGCCGCAGCGGCAGGCGCACATGTAGCAGGTGGTGGTTTTGACCTGCGTGTCGGCGGTTGGCGTGGGCGAAGCCAGCGGATCGTGGATCGGCTCTTTCGACAAGAACTGCAGCATGGTTGCCCCCGGTTCGTTCTGATTCGTGGTGGTCGGTACGAGCCGATTCGATGTGGCGCGCGCCGTCGGCAGACGATCGTAGCTTCGTGGGCTGAACGCTCAAAACGCACAATCACGATTGTTGTGACCGGATTTTCAGATCAGCAAGGAGTTGCCGATGCGACATGCTGCCCCCAGCGTCGACCGCTTGCGGATCAATCTGCGGCAGTTGGAGGTGTTTGTCGCCACGGCCCGCAGCGGCTCCACCCGCGCGGCTGCCGAGCGAATCGCACGCTCGCAGTCGGCGGCCAGCACCACGCTGGGTGACCTGGAAGCGGCGCTCGGCGTAAGCCTCTTCGACCGTGTCGGCCGTCGCCTTCTGCTCAACGAGAACGGCCGTGCGCTGTTGCCGCGCGCGGCTTCGCTGCTGAACGAAGCCGCCGAGTTGCAGCATCTGTACTCGGGTCCGCATCCCACGCCGCTGCGCATCGGCGCCAGCCTGACGATCGGCCAAAACATCCTGCCGCCGCTGGTTGTGCGCTGGAAGCAGCAGCATCCGCGCAGCCCCGTGCAACTGGCGATCGCCAACACCAGCGATGTGATCGACGCGGTGGTGGGCTTCGATGTCGACATCGGTTTTATCGAAGGCCCGCAGACCCACCCTGATCTGCTGGTGCTGCCGTGGTTGAAGGACGAGCTGGTGATCGTTGCCGCTCCCGGGCACCCGCTGGCAGGGCGAAGGGCGACGCCCGCATTGCTGCGCCAGGCGCAGTGGGCGCTGCGCGAGCGGGGATCGGGCACGCGCGAGGCCGCCGACCGCTGGCTGGTCGAACACGTGGGCTCGCCCGATGTGGCGTTCGAGATCGGCAGTCCCGAAACCATCGTGCGGCTGCTGGGCAGTGGCACCGCGCTCGGCTTCTTGTCGCGCCATGCGGTAGCCGACGCGCTGGCGCAGGGTCTGCTGATCGAGGTGCGAACGCGGCTGCCGAAAGCCACCCGCCGGCTGGCGATCGTGCGCCATCGTGACAAGCGCTTGGGTGTCGGAGCCGAAGATTTCTTGCGCCTGTGCCGCGCGCCCGGCGTTGGTATTCTCCACAGCCGACGGGTCTGATTGGGGAGTTCACATGCACAAGCGCACCGCACTCTTCGCCATCGGCGCACTGGTCGCACAGCCGGCCCTGGCGCTGTATGACCCGAAGCCCAATGCACTGTTGACGGCGGCGATCGGTGCGTGGCGCGGGTCGCTCACCTACGCCGACTATCAAACGCCCGATCGACTGGAGACCTTGCAGACCCAGGTCACAGTCACCTTCAACGGTCCCGATGAACTGGCGCTGTACTACGTCTTCGATGACGGCCCCGGCAAGACCGTCTACTCGTATGAGCGAATGAACTTTGATCTGGGCAACAACGAACTGCGCTGGACAGAGGGCAGCGCCAAGCCAAGCACCATGACCTACCGCGTCACGTCTGCGTCCTCGGTCGACGGCCAAACGGTCATCGAGTTCGAGCGCGCTGCCGAAGGCGGCGTCGACCAGCACCGTCTCGAGATCAACCCGCGGGCGTGGCTGCTGACCAAGCGTGAGAAGCGCGCTGGCAAAGACGTTCTTCAGCGCAGCAAATATCAGTTTGCCAGAGCCGCAACATGAATCAAATCGATGACAGCGCCGCAACGGTGTCGGCACCCGGCAACTTGTATTGCGTCGCCGCTCCCAGCGGTGCTGGCAAGTCGAGCCTGGTCAAGGCGCTGCTGGAGCTGGACTCGCATCTGGCGGTGTCGGTGTCGCACACCACCCGTGCGCCGCGCGGGCAGGAACTGTCGGGTCGGGAATACGAGTTCGTCGACACCGAGGTTTTCCGCGCCATGATCGATCGCGGCGAATTCGTCGAGTGGGCCGAAGTGCATGGCAACCTGTATGGCACCTCGCGCCCGGCGATCGCCGAGCTGCTGGCCGCCGGCCAGGATGTGGTGCTGGAAATCGACTGGCAGGGTGCCTTGCAGATCAAGAAGCTGTTCGCGCATGCAGTTCTGATCTTCGTGTTGCCACCCAGCTGGGACGAACTGGCGCAGCGGCTGACGCGCCGCGGTGAAGACCGGCCCGAGGCGATATCCGCACGGCTGGCCAATGCGCGCGCTGAAGTCGCGCAAGCCCGCCACTTCGACTTCTGTATCATCAATGCCTTGTTCGAAACCGCGCTTTTCGACCTGAAGACGATCGTGCATTCGCAGCGTTTGAGGTATGCAGCCCAGCAGCGCAACCGTTCCCAGGTTTTTGCAGCGCTCGGCCTTGTCTGATTCGGCTTGTCACCTTCGATTTGTCGCCCTCGGTTTGCCGAATCAAATGCCGGCGATTTCCCATTCGCCGTTCTCCTTTTCCACTGGACACACGCACACCATGGCCCGTATCACCGTCGAAGATTGCCTCGCCAAGATTCCGAACCGTTTTCAACTGGTGCTGGCCGCCACCTACCGCGCTCGCATGCTCAGCCAGGGCCATGCGGCCAAGATCGAAACCCGCAACAAGCCCGGCGTGACCGCGCTGCGCGAGATCGCTGCTGGCGAGGTGGGCATCGAAATGCTGCGAAAAGTCCCAGTCTGATTCGATGACAGTGCTGCGCCGATCCTGAAGGGTCGACGCGCTCATACCCCCCCGAGCGGGACGCTCCGGGGGCAGACCGCCTGCAAAGCACGGTAGATTCCAGGGATGGGATTGCGTGCACTGGCTGTCGACCTGATTCCTGCTGCCTTGCAGGGGTTTCAGCGCGGTCCACCCGCGCGGGACGCGGTCACTGCGTCGGTCGAAATCGAGACCTACGCTCAGTTGGCCGACAAGCTGTCGTATCTGTCCAAGGCCGATCTCCGCTTGGTGCGGGAGGCCTACAAGTTCGCTGACGAGGCCCATCTGGGTCAGTTCCGCGCCAGCGGCCAGCCCTACATCACGCACCCGATCGCAGTGGCCGGCCTGTGCGCCGATTGGCGGCTGGACGCGCAGGCGATCATGGCCGCGCTGATGCACGACACGATCGAAGACCAGGGCATCAGCAAGTCTGCGTTGGTGCAGCAGTTCGGCGCACCCACCGCCGAGTTGGTGGATGGCCTGACCAAGCTGGACAAGCTTCACTTCAGCACCCGCGAAGAAGGCCAGGCCGAAAGCTTCCGCAAGATGCTGCTGGCGATGGCACGCGATGTGCGCGTGATCCTGATCAAGCTCGCCGACCGGCTGCACAACATGCGCACCCTGCAGGCGATGGCGGCCGACAAGCGCCGCCGCATCGCCCGCGAGACGATCGAGATCTATGCCCCGATCGCCCACCGGCTGGGTCTGAACCAGACCTATCGCGAATTGCAGGATCTGTGCTTCCAGATGATTCACCCCTGGCGCCATGCAGCACTGGCGCGGGCGTTGTCGCGGGCTCGCGGTCATCGGCGCAACATCGTCGACCGGGTGCAGGGCGAAGTGGAGCAGGCCTTCGCCAAACGGCGCATCAAGGTGTCTGTCTCGGGGCGCGAGAAGACCACCTATTCGATCTACCTGAAGATGCGCGAAAAGCATGCCGGCTTCTCGCAGGTCAACGATGTGTTCGGCTTTCGGATCGTGGTGCCGGAGATCGGCGAGTGCTATGCCGCGCTCGGGGTGCTGCACCAGCTCTACAAGCCGGTGCCGGGGCGCTTCAAGGACTTCATCGCGATCCCCAAACCCAACAACTACCAGAGTTTGCACACCACGCTGGTGAGCCCGCTCGGCACCGCAGTCGAGTTTCAGATTCGCACCGAGCGCATGCATGCGGTGGCCGAGAAGGGCATTGCGTCGCACTGGATCTACAAGGAAGGCGACAAGTCCGGCTCCAAGGGGCAGCCGAGTGCGGCCGACGCGCAGCGCCTGTCGGGCATTTGGTTGCAGAGCCTGCTCGACATCCAGGACGAAACCCGCGACGCGGCCGAATTCCTGGAGCACGTGAAGATCGACCTGCACCCTGAAGCGGTTTATGTCTTCACTCCGCAGAACAAGATCCTGGCCCTGCCGCGCGGTGCCACCACGATCGACTTCGCGTATGCGATTCACTCCGATGTCGGCCAGCGCATGGTGGCTGCCAGGGTCAACAACGAACCCGTGGCGCTGCGCACCGAGTTGCGCAGTGGCGATGTGGTGGAAATCATCACTGCCCCAGGCGGCAGGCCCAACCCCGCCTGGTTGACGATGGTGCGCACCGGGCGTGCGCGCTCGAAGATCCGCCACCATCTGAAGAACCTGGAAGCCGACGAGTCGCTGGCGCTGGGCGAGAAGTTGCTGTTGCAGTCGCTGCGTGCAGAAGGTTTGCAGCCGCCGTCGACGGACCCCGCCGACAGCGTGTCGACGGCGTTGTGGCAACAACTCACGCGTTGGAGCGGCAACAAGAGCCGCGCCGACTTGATGGTGGACATCGGCCTCGGTCGCAAGATCGCCACCATCGTCGCCAAGCGCATGGCCCGGCTGATGATCGAACACGGCAGCACGCCCGATGCCGTGACGCTGACGATGGGCCGCTATGCGCAAGACGACGGGGTCGGCACGCAGGGCACGGTGTTCATCGACGGCAGCGAGGGTGCGTCGATCCAGCTGGCCACCTGCTGCCGGCCGATCCCCGGCGACCCCATCACCGGCTATCTGGGACGGGGCGAGGGGTTGCTGGTGCACACCACGGATTGCCCCACGGGCAAGCGCTTGTTCCAACGCGACAGCGAGCGCTGGATGCGGGTGGCGTGGGCCGAAGAGCTGGATCGCAGCTTCGAGACCGCGCTCCATGTGCTGGTGCGCAACGGCAAGGGCGTGCTGGCGTTGCTGGCGACTGCAATCAGTGCGGCGGAAGCCGACATCACCCACATCGACATGGACCCGGAGCCGGCCGACGAACTGATCGAGCTGCGCTTGCTGGTCAGCGTGCGCGACCGCGTGCACCTGGCCGATGTGCTGCGTGCGATGCGGCGTTCACCCGTGGTGCAGCGGGTGTCTCGCAACCGCTTCAATCAGCCGGCAACTGCCGAGGCGGGCTAGGCGCTGGTCGAGGACGGGACTCGCCCGCGCCAGGGGCAGATCAGCTGTCCGATGCAGGCGCGGGGTACGCCACCCGCACGATCTCGATCCGCTCGATGCCGGCGGGGGTTTGCAGGCTGACTTCATCACCTTCGTGCGCTTTCAAAAGCGCTCTGGCAACCGGTGACACCCAGCTGATCTCGCCGCCCAGACTGTCGGCCTCGTCTACGCCTTTGATGGTCACGGTGCGCTCGGTGCCTTGCGCATCGGCATAAGTCACGGTGGCGCCGAAGAAGACCTGCGTGTTGCCGTGGTGCAGCGAAGGATCGGCCACTTCGGCGATGTCCAGCCGCTTGGTCAGGAAGCGGATGCGGCGGTCGATCTCTCGCAGCCGCTTCTTGCCGTAGAGATAGTCGCCGTTCTCGGATCGGTCGCCGTTCTTGGCAGCCCAGGAAACGACTTCGACGATCTTCGGCCGCTCGTCGTCCAGCAGCGTCATCAGTTCCTCCCGCAGTCGGCGGTAGCCAGCGGGTGTCAGGTAGTTGCGGGTGCCGGGCGGCAGCGGGGGCAGGCCGGTGTCGTCGTCGCCATCGGTGTCGTCGGCATCGCCATCGGGTTCGCGGGTGAAGGCCTTGTTCATGCTCGATTGTCGCCAGCTGGGCCGAGCCATCCGCAGCATGCCCTTGCCTGCTCGGCCAGAATCGACGCCATGTCGAACGCAGCCGCCCACCCGCCCCGTATCGGTTTGCCCGCTGGGATCATCGTGCTGGAGCGTGGCTGGTTGTCGTCGAACAACGTGCTGTTGCGTGGCGGATCGGGTGAGGCTGGCGATGTGCTGGTCGACGCCGGCCATCTCGGCCATGTGCCGCAAACGCTGGCGCTGGTGCGGCAGGCGCTGGACGGGCGGCCACTGGCCGCGGTGGTCAACACGCATCTGCATTCCGACCACTGCGGCGGCAATGCGGCGCTGCAACGAAGCTTCGGCTGCCGCATCGGCATTCCGCCGGGCCAGTGGCAAGCGGTCCAGCATTGGGACGAAGTGGCATTGAGCTATGCCCCGACGGGACAGCGGTGTGAGCGGTTCAGCCCCGACTTTCAGCTTGAGCCGGGTGGGGTGCTGACGGTTGGCGGGCGCGATTGGCAGGTGCTGGCTGCACCCGGTCATGACCCGCATTCGGTGATCCTGTTCGAGCCTTCGCAGCGGATCGCAATCACCGCCGACGCACTCTGGCAGCGCGGCTTCGGCGTGGTGTTCCCTGAGCTTGAAGGCGAGCGCGCTTTCGATGATGTGGCCGATGTGCTGGACCTGATCGAATCGCTGGACGCGCGCTGGGCCATTCCGGGCCATGGCGCGCCGTTCGACGACGTGCCCGCAGCCCTGGTGGTGGCGCGCCAGCGCCTGGCCGGATTTCGTGCCGACCCCGAACGCCATGCCCGCCATGCGATGAAGGCGCTGATCAAGTTCCATCTGCTGGCCGAGCAGCAGCAGAGCTGGACGCAACTGCAGGCCTGGTTGCGCAGCGGCTCGCTCTACGGCGCAGTCTGGCAGCGCATCGGTCGGCCCGCCGGATCGCTCGAAGCATTCGCCGAATCGCTGGTGCGGGAAATGGACCGCAGCGGTGCGCTGGCGCTGCGCGACGGCCTCGTGTTCGACCACTGAGCAGGAGACCGCGATGAGTGTCGACCGACCTTCAGAAGCCCAGTCCCTACCCATCCACGACCGCACCCGAACCCGCACTGAAACAGACAGCTTCGGTGCCATCGAAGTGCCGTCCGATGCGTTGTGGGGCGCGCAGACGCAACGCAGCCTCCGATTCTTTGCGATCGGCAACCAGCGCATGCCGGCCGAGATCGTTGGCGCGCTGGCAGAGATCAAGCGCGCCGCGGCCGAGGTCAACGCCGATCTGGGTTTGCTCGATGCCGCCAAAGCAGCGGCGATCGCCGCTGCAGCCGCGCAAGTCGCCGCTGGTGACCATGGCCAGCAGTTTCCGCTGTCGGTGTGGCAGACCGGCTCCGGCACGCAGAGCCACATGAATGTCAACGAGGTGGTCGCCCATCTGGCTTCGCAGGCGCTCGGCGGCGGCCTGGGTGCCCAGCGCTTGGTGCACCCGAACGACGATGTCAACCTGGGCCAGTCGTCCAACGATGTGTTTCCGACCGCCATGCATGTGGCGGTGGCGCTGCAAATGCGCGGCCTGTTCGAAGCGTTGGCCGTCTTGCGTGCCGCATTGCAGGCGCAGGCGGCAGCGCTGGCCGAGGTGATGAAGATCGGCCGCACCCACCTGCAGGACGCCACGCCGGTGACGCTCGGGCAGGAGTTCGGTGGCTATGACGCGCAACTGCAGATCGTCGAGCGCGCGCTGCAACAGGCGCTGCCGCCCGTGCGCGCACTGGCGATCGGCGGCACCGCGGTCGGCACCGGGCTCAACACCCATCCTGAGTTCGGCGAACGCGTGGCGGGTTTGTTGGCAAAGCGGCTGGGTGAGCCCTTTGTGGTGGCCGACAACCGATTCGCAGCGCTTGCGGGCCACGAAGCCCTGGTGCTGTTGCACGCCGGGCTGCGCAGCCTGGCGATTGCGCTCAACAAAATCGGCAACGACATCCGCTTGATGGGCAGCGGCCCGCGGGCCGGGATCGGCGAGCTGAAGCTGCCGGAGAACGAACCCGGCAGCTCGATCATGCCGGGCAAGGTCAACCCGACGCAGGTGGAGGTGTTGACGATGGTTTGCGCGCAGGTCATCGGCCACGACGTGGCGATCGGCATGGCCGCGGCATCCGGGCAATTCGAATTGAATGTCTACAAACCGTTGATCGCCTTCGACGTGCTGGACAGTCTGCGGCTGCTGACCGACACGATGCACAGCTTTGCCGACCACTGCGTCGCTGGCATCGAAGCCGACACCGAGCGCACGCAGGAACTGCTGTCGCGCTCACTGATGCTGGTGACGGCACTGGCGCCGCACATCGGCTACGACCGCGCCAGCAAGATCGCCCGCCATGCGCACCACGAAGGGCTGAGCCTGCGCGAGGCAGCGTTGCGGATCGGCGGCATCCGCGCCGAAGACTTCGACGCCTGGGTCGACCCGCGGCGAATGCTGGGGCCCGCGATTCAGGATCGGTAACGAAGTCGTGCCCTGCGGGCGCAGCGCAGCACCCTTGCAGCGCCCAGCGCCATCAAGGGGCAGGTGGACGCGGTGAACCCCACCCTGATCGAGATCGATTGATAGATACAGTCGGCACCGACCTGCCCGAATCGACCTCACTGCCGGCCGCACCATCCACCTTCAGGTGTCGCTGCGCGGCGGCGGAACGTCGCCCGCCGGCAGGTCCGGGTGCCACCCGCGCCGCGCCGCCGACGCTTTGCGCTCGGCCCGCTCGCGCGCCCACATCTGCTCCAGCTGCGAGCGCCCCTGTTTCGCCAGCGAAATCAACTTGCCCTGGTCGCCCTGGTGCGGCGTCATCTGCACCATCATGTCGATCGTGTGCTTGCGAAACCGCAGCGCCTGGTTGCGGGCGGTGTGCCGCTCCATGCCCATCGCCTCCAGCACGCTGCGCCCGCTCATCAGAGCCGCGTCGAAGGTTTCGCGTTCGATGTATTGCACGCCGCGCCGGTGCAACTCGGTCCAGTGGGTGGCGTTGCGGGCGCGGGCGACGATCGTGGCTTGCTGGAAGTGTTCCTGCACCACTTCCACCACCTTCAAGCCCTGCTGCACGTCGTCGATCGCGACCACGATCACGCGCGCCTTGGCGGCGCCCGCGGTGCGCAGCAAATCCAGCCGCGTGGCATCGCCGTAGAACGCCGGCGAGCCGAAGCGGCGCACCAGTTGCACCTGCTCGGCGCTGTGGTCCAGCACCGTGGCCGACAGGCCGTTGGCGGCCAGCAAGCGGCCGATGATCTGGCCGTAGCGGCCGAAGCCGCAGATGATGATCGGTGCGTGCTGCTCGTCTTCTATTTCGGCCACGCCTTCGGGCAGTGGCTGCTGAAGCGAACGACGAGCCGACCAGCGGTCGCCCGCCAGCAGCAGCAGCGGGGTCAGCACCATCGACAAGGCCACCGCAGCGATCAACAGCGACGAGGCTTCGGCGCTGATGACATTCGCGCCCAGCGCCGACTGGAAAACGACGAAGCCGAACTCACCCCCCTGCGCCAGCAGGATCACGAACACGGGTCGTTCACCAGCCGGCACCGGCATCAACCGTGACATGGCCCACAGCACCGCTGCTTTCAACACCAAGAAGCCCGCCACGACTGCCGCCACCACACCGGGGTGCGCCAGCACGGCCTTGAAGTCGATGCTCATGCCCACCGCGATGAAGAACAAGCCGAGCAGCAGTCCTTTGAACGGCTCCAGATCGGTTTCCAGCTCGCGCCGGTATTCGCTTTCCGCCAGCAGCACGCCGGCCAGAAAGGCGCCGAGCGCCATCGACAAACCCACGCTGTGCATCAGCGCTGCGGTTGCCACCACCAGCAGCAGTGAGGCGGCGGTGAAGATCTCGGGGGTGCGGCTGCCAGCGATCCAGCGCAGTGCCGGCCGAATCAGCAGACGGCCGCCGAAGACGATGGCGAGGATCACGCCGAAGGCCTTTGCGGCCGCCATCCAGGGGTCTTGCGCTGCGCCCGAGGATGCGGCACCACCCATCGCCAGCAGCGGCACGATGGCCAGGATCGGAATCGCAGCGATGTCCTGCAGCAGTGCCACGCTGAGCACGCCGCGGCCCGCGGTGGTGCCCATCAGGTTGCGTTCGGCCAGCACCGACAAACCGATCGCGGTCGAGCTCAGTCCCAATCCCAGCCCGGCCACCAGCGCGAGCCGCCAGTCGACACCGGCGGCCACCGCCATCCCGCCGATCAGCAGCGCCGAGCCCAGCAGCTGTGCGCTGCCCCAGCCGAAGATCGGCCGCCGCAGCTGCCACAGGCGCCGCGGCTCCAGCTCCAACCCCACCAGAAACAGCATCAGCACCACACCGAACTCGGCCACCTGCAGCATCGACTGCGGGTCGGTCACCAAGCGCAGGCCGAACGGTCCGATTGCGATGCCGGCCACCAGGTAGCCGATGATCGATCCCAGCCCCAGAAGCCGCGCCAGCGGCACCGCCAGCACGGCTGCGCTCAGGTAGATCAGGCTGGATTGCAGCCAGGCGGTTTCGTGTTCCATGCGTCGCGGATGCTGGACTGCGTGACGGTGCGTGGTCTGGTGTTGCGCTCAGTCCTGCGGCCGCGAATCGGCCGGCACGGCGCAGTCGGCTGCGGGCTCCATCTCGTCGATCTCCGGCCAGGCGGGCCACTGCAACAGCCGCTCCGCGAACAGCGACGCATGACCGGCAATCTCGATGTCCGCCGCGCGGTGGGCGCCGTGCAGCAACAGCGGTGGCAACCAGCGCATGCCCACCAGGGCTGCGGTTTGCTCGTAAGGATGCAGGTAGGCATCGAAGAAGTAGCGGTTGTGGCCGTCGGGGCGGTAAGAGTCCTCGGGACCGCCGGTCGACGCGGCCAGCCACAGGTCCTTGCCGGCCAGCGCCCGGCCACCCGGGCCGTATGCCCAGCCGAAGGCGAACACATCGTCCAGCCACAGCTTCATCAGCGGCGTCATCGAATACCAGTGGATCGGATGCAGCCACACCACCAGCCGCGCATCGACCAGCGCGGCCTGTTCGGCAGCCACGTCCACATACAGGTCCGGGTACAGCGCGTAGAGGTCGCGCACATCGATGCGGGGTGCGCCCGCCCGGGAATCCGCCGACGCGGCAGCGCGCATCAGCGCGCGGGTGACACGCGAATGCTCCAGTTGCGGATGGGCGGCAATGACGACGATCTCGGCCATGAGGGGTGCCCCGAGGTCGGGGCCGCCGGTACCATACCCGACAACATCAAGTGCCATGCCGCGGTCGGAGGCCTGCAGGGTGGCGCACCCACAGCGGAGGAAAACCGATGCCCGTGATCGTCGTGGCCAATCCGAAGGGCGGAGTCGGCAAAAGCACCGTCGCCACCAACATGGCCGGTGGGCTGGCCGCAGCGGGGCACCGTGTGATGCTGGGCGATGTCGATCGCCAGCAGTCGTCGCGTCAATGGCTGATGCTGCGCCATCCGGCGGGGGCAGCAGTTCCTACCCCCAACGACAGCGCCGATCGCCGAGCCGGCCCGGCGCCGATTCTGGGTTGGGATGTCAAGGCCGACCAGGTGGTGCGGCCGCCCAAGGGTGTTACCCATGTGGTGCTGGACACTCCGGCCGGTTTGCATGGCAAGAAGCTGGACGCGGTGTTGAAGATTGCCGACCGGGTGTTGATTCCCCTGCAGCCCAGCCTCTTCGACATCCAGGCCACGCATGCCTTTGTCGAGCTGCTGCGCCAACACCGTCGCGCCGCCGACCTGAAGATGGGGCTGGTGGGCATGCGGGTTCGGGAACACACACGGGCCAACGAGCAGTTGCAGCACTACCTGGCCACCTTGTCGGTGCCCGTGGTGGGGTGGCTGCGCGACACCCAAAACTACGTGCAATTGGCCGCGCACGGCCTGACGGTGTGGGATGTGGCACCGAGCCGGGTCGAACGCGATCTTCAGCAATGGCAAGCCTTGATGGAGTGGGCGCAATGACCCGTCACAACGAACAGACCGATGTCCCGTCGCAGGGCGGCCGTCAGGGCACCCTGCATCAGATCACCACGCATGCAAGGCTCGAAGGCCTGCGCGACCAGGTCGGGCAGGAGTTGGGTTGCAGCGACTGGTTGACGATGGACCAGTCTCGCATCGACCGTTTCGCCGATGCCACCGGCGACCACCAGTGGATCCATGTCGACCCGACGCGTGCCGCAGCCGGCCCGTTTGGCGCCACCGTCGCGCACGGGTTTCTGACCCTGAGCTTGCTGCCGCTGTTGTTCGACAGCGGCTTCTCGATCGGCGATGTGCGCATGGGCATCAACTACGGCTTGAACCGGGTGCGCTTCATGGCACCGGTGCGGGTCGGCAGCCGGATCCGCGGCCGCTTCAAGTTGCTGAGCTACGAGCCGATCGAAGGCGGTGCCCAACTGGTGACCGAAGCCACGATCGAACTCGAAGGCTCGGCCAAGCCCGCGTGCGTGGCCGAAGCGGTGTCGCGGCGCTTCACATGAGCATCGGCCACATCGGCCCCATCGACCCCATCGATTTCGCAAGGGACGCAACATTGCAGCCACCCCCATCTGGGGGAACCGTCGGGGCGCAGGGCCGGACGGAGAATCCCGGGCTGCTTGCAGAGCGCAGGGTGGAAGCGAAAGTGCAGGAGACGACATGAAGGTGCTACTGGTAGACGACCACCCACTGGTGCTGTCGGCACTGGAAGCGGTGGTGCAGAACATCGGCAGCGATGCCACCGTGGTCGGCGTCGACAGCGCTGCTGCGGCGCGTGCCACGTTGGCAGCCGATTCCGACTTCGACCTGGTGCTGCTGGACCTGTCGTTGGGCGATGCCGACGGCTTCGATGTGCTGGTCGATTTTCGAGCGGCCTACCCCGCGGTGCCGGTGGTGGTGGTGTCGGCCTCTGACCGCGCCAGCGATGTGATCCGCGCCATCGACAGCGGTGCCATGGGGTTCGTGCCCAAGCGCTCGTCGCATGCCGAACTGCACGAAGCCCTGCGGATGGTGATGACCGGTTCCATGTATGTGCCGCCGTCGATGCTGGGGCTGGCCTTCGGCCGTCCGCTTGACGGCGACGCTGCGGCTGGCGGCTCCGACACCGTTCCCGGGGTGATGCTTGCAGGCACCGACAGTGGCTTCCTGTTGGGCGCGCCACTGGGCAACGCGGCGCGGCCGGACGGGCATCAGCAGGCGTCCTCGCTGGCCGAGGTGGGCTTGACCCCGCGCCAGGCCGAGGTGCTGTCGCTGCTGCTCAAGGGCTTGCCCAACAAACTGATCGCACGCGAGATGAGTCTGTCGGTCGAGACCATCAAGGACCATGTGGCTGCGGTGCTGCGCGCACTCGGCGTCAACTCACGCACCCAGGCGGTGCTGGCGGTGAGCCAGATGAATCAGGGGCAGAGCGGCTTCTTCGCGCCCCGCAAGCCGCCTGGCTGATGACTGCGTTGCAGCAAGAGGCCGGCGCCGAAGCCCCCTTGCCCGCGGCTCGTGGCGTTGCCGAGCGGATCGCGGCAAGCGGTTCGGTGGACCACCTGCGCGCGCTGTATGTGCAGACACCGGCATCGCTGACCGGCAATGCCGTCGGGCTGGTGTTGATGGCCACCATCTTCTGGCCCCTGGCCGCACCCCAGGCGCTGCGCACCTGGCTCGCTTTCGGGGTGCTGCTGTGGCTGCTGCGGCTGCTGCATTGGCTGCGCTTCAGGCGCCGTCGCCATGCGAGTGCTGCCAAGCTGCAACAGTGGCGCCTGAGCTGGATGGTGCTGGTGCTGGCGCAGGGGGCGATGTGGGGCGTGGCGGTGTGGCTTTTCTGGGGTCTGGGCACGCCCTACCACGGCGTCTCGCTGATCCTGATCGTCTACACCTACTGCCTCGGCTCGGTGCAACTGCTGGCCACCCAGGCGTGGGTGTTCCTGAGCTTCATCAGCCTGGTGCTGATCCCCACCATCCTGCGCATCGCCACCGACTACAGCCAAAGTTGGAACACGCAGCTGGCGCTGATCCTGTGCCTGCTGTTCGGCATCACAGCGCTGATGGCGCGCACCTATGGCACCGCACTCGGCCAGGCGATCACCCTCAAGGCCCGCAC
The DNA here is from genome assembly GCA_038258365.1 of Burkholderiales bacterium. GTDB lineage: Bacteria > Pseudomonadota > Gammaproteobacteria > Burkholderiales > Burkholderiaceae_C > Rubrivivax. The sequence continues at coordinate 10,574 of JBBSPW010000031.1, read as the reverse complement.
CGACGAGCTGGCCGAGCGGCTGCGCGTGGAAATGGCCGCCGCCGAGGCTGCGCGCCGCATAGCCGAGGAGGCACGCCGCACCGCAGAGGCGGCCAGCCGCGCCAAGACCCAGTTCTTCGGCGCTGCCAGCCACGACCTGCGCCAGCCGCTGCACGCGATGGGCTTGTTCGCCGAAGCCTTGCGCCAGCGCAGCCACGACCCCGAGGTGTCGTCGCTGGTCAACAGCATCAACGAATCGGTCGATGCGCTGGAAGGGCTGTTCGGTGAGTTGCTGGACATCACCCGCATCGACACCGGCGGGGTCGACATCCACCCGCAACCGGTGTCGATGAAGGATCTGTTCGCCAGGCTGCGTCTGCACTTCGAGCCGGTGGCGTTCGAGAAGGGGCTGATGCTGTCGTTTCGCGGTGCCCGCCACACCGCGCAGGCCGACCCGGTGGTGCTGGAACGCATCCTGCGCAATCTGGTCAGCAACGCCATCCGCTACACCGACGACGGTGGGGTGCTCGTGAGCTGCCGCCCGCGTGGCGGCCAGCTGCTGCTGCAGGTGTGGGACAGTGGCATCGGCATCTCGGAAGCCAGCCTGCCGCGCATCTTCGAAGAGTTCTACCAGGTGCAGACGAACCGCCCCTTACAGGCGCACCAGCGCAAGGGGTTGGGTCTGGGTCTGGCGATCGTGCAGCGCTTGGCCACCCTCATGGGTACGCCGATCGGCGTTCGATCACGCAACGGGCATGGCAGTGTGTTCGAGCTGCAGGTGCCGGTGGGCAAGGCGCCGCGGGTGAGCAACGATCTGCTGCCGGGGTCCGTCAAGTTGCCGTTGGGCTTGACGCTGCAGCGCCGCTTGATCCTGGTGGTGGAAGACGAAGCCGCGGTGCGTGAAGGCTTGGTGGTGCTGCTGCAGGCCTGGGGTGCGCGCACGGTGGCCATGGACACCGTGCAAGCCGTCGACGAGTGGCTGGCGAGTTCCAGTGCCGAGCCGCCCGACTTGCTGCTGGTGGACTATCGGCTGCCGCAGGGGCGTACCGGCATCGAAGCCCTGAGATCCGTGCGCGCGCGCTGGCCGGCACAGCGCCTGCCGGCGATCCTGATCACCGGCAGTACCTTGGGCGGCCATGAAGAGGAAGCCGAGGTGCACGACTACCACCTGCTGATCAAGCCGGTGCTGCCCAACAAGCTACGGGCCATGATCGCCTTCAAATTAAATTTCGGCCCCCACGCTCACTGACGGTCGAGCAGTTGAGCCCCCACGCTCCCTGACGGTCGCGAAGTTCGGCCCCCACGCTCCCTGACCGTCGCTGCCCCCCGAGGGGGCGTTCGCCTGCGGCCTGGCGAAGCCAGATCCGCGGCTCTACTTGGTGGGTTCGCTGCGCTTCGCTCGCGCACGATCGCCGTCGATGGCGCGATTGCTTGCGATTTCGCCTTGCGTCAGTTGCGTCAGGCGCTTTGCTATCGCCACTGAGTTTGCAGCGCCGGGCCGGCTATCGCTTCACGAGGATCGTTCGGTCCACGTTGCGGATGTCGGTGTGGCCGCAGAAGGCCATCGTGATGTCGAGTTCCTTGTGGATGATCTCAAGCGCCTTGGTGACGCCGGCTTGGCCCATCGCGCCCAGGCCGTAGAGAAAGGCGCGGCCGATGTAGGTGCCTTTGGCGCCGAGTGCGATCGCTTTCAGCACGTCCTGGCCCGAGCGGATGCCGCTGTCCAGGTGGACTTCGATGCGCGACCCCACCGCATCGACGATCGCTGGCAGGGCTTCGATGCTCGATTGCGCGCCGTCGAGCTGTCTTCCGCCATGGTTCGAAACCACCATCGCATCGGCGCCACTGTCGGCAGCCAGGCGGGCGTCTTCCACATCCATGATGCCTTTCAGGATCAAGCGCCCGCCCCAGCGCTTCTTGATCCACTCGACATCGCCCCAGTCCAGCTTCGGGTCGAACTGCTCGCGGGTCCAGGCGCCCAGGCTCGTCATGTCACTGACGCCCTTGGCATGGCCGATCAGGTTGCCGAAGCCATGCCGGCGCGTGCCCGCCATGCCCAGACACCAGCGCGGCTTCGTCATCAGGTTGAGGATGTTGGCCAGGGTCGGCCTGGGCGGCGCGGTCATGCCGTTCTTCAGATCCTTGTGGCGTTGTCCCAGCACCTGCAGGTCCAGTGTCAACACCAGCGCCGAGCAGTTGGCAGCTTTGGCGCGGTCCATCAACCGCTCCATGAAATCGCGGTCGCGCATCCAGTACAGCTGAAACCAGAAGGGCGCACCGGTGGCCGCTGCAATGTCTTCGATCGAGCAGATGCTCATCGTCGACAAGGTGAACGGAACGCCGAAAGCCAGAGCGGCCTTGGCCCCGAGGATCTCGCCATCGGCATGCTGCATGCCGGTCAAACCCGTGGGAGCGATGGCCACCGGCATCGCCACATCGGCGCCCGCCATGGTGGTGCGCAGACTGCGGTTGTCCATGTCGACCGCCACGCGCTGACGCAACTTGATCTTCGAGAAATCGCTCTGGTTGGCGCGGTAGGTGCTCTCGGTCCATGCGCCACTGTCGGCATAGTCGTAGAACATGCGCGGCACCCGCCTTTTTGCCAAGCGGCGCAGGTCTTCGATGTCGGTGATGACGGTCATGCAGGCCCTCCAGAAGCCGGCATGCTACCCACCTCCGGACAAGGCTTCGGGCTTGTTCGATCGAGACGCGCCTCCTATCACAGGATGACTGAAAAAAAGCGCGCCAGGTGTTGCCACCCGGCGCGCTTCGAGTTGAGTCGTCGCACGCAACGACTGCAACGGACTTTACTGCTTCATGCCTTTCTGCTGAGCCTTGGAAGTGGCCTCTCCAGCCGGAACTTCCTTGCCCATCGCCTTGGCGTCCTTGGTTTCCATCTTCACTTCGGCGCGGGTCTCCGTGCTGGCCATGCCACCAGGGGCTTGCTTCGCACCGGGCAGCGGGGTGATCTTTTCGCCGGCCGGCACGGTCTCGCCACTTGCTTTGGCGGCCCTGACTTCCTGCTTGACCTCGGCGCGAGTGGTGTCGCCATTGCCCTTTTTCACGGCCATGCCCTTGGCTTGGCCCTTCACGCTGGGTTCGCCGACTGGCACCGCGGTTCCTGCGGCGTTCGCTGCCTTGGCATCCTGCTTGACTTCGGAACGGGTGGTGCTGGCAGCGGTATCCGCAGCCATCGGCTTGCCGGCATGTGCAGCGGCGAAAGCCGGTGCGCTGGCAAACATCACAAGCGATGCGCCAACAGCGCTCAATGCAAGCTTCGAGAATTTCATGGTGGTGGCTCCTGATCTTGGTGATGAGGCTGAAGTGTTTCAGCCCCGGAACAAATGCGGACTCAGCAAGGGCCGGCCGCGCCTGTAGGACATCAACGCACCGCTTGTGCCGATGGTTGACGCGCCATTTCTCAACCCTGCAACCGGCAGCGTCGCGTCAGACCCGTTCGAGCGCCCCGGCCCGCACGCCCAGCAACCGCAAGCGGCGATGCAGATCGACCCGCTTCAGGCACAGACCCGCGGCGCGCCGTATCGAAGCTCCATCCGCTACCGCGCGGGGCAAAGTCAGGTCTCGGGTCACCGTGCGAAAGTCGTCGAAGCGCAGCTTGATGCCGATCGTGCGGCCGGCATAGCCCTTGCGCTGCAGGTCGTTGGCCACCTGCAGCGCCAGCGCGGTGAAGACGCGGCTCAACTCGGCGCGGTCTGCCACCGGGTGCAGATCGCGGTCGAAGGTGGTTTCCCGGCTCATCGACACCGGCTCGCTGCGGGTGCTGACCGGCCGGTCGTCCACGCCTCGTGCCGCATCGTGCAACCAGCGGCCGTAGCTGCGGCCGAACTGCGCTGTCAACGACTCGCGATCGCTTGCGGCCAGGTCGCCGACGGTGGCCATGCCGAGGGCCAACAAACGGTCGGCAGCCTTCGGCCCGATGCCGTTGATGCGCCGCACCGACAGCGGCCAGACGCGTGCCGGCAGGTCGTCATGGGTGATCACGGTCAGGCCGTCGGGTTTGTCGAGTTCGCTGGCGATCTTGGCCAGCAGCTTGTTGGGGGTGACGCCGATCGAGCAGCCGAGCCCGGTGCTGCGGCGCACGCTGTTGCGGATCTCCTGTGCCACCGCGCGCACCCCGCCGAACGGGTCATGGCCGACGCTGTCTTGCGCGCCCGGGACATCGCTCAGGTCGATGTAGATCTCGTCGATGCCGCGGTCTTCGATCAGCGGCGCCACCTCTGCGACCGCGGCCTTGAACCGTCGCGATGCAGCGCGGTAGCTTTCGAAGTCGGTGGGCAGCAGCACCGCATGCGGCGCGCGCGCCGCGGCTTTCATCATGCCCATGCCCGAGTGCACGCCGTAGTCGCGCGCGGCATAGGTGGCGGTGGTGACCACGCCCCGCCCGGCATAACCCGCCAGCCGCGTGAAGCGGTGGGTGCCGTCGGGCAGCCGCACGGGTTGGTGGCGCCGGCCGCCGCCGATCACCACCGCTTCGCCGATCAGCTCCGGGTAGCGCAGCAACTCCACCGACGCATAGAACGCGTCCATGTCCAGGTGCGCGATCCAGCGCCGGTGCGGCGGGGTCGGCATGCGGAACGCGTCGGTGGGCCTGTGGGCAGCGACGGGGGCCGCGGTCAGACCGGGGCGGCGTCTTGCTGCACTGCAGTGAGTCGCGCGCGGTGTCGCGCCACCTGCAATTGCACCTGCGACGGCGCGGTGCCACCGGTGAGCTGGCGCGCCTGCAGCGAGCCCTGCAGGCTCAGCACGCCATGCACATCGGCATCGATGGAGGGATGCAGTGCCTGCAACTCGGCCAGCGACAACTCCGACAGGTCGACCCCGCGCGCCATCGCCGACTTGACCGCATGGGCCACGGTCTCGTGCGCGTCGCGAAACGGCAATCCCCGCTTCACCAGGTAGTCCGCCAAGTCGGTGGCGGTGGCATAGCCCTTTCTCGCTGCGCGTTCCATCGCGGCTTTGTCGACCGCGATGCCACCGACCATCTCGGCCATGATCCGCAGGGTGTCGGCCAGCGTGTCGACGGTGTCGAACAGCGGCTCCTTGTCTTCCTGGTTGTCCTTGTTGTAGGTCAGCGGCTGTCCCTTCATCAGGGTCAGCAAACCCATCAGGTGGCCGACCACGCGGCCACTCTTGCCGCGCGCCAGTTCGGCTACATCGGGGTTGCGCTTCTGCGGCATGATCGACGAGCCGGTGCAATAGCGGTCGGCCAGATCGATGAAGCCGAAGTTCTGGTTCATCCACAGCACGATCTCTTCGGCCAGGCGCGACACATGCACCATCGCCAGCGCCGCACAGGCGGTGAACTCGATCGCGAAATCGCGGTCGCTCACGGCGTCCAGGCTGTTCTGGCAAATGCCTTCGAAACCCAGACTGCATGCCACCTGCTCGCGGTCCAGCGCGAAGCTGGTGCCCGCCAGCGCTGCGGCACCCAGCGGCAGTCGGTTGGTGCGGCGGCGCACATCGGCCAGCCGTTCGGCATCGCGCGCGAACATCTCCACATAGGCCAGCAAGTGGTGGCCGAAGCTGACCGGCTGCGCCACCTGCATGTGGGTGTAGCCGGGCATCACCGTGTCGCTGTGCTCGGCTGCCAGATTCACCAAGGCCAGCTGCATCGCTGACAACAGCAGTGCCAATCGGTCGATCTCGCCGCGCAGCCACAGCCGCAGGTCGGTCGCGACCTGGTCGTTGCGGCTGCGACCGGTGTGCAGGCGCTTGCCGGCATCGCCCACCAGCGCGGTCAGACGGGCTTCGATGTTCAGGTGCACGTCTTCCAGCTCCAGCCGCCAGTCGAAACGGCCGGACTCGATCTCTTCGCTGACCTGCTGCAGCCCGCGCTGGATGTCGGCCAGGTCGGTGGCGCTGACGATGCCCTGGGCGGCCAGCATCTGCGCATGCGCCAGGCTGCCGGCGATGTCGGCGCGCCACAAGCGGCGATCGAAGCCGACACTGGCGGTGTAGCGCTGCACCAGTTCGCTCATCGGCTCGGAGAACAGCGCCGACCAGGCCTGTGCCTTGTTGGCGAGCGGGTCGCTGGCGGCCTTCGATGCCGGGGCAGGCGCGGGGGTCGAATCGGACACAGACGCAGAGGTCGGGGGCAAGGTCGGGTTGGGCATGGCTGTGGTTGGACAGTGGCTGCGTATTATCCGGCGCGACCTCCATCGCGCCCGTCCCAGAAGCCGCCGCGGGCGCCCCCCGCACTGTCCAACCGATGAGACCAGCCGGCACCCATGCCACCGAGCAGCCATCGGAGCTGACCCGGCCCCCCAGCCAGTGGCCCGACACGGCGCTGACCGCTGACGATCCGAGCACGGGTCTTGCCGCGTTTGCCAAGGGTGCCTCGACGGCGGCTGCGACATCCCGCTTCGACCCGCTGGCCGACGAGCGCGCGCGCTTGCAGGCGCAGGCCGCGGCGGCTTTCGATGTCTGCCATCCGGCCCTGGCGTTGCGGGCGCTGCTGCTGGTGCAGGTGGTGTTGGCGATCGTGGCGCTGGCCGATGCGGCCACGGTCGGCGAGTGGGCCGCGCGGCAGGCTGCGCTGGCCTTCGGCGGCGTGGCGGCCACGCTGATGTGGCTGGTGTCGGTGTGCGGTTTGCAGGCCCCGCTGCGGCACCGAAGCCCGTCGGCTCGCGCCGGCATCGTGTTGCTGCTGGGCGCAACCGCGGCGGGGCTGGTCTGGCTGCCGCTGTGGTGGGCAGGTCTCGCCGGCAGCTTTGCCTTGGGGCGCGTGGCCGCCGTGTTGCTGGCAGGCGCCGCTTTGGCTGCGCTGCTGTGGGCCTGGCTGGACCTGCGGGCGCGCTTGTGGCACCCCGCAACCGCCAGGGCGCGGCTCGACGAATTGCAGTCGCGCATCCGCCCGCACTTTCTCTTCAACGCCTTGAACACGGCGCTGGCGCTGGTGCGCGTCGACCCCGTGCGCGCCGAAGCAGTGCTGGAGGACCTGGCGCAACTCTTTCGTGTGGCGCTGGCCGAGGTGGGCGCATCGGTCAGCCTGGCCGAAGAGATCGACCTGGCGCAGCGCTATCTGGCGATCGAAGAACTGCGCTTCGGCGAGCGGCTGACCGTGCGCTGGCAGATCGATCCGCAGGTGCATGCCGCGCGCGTGCCGCCGTTGGTGCTGCAGCCGCTGGTCGAGAACGCGGTGCGCCACGGGGTGGAGCCCGCGAGCGGGGGTGGGCGCATCAGCATCCGCGCCGACCTGCGGCGCGGGCAGGTGGTGGTGGAGGTGGTTAACACCTTGCCGGATGCCAACGACGGCGATGCCTCGCCAGCGGGCGCAGGCCACGGCATGGCCTTGCACAACCTGCGCGAGCGGCTGCGGCTGTTGCACGACTTGCAGGCCGAATGCGATGTGTGGCGCGAAGCGGGCACGGGCGGCGCGGCCGACCGCTTTCATGCGCGAATCGTGCTGCCGGCGCCGTGAACCCGACCGGCTGCCGTCGATGAGGCTTCTGATCGTCGACGACGAAGCCCTGGCGCGGTTGCGCTTGCGCACCCTGGTCGGCGATGTCGCTGCCGGCCTGGACCCTCCGCCGGTGGTGGTGGGCGAGGCGGCCGATGCAGAGCAGGCTGCCGCTTTTCTGCGCACAGCCGACGCCGAGGCCTTGGTGGATGTGGTGCTGCTGGACATCCGCATGCCCGGCGTCGGTGCCCATGCCGGTTTGCGGCTGGCTGCGCAGCTGCGCGCGCTGCGGAATCCACCGGCGGTGATCTTCGTCACTGCGCATGCCGAACATGCACTGCACGCCTTCGAGCTGGATGCGGTCGACTACCTCACCAAGCCGGTGCGGCGCGAGCGTTTGCTGGCCGCACTTCAGCGCGTGCAGGCGCGAATGGCTGCATCAGCCCGCATGCCGCTGGCGACTGACGGTGAACCGGTGCTGGTGGTCAGCGACCGCGGCCGCGTGTTGCGCATTCCGCTGGCCGAAGTGCTGTACCTCAAGGCCGAGTTGAAGTACGTCACGCTGCGCACCGCTGCGCACAGCCATGTGCTGGACGAGTCGCTGGCCGAACTGGAGCCGCGGCTGGTTGGCCAGATGGGAGGGGGGCAGGCCTTCATCCGCGTGCACCGCAACGCGCTGGTGGCGCGGCATGCGATTCGTGCGCTGGCGCTGCGCAAGGACGGTAGCAGCGGCAGTGGTAGCGGCAACAGCGGCAACAGCGGCAACAGCGACAGCGACGGCTGGGCCGTTCGGGTGGCGCCGATCGATGAATGGCTGTCGGTGTCGCGGCGGCAAGTGGCGGCGGTGCGGGCAGCGATCGTGCCGGAGGCTTCGTGAAGCCTACGCCTGTGGGCTCGGTTGCGGTGGGGGTGGCGTTGCTGCTGGTGGCAGTGATGGCCTGGCTGCGGTCCGACCCGGCCGAAACAGCGCCTGCACCTGCGGCGGCCGCACCGGCTGCATCGGCGGACACGGCGCCCGTCCTGGCTGCCATCCAGTCGCCGCCGCGTCTGGCAGCTTCGGCCCCAAGGCGTGAGTCGGCCGTGCTGCAGCCGGCCGCGCCTTCCGCCGAGGTCGCTGCATCCGCAGGCTCTGCGGCGCCACCAACGCGGGTGGTCGAGTTCTGCGGCGTGGGCCGCATGACGGTGCCTGCCGACTTCGACCAGATCACGCTCGATGGCTTGCAAGCGCGGCCGATTCCGCTGCTATCGGATGCGATCGACGCGGCACGGCCGCGGCTTTTTGCGGCGCTGCGATCGGGCAGCGCCGCGGACCAGGCAGCAGCGGCGGTGCTGCAAGCCTGGCAGCCGCCCACTTCCCCGCTCGCCCTTGCGGAGTTGCCGGCGCAGCTGTTCGCCTTGGCACGTCAATCGCCCGAGACGGCTGTGCTCGCAGCCGCTGCCAATACCTGCGCCGGCTGGACGCCGGGCTCCGCCTGTGCACCGATCGCCAGAGCCTGGATCGCCCGCGAGCCGAACAACGCGGCGGCATGGCTGGCGCTGGAGGGGGCCGATCCGTCGGCACGCGACGAGGTGCTGCGCGGGCTTTTGAACAGCACCCGCCACCAGTCGCACGCTGGTTGGCTGCCGGCCCAGGTGCAGGCGGGCATGCCTGCTGACGTGGCGGCTTACGTGGGGATGGAGTTGACGGTGCAGGCGTTGGGCGTGGGCTTCGCGGCGTTGGTGCCAGGGATGCAACCGGTATCCGCACTGTGCAAGACCGCCACCGCCGAAAGCGACAACCGGCGCGCCGCTTGCCAGCGATTGATGGAAGTGATGCGCGACCACTCGGACACTTTGACGGGCATGTCGATGGCGGTTGCGCTGTCCCGCTTCCTGCAGCGCCCTGCGGCGGAAATCGAGGCCCAGCGCGCGCGCCGGAACGAACTGGATCGCCACTGGGACACGCCGTTCGACGAGAACGAACCGCGCGGTTGCAAGTCGGTTGCCCAGTTTCGACAGGTGGTTGAAAGCGGCTGGCAGTTGGGCGAGGTCGGGCGCCTGCTTCAGAATAAGTCCCGCAAGGCTGGAGGCGCACGGTGAGCCCGCAACGCCTGATGCCGTCGTGTGGCGGGGCGCTGCACGCGGCGCCGGCATGAAGATCGATCGACGGCTGCTCTGGGTGGGCAGCGGACTGGTGTTGACCGGGCTTGCAGTGTGGCTGCTGGAGGCGGCCCCTGCTGCCCCTTCGGGCGCGCCGGTCGGCGCTGCCGCCATGCGGGCCGCATCGCCGGCATGGGTTGCTGCTGCGGCGCCAAGTGCGGCATCGGCTGTACCGGCCATCGAATCAACCGCTCGCCAGCCAGCGCAGGTGTCAACAGCGCCGCCTGCCGTCCTGGCCGGCCCCACACAGCAGCCGGCGTCTGCCGAAGAACGCGTGGTCGACCTGTGCGGCGTGGGTCGCATTCCGCTCCCAGTGGGCGCGGAATACGCTGCGTCGGAGGCCATCGCTGCACCGCCGTCGCCGCTGCTCGGCGCTGCGGTCGAAGCCGCATGGCCGCGTTTGTTGGCGGCGTTGCAGGCCGGTTCGCCGGCCGACCGCGCGGCGGCGCTGCTGCTCGGCGCTGAGCCACCGGTCGGTGCCGATGGCGTCGCCAACCGCGCGGCGGCCTTGTTTGCGCAGGCCGTGCAGAGCCGCGAGGGCGCTGTGCTGGCAACCGCCTTCGGGCGGTGCGGTGCGCAGGTCAACGATCCGACCTGCATTGCGCTGGCGCGGGCTTGGGCCACCGTGGAGCCCGACAACGCAGCCGCCTGGCTTTCGCTGTACGGCGTCGACCCCGCATCGAAAACCCAAGTGCTGGGCGGGTTGGCGGGTACGCGACACAGCACCCTCCACACCGGATGGCTCGCTGGCAGGGCGCAGGCGCGGATGCCCGGCGACCTGCCGCCCTACCTGCAGATGTTGCTGCTGGTCGACGTGGTCGGCATCGAAGCGGCCTCCACTGTGCCGTCGTTGCTCTCCGCGCAAGCCTTGTGCCATGAACCCAGTGAAGCGGCTCGGGCAATCTGCACCCACACGATGCAAGTGGTGCAGGCGCATTCGGACACGCTGATGGGAATGGGGATCGGTACGCGCTTGGCGACACAGCTGAACCGTCCGGCCGCAGAAGTGCAGGTCGCGCGCGACCGCTTGCGCGCT
>JBBSPW010000030.1:0-25726 GCA_038258365.1 Burkholderiales bacterium | reverse complement strand
CGGGCCTTCGTCACGGATGTGAACCGTCTGCCCCTTGACATCGACGAAATCCGATGGCGGAAGCGCCCAGCGCGCGACCAAGGTCTGCACCGGCCGGTCGGGCGCTCGCGACAACGCCATCACCAATGCGGTCAGCATCAACATCACGCCAAAGGCGCGCAGCAGCCAGGCCATCAGGTGACGGTGATGCGTTCGTCGAAAACGGAGCAGCGGCCCTGCCAATGGCGCGCAGCGGCTTCTGTGCCGGCCGGCTCTGCAGCACCCGCCGAATCGCCGCCCGCGCTCGGCGCATGCCGCAGCCGGGCATGGGTCTTGCCTTGCAGACTGTCGCGGTGCGATTCCAGCGCCGCGGGAAAGTCGCCGAAACGCTGCAGGCGCCAGTCGACCGCGCCGCTGAATGCGCCGGCATCGACCTCGAAGGCGTTGCGCGTGTCCAGCGGCAGCACCTGGCGGCCGGCATCGCAATGCCCGCGGTCCAGCCAGCGCTGCAGCGTTGACGGGCCGACGGCAGGAGCGCGTCGGTCATTGGGCCGAATCCCAGGTTGATCCATGCGGATGATCTCGGCTTTGAGCCTGACCCGCAGGCGCTTGAAGGGCAGGGCAGCCGCGCTGTGCCGATGAACCGCCAACATGGTGAAGCGGGGGTCCGATCGAAACGCTGCAAGCCAGGTGTCGACCGCAGCGGGGGCACCTGCCAGACTCAGGTTGATGCCCTCGGATGCGATCAACACCGTGCCCTTGAGCCCTTTGCAGGCCGCACGCTGCTGTAGCCGGTTGCGAAGCACCGGGCAGTCGGCCAGATCGACAAAAAGATAGCCCGCAATCACCTGCACCGACGACACGGGCGCGATTCTAGGCAGCCGTGGATGGCGTTCGCCGCAAAAGCCGCGTCCGATAATCGGCGCATGTCTGTCGCTCCCATCCCCTTCGTCCACCTTCGCACCCACACCGAGTACTCGGTGGTCGACGGCATGTTGCGCATCGACGCGGCTGCCGCCGCCGCCCGCGCCGATGGCCAGCCGGCGCTGGCCATCACCGATCTCGGCAACCTCTTCGGCACCGTCAAGTTCTACAGCGCATGCCGCAAGGCCGGGGTCAAGCCGATCATCGGCGCCGATGTCTATATGGAGCCGCTGCAGGGCGCGGCCGATCTGCCGGATGCGTTGCAAGCAGCGGCCGGAGCAGACAAGCAACCGAGCCGCCTCGTGCTGCTGGCGCAGAACCAAGCGGGCTACCTGAACCTGTGTCGGCTGATCGCGCGCGGTTGGGTCGAGAACGCACAGCGCTCGCAATCGTGGATCAAGTGGTCGTGGCTGGCGGAAAGCGGGCAGGGTTTGATCGTGCTGTCGGGCGCCGACAGCGGTGTGGTCGGCAGTGCGCTGCTGGCGGGCGACAACGAACGCGCCTCGTTGCTGGCGCAGGGCTTGTCGGCATTGTTTCCCGATCGTTTCTATCTGGAGTTGCATCGCGCCGGCCTGCCGACGAACGAAGCGCATGTACGGGCCGCGGTGGTGCTGGCCTCGCGATTGGCCCTGCCGGTGGTGGCCACGCACCCGGTGCAGTTTCTGGAAGCCGCCGATTTCGACGCCCACGAAGCCCGGGTTTGCGTGGCCGATGGCGAAACCCTGGCCAACCCGCGCCGCGTGCGGCGCTTCACGGCCGAGCAGCATTTCAAGACCGCCGCGCAGATGCAGGCGCTGTTTGCCGATGTGCCATCGGCACTCGCCAACACCGTGCAGATCGCGCAGCGCTGCAACCTGCAACTGGTGCTGGGCAAACCGCAGCTGCCGGCGTTTCCGACCCCGGATGGCTTGCCGATCGCAACCTACTTCAGGCAGCAATCGGAAGCCGGTCTGGAGCGCCGCCTGCTGGCGCTGTACCCCGACGCTGCGCGGCGCGAAGCCGAAGCGCCCCGCTATCGAGAGCGGCTCCATTTCGAGCTCGACACCATCGTCTCGATGGACTTCCCGGGCTACTTCCTGATCGTCTCGGACTTCATCGTCTGGGCCAAGAACAACGGCTGCCCCGTGGGGCCGGGGCGGGGCTCGGGAGCCGGCTCGCTGGTGGCTTATTCGCTCTTCATCACCGACCTGGACCCGTTGCAATACCAGCTGCTGTTCGAGCGTTTTCTGAACCCCGAGCGGGTGTCGATGCCCGACTTCGACATCGATTTCTGCCAGGCCAACCGCGACCGCGTGATCGATTACGTGAAGGAGAAATACGGGCGAGACGCGGTCAGCCAGATCGTCACCTTCGGCACCATGGCCAGCAAGGCTGCGCTGCGCGACGTGGGCCGTGTGTTGGGCATGGGCTACGGCCATGTGGACAGCGTCGCCAAGCTGGTGCCGGGGCTGCCCGGCAAGACCTACACACTGGCGCCGTTGCCGAAACCACCCGAGCAGCCCGACCCCGGGCTGATCTATGTCAGGAAGGAAGTGCCCGAGCTGGAACAGCGCGAAGCCGCCGAAGAAGAAGTGGCTGAGTTGCTGAGCCTGGCCACGCGGGTGGAAGGACTCGTCCGCAACATCGGCATGCATGCCGGCGGGGTGCTGATCGCGCCCGGCAAGATCACCGACTTCTGCCCGCTGTACCAGCCGCCGGGCAGCGACAGTGCGGTCAGCCAGTACGACAAGGACGATGTCGAAGCCATCGGCCTCGTCAAGTTCGACTTCCTGGGGCTGGCCACGCTGACGATCCTGGAGCTGGCCAAAGACTTCGTGCGGGCGCGGCGCCCGGGTCGCGAAGCTTTCGACTACGAAACCCTGCCGCTGACCGACCCGCGGGTCTACAAGTTGTTTGCCGACGGCCGCACCGAAGCGGTGTTTCAGTTCGAGAGCCGCGGCATGCAGGGCATGTTGCGCGACGCGCGGCCGAGCCGTTTCGAGGACCTGATCGCACTGGTGGCTATGTACCGGCCCGGTCCGATGGAAAACATCCCGAGCTTCTGCGCTCGCAAGCACGGCCGCGAGGCCGTGGTCTATCCGCACCCGCTGCTGGAGACCGTGCTCGGCGAAACCTACGGCGTGATGGTCTACCAGGAGCAGGTGATGCAGGCGGCGCAGCTGCTGGGCGGCTACACCCTGGGCGGTGCCGACCTGTTGCGCCGCGCGATGGGCAAGAAGAAGGCCGAAGAGATGGCCACCCAGCGCGCCATCTTCCGCGACGGCGCGGGACGGCAGGGCATCGGCGCAGCAAAGGCCGACGAAGTCTTCGACCTGATGGAGAAGTTCGCGGGCTATGGCTTCAACAAGAGCCATGCCGCGGCCTATGCCTTGCTGGCGCACCACACCGCCTGGCTCAAGGTGCATTGCACAGCCGAGTTCTATGCCGCCAACATGACGGTCGAGGCCGACAACACCGACAAGTTGAAGGTGCTGCTGAACGACGCCAAGCAGTTCGACATCGCGTTCGAGCCGCCCGACATCAACCGAGGCGTCAGCCGCTTCGAGCCGATCAGCGACCGCAGCGTGCGTTACGGGCTGGCCGCCATCAAGGGCAGCGGGCAGGGCGCGGTCGAGGCGATCGTCGCTGCGCGAGAGGGCGAGGGTGCCAAGGAAGGCGCCGGTGGCGGGCCGTTCCGCAGCCTGTTCGACTTCTGCGCCCGGGTCGACCGCAAGGCGGTCAACAAACGCGCGGTCGAAGCATTGGTCAAGGCCGGGGCCTTCGACCGTCTCGCTCCTGTCCATGCCACCGGCACACCGGCCGATCGGGCGTCGTTGCTGGCCAGCGTCGGCCTGGCGTTCGACTGGGCCGAGACGCAGGAAGCGAATGCCATGCAGGGCGGCTTGTTCGATTTCGGCGATGCCCACGGCAGCAGCACGCAAGAGCCGGCATTGTTGGTGGGTGCGGCCTGGGATGTGCGGGAACGCCTGGTGCAGGAAAAGTCGGCACTCGGCTTCTACCTGTCCGGCCACCTCTTCGATGCCTGTCGCGACGAGGTGCGGCGCTTTGTGCGCACCGAGATTGCCGATCTGGTAGACAGCCGTGAGCCGCAACTGCTGGCCGGCATCGTCACCGACCCGCGCAGTGTCAATGGCCAGCGCGGCAAGGTGCTGATCTTCAAGCTCGACGATGGCAGCGAAGCCATCGAGGCGGTGGCGCCGGACGAGCTGTTTGCCGAGCGCCGCGACCTGGCGCTCGAAGACCGCCTGCTGATCGTGCAGGGCCGGCTGCAGCCCGACCGCTTTTCAGGCGGCTTGCGCCTGGCGGTGTCGCAGGTGTGGGACCTGGCGGCAGCGCGAGCGCACTTCGGGCGGTATCTGGAGGTCGAAGTCGACGGCACCGCACCGCCATTGGGCGATGTGCTGCAACTGTGGCCGGCGCGCCGAGAGACCAGCGAAGCCGGCGACCTGGTGCAGGGCTTGCCGGTGCGCCTGAAACTGCGCCGCCGCGAAGCCACCGCCGACATCGACTTGGGCGACGAAGCCCGT
This sequence comes from Burkholderiales bacterium, assembly GCA_038258365.1. Taxonomy (GTDB): domain Bacteria; phylum Pseudomonadota; class Gammaproteobacteria; order Burkholderiales; family Burkholderiaceae_C; genus Rubrivivax. Next base: position 21,296 of record JBBSPW010000030.1, on the reverse strand, counting down.
TTCTGGCCGTGCGACGAAGCGCTGGGGCGCTGGCGCAATGCCGCGCAAGACGGCAAGGCCACGATTGTTTACCACTGAAAAGCTGCGTGAAGTTCGGGCTGGCCGGACATCCAACCGCGCGATGGCTGCGTTTGAGAGGGGTGTGCAACGACCTGGACCGAAGATGAAGCCATCACTTGCCCTGCTGGGTGCGTTCGCTGTCCTTGCGCTGGCTGCCGCGGCGCCCGCCGCGCAGGCAGCGAATGTCGGGGTTTCGGTGCAGATCGTCCAGCCGGGTGTTTACGGCCGTATCGACATCGGCCGCTACCCGCAACCGGTCGTGGTGGCGCGGCAGCCGGTGATCGTGCAGCGGCCGTTGGTGGTCAGGGGGCGGCCGGCACCGCCGTGGGTGCAACCGGTCTACCTGTGGGTGCCGCCCAGTCATCAAACGAACTGGGGCAAGCATTGCGGGCGCTATGGTGCTTGCATCACACCGGTCTACTTTGTCCGCGATGACTGGTATCGGGGCCGCGGCCCCGGGCGTGATTGGCGTCAGCATGACCGCCATGACCGCCATGACCGCCATGACCGCTATGACCGCCGAGAAGATCGTCGCGACGACCGCCACGACCGCCACGACGGCCACGACGGCCGCCACTGAGCCCGCTTGATCCGCCGCTTCGTGACAGTTCGGTCGTTCGCGGCGGCGGATTGCCAACGCTCAGTTCGGCGCTTTCGCAGGCTTGGATCCGGCCCTTGCCGATCCTGAAGCCACATCGGCCGGGTTGCCCGCATCGCCCTTGACCGCTTTCGCCGTCGAGGCTTTCGGAGTCTTGGCCGGCTTGGCTGCGGCCGTCGCGGCGCTGGTGGCGTCGAAGCCGGTGCCTGCGACAGTCAGCCCGCCCTGCGACAACTTGGTGGCGTTCCGGGGGCCGATGCCACCGACCCGCTCGACCAGGTCGTCCCAGTTCTTGAAGCCGCCGGTTTTTCGGGCGTCGATGATCTTGCCCGACAAGCCGGGGCCGATGCCCTTGACGGTTTCGAGGTCGGCGCGGGTGGCCTGGTTGACATCGACAGCGGCAAAGGCGTTGAGCGCCAGCACGGCGAGCAGGGTGGCGAAGAGTTGACGAATCATGGTGAGCTCCAGGGATTGAGTTGAGGTTTCAGTCCGCGCTGCCGATCGCCAGAAGCGGTGATCAGCTGTGGTTGCGGGCTGGAACAAATTCTGTCCAGCCACCCTCGATCCGTCTGTCACCCGTGCCGGTGTTCTGCGAGTGCACCCTGTTGGGGGCCGCCCCTGCGGGGGGTGCAGGCGCGCGGCAGGCCGTGCAGCGCCGATCAGCTGCGTGACGTGGCGGCCCGGTCGCCGCGGTTGCGCAGCGCACGCGCCACCGCTGCCTCAACCGCATCGGCATCCGGCCAGCCTGAGCGGCCCTGGACGATTTGCACGGTCGGCCCCCAGGCCCCCCACTGCGCGGCATCGGTGGGGCCGAGCACCGAGACCAACGGCGCAGCGACTGCGGCCGCCAGATGGCCTGGCCCGGTGTCGTTGGCGACCATCACGGCTGCGTCCGCCAGCAGGGCGGCATAAGTGCCCAGACCGACACCGGTCAACACGGTGGCCGATCCGTAACGCGCGCGTGCAGCGGCTTCTTCTCCGGGACCGGGGCAGACCACGATCTCGCGCCCGAAAGCCGGTAGACGATCGGCCACGAATGCGCTGAACCCGGGCCAGGACTTGTCCTGCTTGGCGAAGGTGCCGCCGGCAAACGGGCAGACATGGATGCAGTCGGCGGCAAACCCATGCTCGGCGCGCAATGCGGCGGCAGCTTGTCGGTGGCGGGTGGCGATCTGCAGACCGATGGCACCTGGCAGGGGTGCCGCCTGCTGCAACAGCGCGTCGCCGAGACCCCAGTAAACAGCCAGTTCGTGCCCGTCGCGGGGGCGTGGCAAACGCTGCGCCAGCAGCAGGCCGCGGCCCTCGTGGGCATGGCCGAGCGCGCGCAGGCCGGCGAGCCTGAATTCCAGAGCGCTGGAAAACGAGAATGGCAGGCACAAGGCATTGATGCGGCGATCGAAGTCGGGGTCGGCAGCCATCGCATCGGCCCGCAACCGCTGCAGCAGCGACACCCGTTCCCGCCAGGTTCCCGGCAGCACATGCACGGGCCAACCCTGCCCCGCGAGCAGGTCCACCGCCCAGTGCTTGCCCACCAGTTGCAGCGCATGGCCGGCGTCGTGCAGGCGCCGCAGCATCGGCACGCCGAGGGTGACATCGCCGACCCAGTTGCGCAGTCGAACGATCAGCGGGCCAGGGCGGGCGGGAGCGGCAGTCAAAGAGCGGGTGGGCTTTGGTTGTGCAATGAGGGCGTCGTTGCAGCTGCTTCGGGGGCGGCAGGGCAGCATCGATAATCGACATCCATTCTGCCTGCCGACCCGATGACTTCCGATCCCCTGCATCTGCCTCTGGCTGCCCGCATCGTGGCCCTTCATGACAGCCTGCTGGTCAGCAGGGGTTGGCCGAAGAAGCTCCACTCGGCCAGCGACGAAGGGCTGTGGCACTGGGTCCAGGCCAACCATCGCTTCAACAGTCTGCTGTGGGCCGAAGAGGACCTGGCGCGCCGCACCACGGTGGCCGATGCCGAGATCGCCGCCAACAAGCGCGCCATCGATGGCCACAACCAAGCACGCAACGACGCCACGGAACGCATCGACGAATGGCTGCTGGTGGAACTCGGCTTGGTGGATGCGGACTCTGCCCGCAGCGACGCGCCCACATCGATCGTGCCCCGCGGCTCGCGGCTGAACAGCGAAACCGCCGGCGCCATGATCGACCGCATGTCGATCATGTCGCTGAAAGCGCATGCGATGACCGCTCAGACCCGGCGCAGCGATGTCGACGACGCGCACCGCGCGTCCAGCGCTGCCAAGCTGGCCCGCCTGCAACAGCAACGCGACGACCTGGCCAGCTGCCTGGACGCGCTGCTGGGCGATGCGGCTGAAGGGCGTGCGCACTTCAAGGTCTACCGGCAATTCAAGATGTACAACGATCCTCGGTTCAATCCGGCGCTGGTGGCCGAGCAGGCAGCGGCTGCCAAACGCCGTTGAAGCGCGACCGAGTTCCAATCCACACGCCGTGCGCATCCTGATCGTCAAAACCTCGTCGATGGGCGATGTGGTGCATGCCACGCCCGTGGTCAACGACATCCTGGCGCACCATCCCGAAGCCCGGATCGACTGGCTGGTGGAGGCGCCTTTTGCGGCCATTCCGCAGATGCACCGCGGGGTCGATGAGGTGCTACCGATGGCTTGGCGCAAATGGCGCCATTCGCTGTGGAGTGGTGCCACCTGGAAGGCGATGGGCGCCCTGCGCGACCGGCTGCGAGGAGCCCGCTACGACTTGGTGCTGGACCTGCAGGGGCTCGTCAAGAGCGCCGTGTGGGCGCGCCAGGCAGGTGCGCCTGTGGCGGGTTACGACCGGGCCAGCATGCGTGAGCCGATCGCTGCTTCGGCCTACCGTTTCAAGGCTGCGGTACCGCGCACCCTGCATGCGGTGCAGCGCTGCCGGCTGCTGGCCGCCTCGCAGCTGGGCTACTCGGTGACAGCCGATTCGCCCCCCGACTTCGGACTGCGCGCACCGCAGGGTGGCTGGGCACCGCGGGTTCCGTATGCGGTGCTGATCCCGAACGCGAGCCGCGCCGAAAAGCTCTGGCCCGAGCGCCATTGGGTGGCCATCGGCCGCCACCTGCAAGAGCGGGGCTGGATGCCGCTGGTGCTATGGGGTCGCGAAGACGAGCAGACCCTGGCCGAACGGATCGCCGCCGGTTGCGATGGCGATGTGCCGCCGTTCCTGGCGGTGTCCGAGATGGCCGGTGTGCTCGCTGGCGCGCAGGCGGTGGTCGGTCTCGACACCGGATTCACACACCTGGCAGCCGCTTTCGGGCGACCCACGCTGGGCATCTACTGCGACCACGAACCGGGGCTTTCGGGCGTCACCGGCACCGGCCGGGTGGGCAGCATCGGCGGCAAGAAACAGGTGCCGGGTCGGGCCGAGGTGCTGGCGCTGATGCAGAGCCGGCTCGGCATCTGATTCCGAGCTTGCGTTGTGGCTACAGCGCGTCCAGACGCTGCGGCGGGTAGCTGTCCCAGGTCAGGCAACCGGGGCATTGCCAGAAGTACTGTTGGGCCTCGAATCCACAAGCCGCGCAGCGGTAACGCTGCAACGGCCGTGCCGCGCGCGCCACCGCGTCGTCGACCGCGGCCCAGGCCTCAGCGGTCAGCGCCGACTGCGGCAGCGCCAGCAGCATCTGCGCGGCGGTCAGGGTCGGATGCGCCTTCAGGTGCGCCAGCAGCCGCGGCAAACGGTCGGGTGCATCGGCCGCGTCCAGCTGACCCAGCGCCTGCAGCAGTTCCACCGCCGGCAGCCGGTGCAAGGCCGCCCGCAGCACCGCATGCGCATCCGGCACCCGGCCGGCGGCCAGCGCGGCGTCAGCGTACTCGCGAGCAACCAGCAGGAAGGTGGCCGGATGCTCTTCGCGCAGCCGGTCCCAGGCAGCCAAGGCGCCATCGGCATCGCCATGGGCCATTGCCCGCCGACCCGCCAGCAGCCACGGGCGGGGCGCATGGGGAGCCGCAGCGAGTGCGCGCTGCAGCGCCAGCTCGGCTGCGGGCGCTTGACCTGCGGCGTCGGCTTCCTCGCCCAGTTCGCAGTCGTAGTGCGCGATGCGTGCGGCAAACGAACCGCTGCCTGCCTTCTCTAACTGCTGGGCCACTGTCTTGGCGCGCTCCCAGTCCCGCGATCGTTCGTGCAGCGACAACAGCGCCAGGCGCGCGTCGGTGTCGTACGGGGTGCCTTCCAGCGTGGCCCAGGCTTCTTCGGCGCGGTCGAAGATGCCGGCCTTCATGTAGTCTTGTGCCAGCGCACGCTGCGCGCGGTCGTGATCGCCGCTGTTCAGGTCCGAGCGGCCCAGCAGATGCTGGTGCACGCGAACGGCACGCTCGAATTCGCCACGGCGCCGAAACAGGCTACCCAGCGCGAAGTGCAACTCGGTGGTGTCGGGGTCGTTCTGAACCGCTTCGATGAAGGCGTCGATGGCCTTGTCGGGCTGCTCGTTGAGCAGCAGGTTCAGCCCTTTGAAATAGGCCCGCGGCGCATCGGTGCGTTCACGTCGCAATTGCCGCAGGTCGAAACGCGAAGCGATCCAGCCGAATGCAAATGCCACCGGCAGCCCGATCAGCAGCCATTGCAGGTCGAAGTCCATTCAGCCCGACCTCAACGCGATGCAGCCCTGCAGCGGCTGCCGCGTCGAATCACAAGCCTTCACGCGGAGGGTGCTCGGCGCCGTACCCCGACGGCACCACGGCCGACGCAGCGGGCACCTGGGCCGGTGCAGCCACCGGCTTCAAGCGGCGCGCCACGCGGCGGTGCTTCCACCAAGCCGGCACCATCGCCAGCACGCCAACCGCGCAGCCGGCTGCGAAGGCCGCGAGCACCACGATCACCAAGGGAGCGTGCCACTCGACGCCGAAAAACCAGCGCACGGCCACGTCTTGCTGGTTGTTCAGCGCAAAGGCGAACAACGCGAAGAAGACGAAAGCCCTGAACAGCCAGACGAAGGCACGCATCGGCTGCAGATTCTATGGGGCGGGTTCGTGCCGATGCCCGGGTGCAGGCACGCCGATCAGGCGCCTGCATCCAACACAGGCACGCGTTCGTCCACCGCTTCGCGCAGCGCCTTGCCCGGTTTGAAATGCGGCACCAGTTTGTCGGGAATCAGCACCTGCGCACCGCTGCGCGGGTTGCGCCCCATGCGCGGCGGGCGGTGGCTGATGGAGAAGCTGCCGAAGCCGCGGATCTCGATGCGGTGGCCGCGGGCCAGCGCATCGGTCATCGCGTCCAGCATGGTCTTGACCGCGAACTCGGTGTCGCGCTGCGTGAGCTTGTCGAAGCGTTCGGCCAAGCGGCTGACGAGGTCGGATCGGGTCATGGGCGATGGCAGCGCGGGTCGTGCAAGTGAAACGAGCCCGCATGGCGGGGCAGGCGGACTCGCTAAAAACGGAGGGTCGGCAGCGAAAAGACCCACACTGGAAAGAAACGGGCGGGTGGCACTGTGGTCGCCAGTGCCGCCCGCTGTCGATCACTCGTCGCTGGACTGGTCCAGCTTGGCGCGCAGCAATGCACCCAGGCTGGTGGTGCCGGCGTTCTCGCGTTCGTTACCCTGCGACAAGCGCTGCATGGCTTGCTGCTCGTCCAGGTTGTCCTTCTGCTTGATGGACAGCTGGATCGAACGCATCTTGCGGTCGACGTTGATCACGATCACGGTGACTTCGTCGCCGTCCTTCAGCATGTTGCGCGCATCCTCGACGCGGTCGCGGCTGATCTCAGACGCCCGCAGATAGCCGGTGACATCGTCGTTGAGCTGGATCTCGGCACCCTTCGGGTCCACCGACTTGACCTTGCCCGTGACGATCGCACCGCGGTCGTTCAGGGTGGTGAAGGTGGTGAAGGGGTCGGTATCGAGCTGCTTGATGCCCAGGCTGATGCGCTCACGCTCGACATCGATGGCCAGCACCAGGGCTTCGACTTCCTGGCCCTTCTTGAAGTTGCGCACCGCGGCTTCGCCGGTTTCGTGCCAAGACAGGTCCGACAGGTGCACCAAGCCGTCGATGCCGGCCGACAAACCCACGAACACGCCGAAGTCGGTGATCGACTTGACGGGGCCGCTGACCTTGTCGCCGCGCTTGACGCTGACCGCGAACTCTTCCCACGGGTTGGCCTTGCACTGCTTCATGCCCAAGCTGATGCGGCGCTTGTCTTCGTCGATCTCCAGCACCATCACCTCGACCTCTTCGCCGAGGGTCACGACCTTGGCGGGGGCGACGTTCTTGTTGGTCCAGTCCATCTCGGACACGTGCACCAGACCTTCGATGCCGGGTTCGATCTCGACGAAGGCACCATAGTCGGCGATGTTGGTGACCTTGCCGAACAAGCGCGTGCCGTTCGGGTAACGGCGGCCGACGCCATGCCACGGGTCGTCGCCCAGCTGCTTGATGCCGAGCGAGACGCGGTTCTTCTCGGCGTCGAACTTCAGCACCTTTGCTTTGAGCTCTTGCCCGACCTGCACCACTTCCGACGGGTGGCGCACGCGGCGCCAGGCCATGTCGGTGATGTGCAGCAAGCCGTCGATGCCGCCCAGGTCGACGAAGGCGCCATATTCCGTGATGTTCTTGACCACGCCGTCGACGATGGCGCCTTCGGTCAATGTCTCGAGCAACTTGGCGCGCTCTTCACCCATCGACGCTTCGACCACCGCGCGGCGTGACAGCACCACGTTGTTGCGCTTGCGGTCGAGCTTGATGACCTTGAACTCCATGGTCTTGCCCTCGTAGGGCGTCATGTCCTTGACCGGGCGGGTGTCCAGCAGTGAGCCGGGCAGGAAGGCACGGATGCCGTTGACCAGCACGGTCAAGCCGCCCTTGACCTTGCCGCTGACGGTGCCGGTGACGAAGTCGCCGGATTCCAGCGAGTTTTCAAGGCTCATCCAAGAGGCCAGGCGCTTGGCCTTGTCGCGCGACAGGATGGTGTCGCCATAGCCGTTTTCGACCGCATCGATGGCGACCGAGACGAAGTCGCCGACAGCGACTTCGAGCTCGCCGTGGTCGTTCTTGAACTCTTCGATCGGAACGTAGCTTTCGCTCTTCAGGCCGGCGTTGACGACGACATGGTTGAACTCGATGCGAACGACTTCGGCGGAGATGACTTCGCCGACGCGCATGTCGTTGCCGACCAGCGACTCTTCGAACATCGCTGCGAAATCGGTTGCGCCACCTGGCGCGGTGACGGTGGTGATAACGGTCATTGTTTTCCTGGGGCCCGGAGGAGTGAAGGCAGAGCCGGGTGTGCGCGCGGCAGGGGTGCCGCAGTGGTTTGCTTAAAGGGAACTGCTGCCGAATGGCCGGCGTTGCGACCACCAATCCAGAACCTGTTTCACCGACGCATCGATGTCGAGCTCGGAGTTGTCCAGCAGCAACGCATCTTCGGCAGGCCTGCAAGGTGAGACGCTGCGTTGAGAGTCCCGCGCATCCCGCGCTTGCAAGTCCGCGCGAAGGTCTGTGATGCTAGCCTGAATTCCCTTTGAAATCAATTGCTTATGCCGGCGTTCGGCACGTTGCGCCGGGGCTGCGGTCAGGAAGACTTTCAGCGCCGCCTGCGGGAACACCACAGTGCCCATGTCGCGGCCATCCGCCACCAGGCCCGGCGCACGGCGGAACCTGAGCTGCAGGCCGATGAGCGCATGGCGAACCGCCGGCAGCGCCGACACGCGCGAAGCCAGCAAGCCGGTGGTTTCGTGTCGCAACGGGTCGCTGATCTCGTTGCCCCGCAGCCAGACACGACCCCGATCCACGCCGCGGCCGAAGCGGATGTCCAACTGGCTGGCGATGGCCGCCACCGCGGCTTCGTCTTCTGGCGACACCCGGTCGAGCATCGTGGCCAATCCGGTGGCGCGGTACAGCGCCCCGGAGTCCAGCAGTTCGTAGCCCAACGCGGCTGCGACTTCGGCAGCCAGCGTGCCTTTGCCCGATGCCGTGGGGCCGTCGATCGTGATCACGGGGATGCTGTCGGTTGCGGCCGTGGCCACGGAGAACAAGGTCTCGAAATAGTCCGGGTAGGTCTTGGCCACGCAACGCGGGTCCCGTATGCGCACAGGCACGCCCGGTGCTTCCGATCGATCCGTACCAACCCGCGGGTTGAACGCGGCCAGCGACAGACACATCGCCATGCGGTGGTCGTCATAGGTATGGATGTCGGCAGCGCGCCATCCACCTGCGGCGGGCGCTGTGATCTCGATCCAGTCGTCGCCCTCTGCCACCTGCGCGCCGACCTTGCGCAACTCGGCCGCCATCGCACTGATGCGGTCGGTTTCCTTGACGCGCCAGCTGGCGATGCCGGTGATGCGGGTGGGCGAGTCGGCATACAGCGCCAGCGCCGCCACGGTCATCGCGGCATCCGGAATGGGCAAGGCGTCGAGCGTGATGCCTTGCAGCGGCCAGCGGCCGCGGTGCACGGTCAGGCCGTCGGCGTCGGCCCGCACCACGGCACCCATCGCTGCTGCGGCATCGGCGAAAGCGATGTCGCCCTGGATCGAGTCGCACCCGGCACCCAGGATGCGCAGCGGCGCGGTCGCATCGGCGGCGATGGCGGCTGCGGCAATGAAATACGAAGCGGAAGACGCATCGCCTTCGACCCTGAAGTGGCCGGGACTGCGGTAGCGGCTGCCGGCCGGAATGGTGAAGCGCTGCCATCCCTGTTGTTCGATCGCGATACCGAACTGCGCCAGCAATGCCAGGGTGATGCGGATGTAGGGTCTGGAGATCAGCTCGCCTTCAACCTCGATCCTCAGCGCCCCAGCGCTGGATGCCAGCGGCAGCGCCATCAGCAGGGCGGTCAGGAACTGGCTGGACACGTCGCCGCGCACAACGATCGGCTGATCGGTGCGCAAGGTTCCGCCCGCCTCGCCTTCGATGCGCAACGGCGGATAGCCCGGACTTCCGGTGCATGTGATGTGGCAGCCCAACGGCCGCAGCGCATCCAGCAGATCGCCGATCGGCCGTTCGTGCATCCGGGAGGTGCCGCTCAATTCGAAACTGCCGCCTTGCGTCGCCGCCAAGACCGCGAGGGCTGCAGTCAGCGGGCGCATCGCGGTGCCGGCATTGCCCAGATCGAGATGTGCTTGCTGAACCGGCAACCGTCCGCCCAGCCCACGCACCTGCAAAGCCGAGTCGCCTTCGATTCGGTCCAGACTGCAGCCCAGCGCGGTCAGCGCTTGCTGCATCACCCGTGTGTCGTCGCTTTGCAGCAGCCCGTGCAACACCGTGGTGCCTTCGGCCAGGCCGGCCAGCAGCAGCGCCCGGTTCGAGATGCTCTTGGAACCCGGCAGCGTGACCGTGCCTGAGACCCGGTTCAGCGGCGGCAGATCGAGAAAGGGCAGGTCGACCATCAACGAGTCCGTGGCTGAGCGAGCAAGCTCAAACCTTGACAGCGCCAGGCCGGGCAGCGCCCATCTGCCATTGCGCACGACCTTCGGCCGGCGCGCGGATCAGGTCTTCCAGCGCATCGGCGTTGCCCTCGCGAACCGCACGTTCCAGCGCATCGAGCGCATTGCGAAAGTGCTGCGACTGCTTCAGCAACTCTTCGCGGTTGGCCAACAGGATGTCGCGCCAGGTCTCGGGGTTGCTGGCAGCGATGCGGGTGAAGTCGCGAAACCCGGGCCCGGCCAGCGACAGGTAGTCGCGCCCGGCCGGCTGGTTGGTGATGGCGCTGAAGTACGCGAAGGCCAGCAGGTGCGGCAGGTGGCTGACAGCGGCGAAGGCCGCGTCGTGGTTCTCGGGTGTCATCTTCAACACCTGCGCACCGATCGCCGCCCACACGTCGGTGGCCTTCTGCACCAGCACGGCCGAGGTCTGCGGCAGCGGGGTGACGATCACCTGCCGGCCGACGAACAAGGTGGCATCGGCATGCTGGATGCCCGAGACTTCCTTGCCGGCGATCGGGTGCGCGGGCACGAAAGACGACACGCGTTCGCGCAGCACGCGCCGCGCCGCATCGACCACATCGCGCTTGGTGCTGCCCACGTCCATCACCAGCACCGACGCATCGACCAGATCGCGGATCGCCTTCAAGGTGTTCTCGGTGGCGGCCACTGGCACCGCGATCAGCACGATGTCGGAGCCGGACACGGCCAGCAGAGCCGACTCGGCGGCCAGATCGATGACCCCCATCGCCCGGGCGCGCTCGGTGGTCGACGGCGATTTGCTGTAGCCGACCACGCGTTTGACAAGCCCGGCGCGTTTCAGCGCCAGCGCGAAGCTGCCACCGATCAGTCCGCAGCCGATCAGCCCGAGTTGCTGGAACATCGGCAGGGCCTTGCAGGTCGATTCGGCTGTTGCTGCGCAGGGCTCATTCAGTGCACATCGATCGGGTAGGTGCCCAGGATCTTGAAGAAGGCACAAGCCTGCCGAAGTTCCTGCAGCGCCGCGGCCACAGACGCGGTTTGCGGATGGCCTTCGATGTCGATGTAGAAGTAGTACTCCCACTGCCCCGAGCGCGCCGGGCGCGACTCGAAGCGCGTCATGGAAACGCCGTTTGTCTTCAGTGGCACCAACATGTCGTGTACGGCGCCGGGCCGGTTCGTCACCGACACCACCAAGCTCGTGCAGTCGTGTCCGGAGGCCTGCGGCGAAGGCTGGGTCTGCGGATGGGTGACGATGGCAAAGCGGGTGCGGTTGTGCGGATCGTCCTGAATCGCCGTTGCGGCCAGGTGCAGGCCGTACTCGCTGGCTGCGCGCTGGCTGGCGATGGCGGCCAGCGTGGGATCGGCAGCTGCCAGGCGCGCACCCTCGGCATTGCTGGACACCGGGCGGCGCTCGACCATCGGCAGGTGCGTGCTCAACCAGCCATGGCATTGCGCCAGCGCTTGCGGATGGGCCAGCACCGCCGCAATGCCATCGAGTGCGGGCGCCAAGCGCAAAAGGTTGTGGCGCACCGCCAGGCTGGTCTCGCCGATGATGAACAACGGCGTGTGCAAAAACAGGTCCAGCGAGCGCGCGACCACGCCTTCGGTGGAATTCTCCACCGGCACCACGCCGAAGTCGGCGGCGCCCCCGGTGGTGCAGCGAAACACCTCGTCGATGCTCGCGCACGGCACCGCATGCAGGGAACTGCCGAAGAAGCCCAGTGCGGCCTGTTCACTGAAAGTGCCGGCGGGGCCCAGGTAAGCCACCCGTGTCGGGCTCTCCAACGACCGGCAAGCCGACATGATTTCGCGCCAGATCGGCGCCACGCTGCTGGACGCGAGCGGGCCCGGGTTGGCGGCTTTGAGTCCGTCGATGACCTGCGCTTCGCGCTCGGGTCTGAACACCACCGAGCCTTCGTGCTTCTTCAGCTCACCCACGGCCAGCGCCAGCCCGGCGCGCCGGTTCAGCAGCGCCAGCAACTCGCGATCGACCGCGTCGATCTGCTGTCTCAGGCCGGGCAGGTCGGCAGCGGAAGGCGTGTCGCCCATCGACGGTGTTGCCTCGACAGCCCTACTTGGCTTTCGGCGCCGGCGCAGGCTTGGCCGACCCACTGGCTCCGGAGGGCGGAGCAGCCGGCGCCAGCTTGCGCGTCACCTGCAATTCCAGGTAACGCATCATCGGCTCGACTTCGGGACGCGTGTCGGCCACCAGCTTCTCGGCCAGCACCTTCTGCATTTCCGGCGCCATGCCCTGGAACTTGCGGTTGACCGGCGATTCCAGCAACGCGACGATCTGCTTCAGCTCGTCTTCGCTGAAGCGCTCTTCAAGCAGCGCGCCAACGGTCGAAGGGGCCACTTCGACCGCGCGCTTCTTGACCACCGCGGTGGCGTCCTCGACATACTTGCGCACATCGGCTTCGATGTCGCGCGCCAAGGCCTCGCGCTTGTCGGCGGGCACGCGCTGCAAGGCAGCCGCTGCCTGTTGCATCATCAACCGGGCCGGCTGTTCAGCCAGTGCACGGGCCATCAACTCGATGCCCCCTTGCTGCAACTGCAGCACCTTGGCAACCAATTCCTTCTTGGCTGGCGAGGTCTGGGCATGCGCCAGTTGCGACAGCGACGCCACCGCAATGGCGGCAACGCCCAGGGCGCTTTTGAATGCAGGGCTCAACATCAGGTCATCCTTCCGTGCCGCTTGTGTCGGCAGCGTCTGTGGGTTCTTCGGGGTCGGCCGGCGCGTCGTTTTCGACGATGCGCTGCAAGCCGGAAAGTTGGGTGCCGTTGTCCAGCGCGATCAAGGTCACGCCCTGGGTGGCGCGGCCCAGTTCGCGGATCTCCGAAACCCGGGTGCGCACCAGCACACCCTTGTCGGTGATGAGCATGATCTCGTCGGCGGGCCGCACCAAAGTGGCAGCCACCACGCGACCATTGCGTTCGCTTTGCTGGATCGCGATCATGCCTTTGCCGCCCCGGCCGTGGCGGGTGTATTCGGCAATGTTGGTGCGTTTGCCATAGCCATTTTCGGTGGCCGTCAACACGCTCTGGGTTTCGTCTTCGGCCACCAGCATCGCGATCACCGTCTGGCCTTCTTCCAGTGTCATGCCCTTGACGCCGCGCGATTGGCGGCCATGGGGCGTGACATCGCCTTCGTCGAAGCGCACCGCCTTGCCGCCGTCGCTGAACAGCATCACGTCATGCTCCCCATCGGTCAATGAGGCGCCGATCAGGTGGTCCCCCTCGTCGAGCGTCACAGCGATGATTCCGCCCTTGCGCGGGTTCGAGAAATCGTCCAGCGGGGTCTTCTTGACCACGCCCAGGGCGGTGGCCATGAATACAAACTCGTCGGCAGGGAAGCTGCGCGATTCGCCGGTCAACGGCAGCACCACGGTGATCTTCTCGCCGGGTTGCAGCGGGAACATGTTGACGATCGGCTTGCCGCGCGATGCGCGAGAGCCCTGCGGCACCTCCCAGACCTTCATCCAATAGACCCGGCCACGGTCGCTGAAGCACAGGATCCAGTCGTGGGTGTTGGCAATGAACAGCTGGTCGACCCAGTCGTCTTCCTTGGTCTGCGTGGCCTGCTTGCCACGCCCGCCGCGGCGCTGCGCACGGTATTCGGCCAGCGGCTGGCTCTTGACATAGCCGCCGTGGCTCAGCGTGACCACCATGTCGGTGGGTGTGATCAGGTCTTCAGTGCCCAACTCCAGCGCATTGCGCTCGATCACGCTGCGGCGCGCGCCGGCCTTGGTCTGGCCGAACTCCTGGCGCAGCGAACTGAGCTCGTCGCTGATGATGGTGGTCACCCGTTCGGGCTTCGAGAGGATGTCCAGCAAGTCGGCAATCTGCGCCATCACCTCGCGGTACTCGCCGATGATCTTGTCCTGCTCCAGCCCGGTCAGGCGCTGCAGGCGCATCTGGAGGATCTCTTGCGCTTGATCGTCCGACAGCCGGTAGGAGCCATCGGGCTGCAAACCATAGCTGCCGGGCAGGCCTTCGGGACGGTAAGCGGCGCGCCCGCCCGGTGTGCCGTCATCGGCGCGCGTCAGCATCTCGCGCACCATGCTGCTGTCCCAGCTCTTGGCCATCAGCGCCGCTTTGGCCACTGGCGGTGTGGGCGAGGTCTTGATGGTTTCGATGAACTCGTCGATGTTGGCCAGCGCCACCGCCAGGCCCTCGAGCACATGGCCGCGTTCGCGAGCCTTCTTCAATTCGTACACGGTGCGGCGCGTAACAACCTCGCGTCGGTGGTCCAGGAACACCTCGACCAACAGCTTCAGATTGCACAGACGCGGCTGACCGTCGATCAGCGCCACCATGTTGATGCCGAAGGTGTCCTGCAGCTGGGTTTGCTTGTACAGGTTGTTGAGCACCACTTCAGGCACTTCGCCGCGCTTCAACTCGATCACCACCCGCATGCCGGACTTGTCGCTCTCGTCCTGGATGTGGCTGATGCCTTCGATCTTCTTTTCATGCACCAGCTCGGCCATGCGCTCAAGCAGCGTCTTCTTGTTCACCTGGTACGGGATTTCGTCGACGATGATCGCCTGGCGTTGGCCGCGGTCGATGTCCTCGAAATGGCATTTGGCGCGCATCACCACGCGGCCCCGACCGGTTCGGTAGCCCTCGCGCACGCCGGCCAGGCCGTAGATGATCCCGGCGGTCGGAAAGTCCGGCGCCGGAATGATCTCCATCAGCTCGTCGATCGTTGCTTCCGGGTTTTTCAGCAGGTGCAGGCAGCCGTCGACGACCTCGTTCAGGTTGTGCGGCGGCATGTTGGTGGCCATGCCCACCGCAATCCCCGCCGAGCCGTTGATCAACAGGTTCGGCAGCCGCGCCGGCAGCACCGTCGGCTGCGTTTCCGAGCCGTCGTAGTTGGGCTCGAAATCGACCGTTTCCTTGTCGATGTCGTCGAGCATCTCGTGCGCGATCTTCGCCAGACGGATCTCGGTGTAACGCATCGCGGCCGCGTTGTCGCCGTCGACGCTGCCGAAGTTGCCCTGACCGTCGACCAGCATGTGGCGCAGACTGAAGTCCTGGGCCATCCGAACGATGGTGTCGTAGACCGCAGTGTCGCCATGCGGGTGGTATTTGCCGATCACGTCGCCGACGATGCGCGCACTTTTCTTGTAAGGGCGGTTCCAATGGTTGGACAGCTCGTGCATGGCGTACAGCACCCGCCTGTGCACCGGTTTGAGGCCATCGCGCGCATCTGGCAGTGCACGCCCGACGATCACGCTCATGGCGTAATCGAGATACGAACGGCGCATCTCTTCTTCGAGACTGACCGGTACGGTTTCTTTGGCGAACGAACTCATGCTGGGCTTGGCGGCGTGCAACCGGTACAGGGCCGACCGGAGGCCCGAGGCGGCACATTCTACGGGCGCCAAGCTGTCGCGGCGGCGCAACAGTCGCTGGAGGCGGCCCGCACGGTGGGCCCAAAATAGGGCGCATCCGACACCCTATGGCACAATCATCCGTCGGTGGTGAGGGCCCGCTTTTGCGGGATTTTGCCCAGAAATTTTGCTAGTAAGCACGTAAATGCGCGCTAGTAACTTGCTTGTCAGTCTGGACGTTTCGCAGGCCACTGCGGCTTTCCTCGAGAGGAGAATCATGAAGAAATTGAACAAGGTGGCGGTGCTGTTCGCATCCGCCGCACTTGCCGCGCCGATCGCGTCGTTTGCTGCAGCCCACACGGGCGGTGGCATGGCGAAGTCGATCGACAACTGGCGTGCCGCGGACGGCACCGTCTGGAAAAACGGCACCAACGAACTGTGCTGGCGCGATGCGTTCTGGACGCCCGCGACTGCGGCGGCCGAGTGCGATGGCGCTATCAAGCCGCCGCCCCCGCCGCCACCCGCAGCGCCCCCGCCTCCGCCTCCCGCGGCTGCTTCGCCGGCGCCGGCGCCGGCTGCCCCGGTCGTCGCTCCTGTGCGTCCGGCCCCGGTTCAGGAGAAGGTCACCTTTGCTGCCGACGCGCTGTTCGACTTCGACAAGTCGGTCATCAAGACGGATGCGCAAGCCAAACTGGCCGATCTGGTCAGCAAGACCCAGGGTGTCAATCTCGAGGTCATCATCGCTGTCGGTCACACCGACTCGATTGGTACCGATGCTTACAACCAGAAGCTGTCGATCCGTCGTGCCGAGGCGGTCAAGGAGTTCTTGGTGAGCAAGGGTGTCGAACGCAACCGCGTCTACACAGAAGGCAAGGGCGAAGCACAGCCCGTGGCTTCCAACAAGACCGCCGCTGGCCGCGCGAAGAACCGCCGCGTGGAAGTGGAAGTGGTCGGCACCCGCGCCAAGTAAGCGCCGCTGCCTCCACGACAAGCCCCGCTTCGGCGGGGCTTTTTTTCGTCTGCATTCGTTGCGGACGGCTGCTTGACTGCCGTTGTCGACGGCCCGACGCCCACCCCCCTGAACGCAGGGTATCGCCCGTTACAAGCGCTCCATATCCTGCGCCGCACCTCTAGCAGCGCGGCTTTAGAACAGGGGCCACGCGACGCTCTTTCCCTTTCTGGCAGACCCCACAGGAGCCTCCATGATTCAGTCCTTCAGCCGCGCACTTCGCGCAAAAAGCCTGGCTGCTGTTGCGGCATTGGCTGTTGCAGCCGTCCTGCCCGCAGCCCGTGCGGCCACCGTGATCGACTTCGAGCCCGCCGCCTTGACAGGCTTGTACTTTCCCGGTGAAACCTTCACGCAGTCGGGTTTCAATTTCGCAGTCGGTCCGGAGTTCGGCACCATCGACACTGCTGCTGCAATCGGCAGCGGCGCCCCCACCGGCAACGCCACCCAGTTCTATTTCAGCTCCAACGACGGCACGCTGACGCTGAGCCAAGCATCGGGTCTGGCGTTCAGCCTGGACGGCTTTTCTGCGGCTTTTGTTCCCTTGAGTCCGGCTTCGACCCAGACCACGGTCATCGTCGCCACCGGCACCACGTTGGCCGGTCCGCAGGTCTCCACCTTCTGGTCGTTTGCACCCAGCGCCAGCAGCAACTTCCCGTTTGCGACGTACAGCGGCGGCAACTTCGCTGCCTTCACCAACCTCGTCCAACTTCAGTTCAAGGCTTGCTCGCTGGTCGCCGGTGTGGCCTGCACCGAAGCCACCAACAACAACGGCCAGTTCGCGCTCGACGATGTGATCCTGACGGCGGTGCCTGAACCCGGCACTTGGTTGATGTTCGCCACCGGTTTGCTGGGGTTGGCGCTGGCTGCCCGCCGCAGGCAACGCTGAACCGCAACCCATCGACGCCAATGACAACGACAACGACAACGACTTGCCAGGAGCCATCCCCAATGAATCGCACCCGAATCGCCATTGCCGCAGCCCTCGTGTGCGCGATGGGTCTGGCCCACGCTCAAGTGGCCGACAAAGCGGCCAAGGCGCGACTTGCCGATGCCAATGCGCAGCTCAGCACCATCCGCACCGGCAAGACGCCTGCGGCCGCTCGCAAGGTCTGGATCGTGCAACTGGCCGGCGCACCATTGGCCACCTATGCCGGCGGGGTGCCGGGCATTGCCGCCACGCAGCCCGCCAAAGGCGCGCGCCTGAATGCTCGCTCTTCGAATTCGCGCGCCTACATGGGTGTGCTCGATGCCCGGCGCAATGCGGTCATCGCGCGCCTGCCCGCACAGGCCAAAGTGCTGCACACCTATGGCGTGGCGTTCAACGGCTTCGCCGCGCAGATGACCGACACCGAAGCCCAGTCGCTGATGACCTCGACCGATGTGTTGTCGGTGATCGAATCGGAAGTTCGCAAGCCTGACACCACCCGCACCTCGGACTTTCTGGGCCTGACGGCAACGGGTGGCATTTGGTCGCAACTCGACGCGCAGGCCCGCAATGTCAAAGGAGAGGACGTCATCATCGGCGTCATCGACGGTGGCATCTGGCCCGAGAACCCTTCTTTTGGCGACAAGCTCAAGCCCAGCGGTGAGCCAGCAGCCTACTTCGAGGCCGGCACACCGGCCTACGGCCCAGCGCCGGCGGGCTGGGCCGGCATCTGCCAAACCGGCGAAGGCTTCACCGCGGCCATGTGCGGAAACAAGTTGATCGGCGCCCGCTTTTTCTCGGCTGCGTTCCTGGGCGGTGGTGCGGTGCTCACGGCCAACGAATATGTCTCGCCGCGCGACGGCGATGGTCACGGCTCGCACACCGCGTCGACCTCCGGCGGCAACTCCAATGTGCGCAACGCGACCAACGGCGTTGTCATCGGCGTGATGTCGGGCATTGCGCCGCGTGCGCGCATCGCTGTCTACAAGGTTTGCTGGAATGCCACCGTGTCGGCTTTGACGGGCTGCTACACCGCCGACACCCTGGGTGCCATCGACGCGGCGGTGGCTGATGGCGTCGATGTCATCAACTACTCGGTCAGCGGCACCCAGACCGACTTCACCGACCCGGTCGAGATCGCCTACCTCAATGCCACCGCAGCTGGCGTGTTCGTGGCCGCATCGGCTGGCAATTCCGGCCCCGGCAACGAAGTCGCGCACATCAGCCCCTGGATCGCGACGGTCGGTGCGTCGAGCCACGACCGCAACCCCGGGGCGAGCCTGACACTGGGTAACGGCGATGTCTATTTCGGCGGATCCACCAACTTCGCCAACGCGCCGACCGCCACCATGGTGTTGTCGGAGGCCATCCCGGCAGCCGGGCAAACTGCAATCGCGTCCAACACTTGCCTAGCCAACAGCCTTGATGCGGCTGCCGCAGCGGGCAAGATCGTGGTCTGCGACCGCGGCACCAACAGCGCCACTGCGCGGCTGGCGGCCAGCGCCGAGGTCAAGCGAGTCGGCGGCGTCGGCATGGTGCTGTTGAACCCGACCACCACCGCGCTGGGCACCGATGCCCACACGGTGCCGACGGTGCAGCTGCCGGACACCGTCCGCAGTGCGGTGCGCAGCTACGTGACGGCCGCCGCCCCCAGCGGCACCATCAGCCTGAGCTTCAACCTGCCGGGTGTGGTGGCCCCGGTGATGGCCAGCTTTTCTTCGCGAGGCCCCAACAAAGGCAACGGCAATATCCTGAAGCCGGACATTACCGGCCCTGGCAGCAGCGTGATCGCCAGCGTCAGCGTCAACCTCAGCGCCGCCAACCACGCGGCTCTGGTCGCGGGTACCTACACCCCCCCGTCGGGCTATGGATCGAAGAGCGGGACGTCGATGTCCAGCCCCCACATGGCGGGTGCTGCGGCCTTGGTGCGCCAGCTGCACCCGACCTGGACTCCGGCAGCCGTGAAGTCGGCACTGATGACCAGCACCACCGAGGTCAAGCTGTCCAACGGCGCCAGCGACACCAACCGTTGGGGCTACGGCGCGGGGCACATGAACCCGAACGGCACCATCAACCCTGGTTTGGTTTATGACGCCACCAGCGCCGACTACGCTCGCTTCATGTGCGGGCTGGATCTGACGCCGCCATCGGGTCTGGGCAGTTGCAGCACGCTCGGCAAGATCGCCGCATGGAACCTGAACCTGGCGTCGCTGACCGCGGCCAACGTGGTGGTGTCGCGGACGCTGATCCGAACCGTCACCAACGTCGGTACCAGCACCGCCACCTTCGCCGGCAGCGCCAGTCTGCCGGGGTGGGATGTGGTGTTGACACCTGCCAGCCTGACCCTTGCGCCGGGTGCCAGTGCCAGCTTCTCTGCCGCGCTGACCCGCACCACGGCACCGCTCAACACCTATGCATTCGGCAGCCTGAGCTGGAACGACGGGGTGCGTGATGTCCGCAGCCCGTTGACTGCTTCGGCAGTGGCGCTGGCCACTCCCCAGGAGCTGACAGATGTGCGGCCGTCGGGCCGTGGCACCAAAGTATTTGCCGTCGAGTCCAGCTACACCGGCTCGATCAGTCTGGCCCCGGTTGGTTTGGTACCGGCGACGCGCACCACCAACACGGTCGCCGGCGGTGGCAAGCAGTGCTACAACTTCGTCGTCGAAGCCGGGGTGCAGTTCGCGCGCTTCCAGCTGTTCAACAGCGAGACCACGGGCGGTGCGTCCACCGATCTCGATCTCGAAGTCTTCAACGGCGTCAATGGAACAGGCACCAGCCTGGGGACCAGCACCAGCGGATCGTCAGACGAAGTGGTGACGATCGAATCGCCACCGGCCCGCACCTATTCGGCCTGTGTCGCAGGGTTTGCGGTGCCGGCCGGTGGCGCCACCTACACGCTGTCGTCTTGGATCGTTGGGCCGGGCAGCGGCGAACAGACATTGAGGGCGGCGGGTCCGGCATCGGTGTACGAACGGGGTGGTGCCTCGATTGCACTGGCGTGGAACGTTGCCGCCGGGCAGCGCTACATGGGCAATCTGCAGTTCCGTGACGGCGCTGGCGGACTGTTGGGCGCTACCAAGGTGTTCGTCGACAACCGCTGACAGTTTTTCGCCACGCCGGCAGCCAGCCGGGCCGGTCGAAGGGGCTGCTGTTGCAGCCCCTTCTTCTTGGAACAGTGGCCATGCGCCAGGTCCGGTACGTTGCCATTGCTGCTTCGGTACGATCGAGGCATGAGCAATGTCGACGTGCAAGAACTGTCCAAGTTCAGCGAACTGGCCCACCGCTGGTGGGATCCCGAAAGCGAGTTTCGCCCGCTTCACCAGATCAACCCGCTGCGTCTGGAGTGGATCGACCGCCTCGCGCCGCTGGCCGGCCGCATGGTGCTCGATGTGGGCTGCGGCGGCGGTATCCTGAGCGAAGCGATGGCACGGCGCGCCAAGCATGTCACGGGCATCGATCTGGCTGCCAGGCCGTTGGGCGTGGCGCGGCTTCATGCCCTGGAGGCCGAAGTCGGCAACCTCGACTACCGTGAAATTGCAACCGAGGCGCTCGCCGAATCGAAGCCGGCTTCGTTCGACACCGTGACCTGCATGGAAATGCTGGAACATGTACCCGATCCGTCGGCGGTGGTTCAGGCTTGCGCCACGCTTGCCAAGCCCGGGGGCTGGGTGTTTTTCTCGACGCTGAACCGCAATCCGAAGTCGTTTCTGTTCGCCATCGTCGGTGCCGAATACCTGCTGCGGCTGTTGCCGCGCGGCACCCACGAATGGGCGCGCTTCATCCGTCCGAGCGAACTCGCGCGCTGGACACGCCAGGCCGGGCTCGAAGTCGCTGCAACCCGCGGCATGGAGTACAACCCGATCACGCGGCGTTACTGGTTGTCGGACGACACCAGCGTCAACTACCTGGTGGCATGTCGCAAACCGGGCTGAAGACCTCGCCCCCGACAGCGCTGCTGGTGCTGTTCGATCTGGACGGCACCCTGGTCGACTCCGCACCCGACTTGATCCTTGCCGCCGAACGCTTGTGCATCGAAATCG
>JBBSPW010000029.1:0-25897 GCA_038258365.1 Burkholderiales bacterium | reverse complement strand
TCGATCCGCAGCAAGGCGTCGTACAAGCCGACGATCTGCGGCCAGTCGGTGGCCGACGCGCTTGGCGCTTCGGCATGCACCGCGGCAATTGCTGCTTGCAAGCTGTACGCGCCGAAGCCGCGCTGCGACAGCGCCTGCAGTGCCAGCGCACAGCCTTCTTCGATGGCAGCGCGGTTCCACAGCGCGCGGTCTTGCGATTCCAGCGGCACCAGCTCGCCGGCTGCGGTGGTGCGCGCCGCGCGGCGCGCGTCGTGCAGGAGCAGCAGCGCCAGCAGGCCCAGCACTTCTGGCGCTTCCGCTTCACCGCTGGACTGCACAGGATGCAACAACTCGCGCAGCAAACGGGCCAGGCGGATGGCTTCGTCAGCCAGGTCGACATTGCGTGCCGAGTCGCCCTCGTTGAAGACCAGATAGAGCACCCGCAGCACACTGGCCAGACGTGCCGGCCGTTCGGCCGGAGCCGGCACTTCATAGGGGATGCGCGCCGCCGCGATCTTGGCCTTGGCGCGAACGATGCGCTGCGCCAGCGTCGGGGTCGGAATCAGAAAGGCGCCGGCGATGGCTTCGGTGCCGAGGCCGCAGACCTCACGCAGCGTCAAAGCGATTCGGGCGGCCTCCGACAGGCTCGGATGGCAGCAGGTGAAGACCAATCGAAGGCGGTCGTCCTCGATCGCCGCTCGTTCGTCCCAGCGCTGTTCCCAACCCGGCGAATCGTCCGCGAAAGCTTCGACTTGCTCGGCTGCGTCATCGGCAGCCACGAAACGCCGGTCGCGGCGGATTCGGTCGATGGCCTTGAAACGCCCGGCCGACACCAGCCAGGCAACCGGGTTGGTCGGCACGCCCTGCCGGGGCCAGCGTTCGGCCGCCGCGATGAAGGCGTCTTGCATCGCATCTTCGGCAGCATCGAAGCTGCCCAGCAACCGCACCAGCGTCGACAGCACGCGGCGGCTGTGGTGGCGATAGGCTTCGGCAACGATTCCGTCCATCGCCGAAGGCTACGGCCCTTCTTCAGCCTTGGGAAGCAGGCACCGCCTGTGACATCTGCACCGCGCTGCCCGATGCGGCTTGCGGCTGCGCCAGGTGGTCGATGCCGCCCAGCATCGCGAGCGACATCACAGCGGCAATGACAAAGGAAAAGCTGCGGGTGATCAGGGTCGAGGTCATGGTGGGCTCCGTTCAACAAGTCAGTCAGTCGGTGGGTCGCGGGATGCGATGACTGGACTATCGACAACGGGCTCTTTCCGCACCAGCCGCTTGCGACGGACTGCAGGAATGCAGCGCCGAGGGGTACGTGCCGGCGATGACGGGCGCTCAGCGCGCAGGAGGCCGGACCGCCCAGGCCGCAAACAAGCGGTGCAACTGCGCAACCCCATCGGTCAACGCGGCCGGGCCGGGTTGCAGGATGTCGGGTGACTTGATCTCGTGCAGTTCACCGTAGCGCACCGCGGGCATTTCGGACCACCCGTCCCGGGCGGCAACGCGTTCGGGTCTGAACTTCTTGCCGCACCACGAGCCGACGATGAGGTCGGGTGACCGCCGCACCGGCTCCAGCGGGTCGTCGATGACGCGGTTGCGGCCGAGGCTTTGCTGCCCCAGTTCGGGGAACACATCGTCGCCACCGGCAACGCCGATCAACTCCGACACCCACTGGATCGCGCTGATCATGGGCTCGTCCCATTCCTCGAAATAGACCCTCGGCCGGCGCCGCCAGCTGGCCGCCACCGAGGCCATCCGCGCCTGGGCCGACACGCAATCTGCGATCCAGGCCTCGGCGCGCTCCCGCGCACCGACGAGCCCGGCCACCAGCCGCATGGTGTCCAGGATCTGCGCAACACTGCGCTGGTTCGTGATGAACACCGCCAGCCCGGCACGGATCAGCTTGTCGGCCAGCGCGGCCTGCATGTCCGAGAAGCCGATCACCAGATCGGGCTCCAGCGCCACGATCTTGTCGATCTTGCCGTCCAGGAAGGCGCTGACCCGCGGCTTTTCCTGCCGCGCCCGGCGCGGGCGCACGGTGTAGCCGCTGATGCCGACGATGCGGTTTTCTTCGCCCAGCAGGTACAGCCACTCGGTGGTTTCTTCGGTCAGGCAGACGATGCGTTGCGGGCCCATACCTGCATTGTCCAGGCCTTGCCCAGCGCCGAGCCCGCCAGACCCCGCCGATATACTGGTCAAGTGAGCCACCGACCTGCATCCGACCTCCCTGCTGACGCTCCGGCCGACCCCTGCTGCGGGCCGCCACCCGAGCAACCATGACCAAGTTCGTTTTCGTCACCGGCGGCGTCGTGTCCTCGCTCGGCAAGGGCATCGCAGCAGCATCGCTGGCGGCCATCCTGGAGTCGCGCGGGCTCAAGGTCACGCTGATCAAGCTCGACCCGTATCTGAATGTCGATCCGGGCACGATGAGCCCGTTTCAACATGGCGAGGTGTTCGTCACCGACGACGGGGCCGAGACCGACCTGGACCTGGGGCACTACGAACGATTCATCACCACGCGCATGAAGCGCGTCAACAATTTCACTGCCGGCCAGATCTACAAAAGCGTGCTCGAGAAAGAGCGCCGCGGCGACTATCTGGGCAAGACGGTGCAGGTGATCCCGCATGTGACCAGCGAGATCCAGCAGTTCATCCTGCGCGGCGCGGCCGATGTGAAGGATGTGGCGATCGTGGAGATCGGCGGCACGGTGGGCGACATCGAAAGCCTGCCGTTCCTCGAAGCGGTGCGCCAGATGAGCCTGAAGATGGGGCCGAACAACTGCGCGTTTGTCCATTTGACCTACGTGCCCTTCATCGCCGCCGCGGGCGAGCTGAAAACCAAGCCGACCCAGCACACGGTGCAGAAGATGCGCGAGATCGGCATCCAGCCCGATGTGCTGCTGTGCCGCGCCGACCGCAACATCCCCGACGACGAGCGCGAGAAGATCAGCCTCTTCACCAACGTGATGCCGCACGGCGTGATCTCGATGCCCGATGTGGACACCATCTACAAGGTGCCGCGAGTGCTGCACGAGCAAGGTCTGGACGAATTGATCTGCATGAAGCTGCAGCTGCTGACGCGGCCGGCCGACCTGAAGCGCTGGGACACACTGGTGTTCGAGACAGCCAACCCGCGCCACACGGTGACGATCGGCATGTGCGGCAAGTACACCGACCTGTCCGACAGCTACAAGTCGCTGAACGAAGCACTGCGCCATGCCGGCATTCAAAACCATGCGCGGGTGCAGATCGAGTACATCGATTCCGAAACGCTGACGCCCGGCAACGTGGCGCAGCTGCAGCGTTTCGACGCGATCCTGGTGCCGGGCGGCTTCGGCCAGCGCGGGGTCGAAGGGAAGATCGCCGCGGCCCGTCATGCGCGTGAGAACGGCGTGCCGTACCTGGGCATCTGCCTCGGCATGCAGGTGGCGACGATCGAGTACGCGCGCCATGTGGCGGGGCTGGAAGGTGCCAACAGCACCGAATTCGACGCCAACTGCCCGCATCCGGTGATCGCGCTGATCGAGGAATGGCAGGACCGCGATGGCTCGATCCAGACCCGCACGGCCTCGTCGGATCTGGGCGGCACGATGCGCCTGGGCGCGCAGAGCAGCGATGTCGAGCCCGGCACGCTGGCGCACGAGATCTATGGTCCGGTGGTGACCGAACGCCACCGCCATCGCTACGAAGCCAATGTGCATTACCTGCAGCGGCTGAAGGATGCGGGTCTGGTCATTTCGGCGTTGACACAACGCGAGCAGCTGACCGAGATGATCGAGCTGCCCAAGAGCCAGCACCCGTGGTTCGTGGGTGTGCAGTTCCACCCCGAATTCAAGAGCACGCCGTGGGGCGGGCATCCGCTGTTCAGCAGCTTCGTGCGGGCTGCGTTGGAGCACCAGAACCGTCGCCAGGAACCGGTGAAGGCGGTGGCATGAAACTCTGCAACTTCGAGATCGGGATCGACCGGCCGTTTTTCCTGATCGCCGGCCCGTGCGTGGTCGAAAGCGAGCAGCTGCAGATGGATGTGGCCGGCCACTTGAAGGAAATCACGTCTGCCTTGGGCATTCCCTTCATTTTCAAGAGCAGCTACGACAAGGCCAACCGCAGCAGCGGCAGCACCTTTCGCGGGCCGGGGATGGAGAAGGGGTTGCAGATTCTGGCGAAAGTCGGCCGCGATCTGGATGTTCCCCTTCTGACCGATGTGCACAGCGAAGCCGAGATCGAGCAAGTGGCTGCTGTGGTCGATGTGCTGCAGACCCCCGCCTTCCTGTGCCGCCAGACCGACTTCATCCGTGCCGTTGCGCAATGCGGCAAGCCGGTCAACATCAAGAAGGGCCAGTTCTTGGCGCCGCACGACATGAAGAACGTGATCGACAAGGCCCGCGCCGCCGCGCGCGAGAAAGGTCTGTCCGAGGATCGGTTCATGGCCTGCGAACGGGGCGTGAGCTTCGGCTACAACAACCTCGTCTCGGACATGCGCTCCTTGGCGATCATGCGAGAAACGGGCGCACCGGTGGTGTTCGACGCCACCCACAGCGTGCAGCTTCCCGGCGGCCAGGGAACCAGCAGCGGTGGCCAGCGTGAGTTCGTGCCAGTGCTGGCGCGGGCCGCGGTGGCGGTGGGTGTGGCGGGGCTGTTCATGGAAACCCATCCGGATCCGGCACATGCGATGAGCGATGGCCCTAACGCGGTACCCCTCAAGCACATGAAGGCGCTGCTGGAGCAACTGCTGGCGCTGGACCGGGTGATCAAAGCGCAGCCGCTGCTGGAAAACGACTTTCAACCTTGAACACAGAGAAAACAAGATGAGAAAACGCACGGCCGCTCCGAAGTTTTCTGCTCCCCCCCGGGGGGACGGCGGCAATGCCGCCTTGGGGGCAAGATGAGCGCAATCGTCGACATCGTCGGCCGGGAGATTCTGGACAGCCGCGGCAACCCCACCGTCGAATGTGATGTGCTGCTGGAGTCCGGCACCATGGGCCGCGCCGCGGTGCCTTCGGGCGCCAGCACCGGCAGCCGCGAAGCGATCGAGCTGCGCGATGGTGATGCGCAGCGCTACGGCGGCAAGGGCGTGCTGCGCGCGGTCGAGCACATCAACACCGAGATCAGCGAATCGGTTCTGGGACTGGATGCGTCTGAGCAAGCGTTTCTGGACAAGACCCTGATCGACCTGGATGGCACCGACAACAAGGCCCGCCTGGGCGCGAATTCGATGCTGGCGGTGAGCATGGCCGTGGCCCGCGCTGCGGCCGAGGAATCCGGGCTCCCGCTGTACCGCTATTTCGGCGGCATGGGGCGCATGAGCCTGCCGGTGCCGATGATGAATGTCATCAACGGTGGTGCGCATGCCAACAACAACCTCGACATCCAGGAGTTCATGATCATCCCGGTGGGCGCGCCCAGCTTTCGCGAAGCGCTGCGCTATGGCGCCGAGGTGTTCCATGCGCTGAAGAAGATCATCGACGCCAAGGGCATGCCCACCAGCGTCGGCGATGAAGGCGGCTTCGCCCCCAATGTCGAAAGCCACGAAGCCGCGATCCAGCTGATCCTGGAAGCCATCGACAAGGCCGGCTACACCGCCGGCGAGCAGATCGCCATCGGTCTCGATTGCGCGGCCAGCGAGTTCTACAAAGACGGCAAATATGTGCTGGAAGGTGAAGGCGGTCTGACACTCGAAGCCGCCGGCTGGACCGACATGCTGGCCACCTGGTGCGACAAGTACCCGATCATCAGCATCGAAGACGGCATGCACGAAGGCGACTGGGACGGCTGGAAGCACCTGAGCGACCGGCTCGCGAAGAAGGTGCAACTGGTGGGCGACGACCTGTTCGTCACCAACACGAGAATCCTGAAGGAAGGGATCGACAAGGGCATTGCCAACTCGATCCTGATCAAGATCAACCAGATCGGCACGCTCTCCGAAACCTTTGCCGCCATCGAGATGGCCAAGTGCGCCGGCTACACCGCGGTCATCAGCCACCGCAGCGGTGAAACCGAAGACAACACCATCGCCGACATCGCGGTCGGCAGCAACGCCGGGCAGATCAAGACCGGCTCCCTGTCGCGCAGCGACCGCATGGCCAAATACAACCAATTGCTGCGGATCGAGGAAGACATGGGCGATGTCGCCAGCTACCCTGGCCGCTCAGCCTTCTACAACCTGAAGTAGGGGCACTCTCCGCGTCTTTCGAGCGACAGAACGCCATGCGCTGGCCCACCTTCATCCTGTTGGCACTGCTGGCCGCCGTGCAGGCCGACCTGTGGCTGGGCAAGGGCAACCTGCCCTATGTGATGAGCCTGAAGAAGCAGCTCGATGCGCAACGGGCAACCAACGTGGCCGCTGGCGAGCGCAACACGCGCATGGTGGCCGAGGTGACCGACCTGCGCGAAGGTCTGGAGATGGTCGAAGAGAAGGCGCGCTCGGAGTTGGGGATGCTGAAGCCCGACGAGATACTGGTGCAGGTCACTGCCGTGAAGCGCTGACTCCAGCACCGACCGCCCGACATTGCTCGACTCGTTGTTGCAGGCCGCCCGGCCGTTGCTGCTGCCGGCCTTCAGCGCCTTCGGCAGCCCCGTCACCTGGCTGGAGCTGGTGGCCTTCTGCCTCGCGATCTGGATGGTGCTGGCCAACATGCGCGTCAACCCGGTCGCGTGGCCACTGGCGATCGTCAGCTCGTTGCTCTATGCACTGCTGTTCGCCGAAAGCAAGCTGTATGGAGAAGCGGGCTTGCAGCTCCTGTTCGTGGTGGTGGCTGTGTGGGGCTGGTGGCAATGGCTGCGTGGCACGGGTGCCGACGGCGACAAGCTGAAGGTGCACCGGCTGTCGGTGCGCAACCGCTGGTGGGTGTTGGCCGCCACGCTGGCCGCATGGCCCTTGCTGGCCCTGCTGCTGATGCGGGCCACCGACAGCGATGTGCCCTGGCTCGATGCATTGCCCACCGTCGGCAGCATCGCCGGGCAGTTCCTGCTCGGCCGCAAGCTGGTCGAAAACTGGCCCACCTGGGTGCTGGTCAACCTGGTCAGCATCGGCTTGTTCGTGCACAAGGAGCTGTGGTTGACGGTACTGTTGTATGCGTTGTTCGCAGCGCTTGCGCTGGTCGGCTGGCGTGCCTGGACGCTCAAGGCCGATGTTGCCGATGCGGCCGACGCGGCCGATGCCTTCAGTACTGCGGATACTGGCAAGCCGGCATGAGCTGCCTCGCCTTGCGCATTGCGATCGTCGGCGCCGAAAGCACGGGCAAAACCGAATTGGCGGCCGCTCTGGCCGAGCGGCTGGCGCAGTTGAGCGGCCTGCGCGTGGCCTGGGTGCCCGAGGTGCTGCGTGCCTGGTGCGACCTGCACGGCCGCACCCCCGCACAGCAGGAGCAAGCCGGCATCATGGCCACACAGCACCAGCAGATCGACGCTGCTGCGGCGGCGCACGACGTGGTGGTCTGCGACACCACCGCGCTGATGACCGCGGTCTACAGCCACATCGTGTTCGGTGACCCATCGCTCGACACCGCTGCGGTGGCCCTGCACCGCAGCATGTCGCTGACCCTGCTGACCGCGTTGGACCTGCCCTGGGTGGCCGACGGCCTGCAGCGCGACGGCCCGCAGGTGCGCGAGACGGTCGACACCCTGTTGCGGGCGATGTTGACGCAGCACCGGCTGCCGTGGTCAGGGGTTGCCGGCACCGGTGGCGCCCGGCTCGAATCCGCGGTCGATGCAGCAGCACCCCTGCTGCGCCAACGCCCATCGTCGACAGGGGGTCTTTTCACGCGCCTGGCGAATCGCAATGCAGAGCCTGAAGCGCTGCAATGGTCGTGTGAGTTCTGCGACGACCCGGGCTGCGAACGCCGCCTGCTCCAGCTGCGCGGCTGAGCGGCTGAGCGGCTGAGCGGCTATTGCACCGACCCACTGCCCGGCATCTGGTCGCGCGGCACCGTGAACATCTCGCCCACATCGACCGGGTCGAAGCGGTATTTCAGGCCGCAGAACTCGCAACCCACCTCGACCTCGCCGCGCTCTTCAATCAGGCTGTCGCTTTCCTCGCGCCCCAGCGAGCGCAACATGCCCATCACCCGCTCGCGCGAGCAGGTGCAGGCGAAGCGCGGGGTCTGCGGGTCGAACACCCGCACCGTTTCTTCCCAGAACAAGCGGTGCAGGATGCGGTCTGGCGGCAGGGTGAGCAACTCTTCGCGAGTCAGCGTGGCGGCCAGCAGCGTGATGCGGTTGTAGGCCTCTGACAAGCCGATCTCGTCTTCGTTCGCGCGCGGCGCGGCGCCTTCGAGATTGCCTGCGCCTTGCATCGGCATGCGCTGAATCAGCAAACCGGCAGCCACCTCGCCATCGGCCGCGACGACCAAGCGCGTGTCCAGCTGCTCGGACTGCAGCATGTAGTGCTCCAGCACATCGCCGATCTGCTGCAGCGGCTCACCCTGGTCGCCGTTCAAACCCACCACGCCCTGGTACGGCACCTGGCCCGGCAGCTTGTCGCGTGGGTCGAGCGTGACCGCGCAGCGGCCGTCGCCGCGCGGGTTCACGAGTCCTTCGAGCCCTCCACCTTCGGGCACATCGCCCACCACCGTGGCGGTGGACCGAAAACTCATGTCGGGTTGCACCTCGACCACGGCCAGCTTGACCGGTCCACCGCGACCCCCATGCAGTTGCAGCAGCAGCGCGCCATCGAAGCTGATGTTGGCCTGCATCAGCAAACCGGCGGCGGTGGTTTCACCCAGCAAGGTCTGCACTTCGGGGGCATAGCGGCCTTCATCACCCCGGCGGCCCAGCAGTTCCTGCCAGGAATCGGTCAACCGCACCAGCACGCCGCGCACCGGCAGGCCCTCGAACAAGAACTTGAGCAGGGTCGACATCGGCTCAATCGATGCGCTTGAGCAACCGCGCATGGCGCAGCGCGTTGTCGACATAGTGCGCCGGGCTCGCCTTGAGCATCGCGATCTGTTCGGGGCTGACCTCGCGCACGCAGCGCGCGGGGCTGCCGATGATCAGCGAATGGTCGGGAAATTCCTTGCCCTCGGTGACCACCGAGCCCGCGCCGACCAGGCAATAACGGCCGATGCGGGCGCCGTTCAAGATCACCGCCTGGATCCCGATCAGGCTGCCGTCGCCGATCGTGCAGCCATGCAGCATCACCTGGTGGCCGATGGTCACGTCGTCGCCCACCACCATCGGCACCCCCAGGTCGGTGTGGATCACGGTGCCGTCCTGCACGTTGCTGCGGGCACCGATCGTGATCCAGTCGGTGTCGCCGCGCAGCACCGCGCCGTACCAGACGTTGGCGTTCTCACCCAGGCTGACGCGGCCGATCACCTGTGCGTCTTCGGCCACCCAGGCACCTGCGCCGATGCGCGGGCGGTCGTCGCCGAGCTGGTAGATCCCCATGTCGTGTTCCCCTCAGTCACCGCTGCCTGCAAGGCCGGCAAACCATAATTCTAAAGATGGAGATTCGCGCAGCCGCACTGCAAGCCCTGCTGCTGGAAGACCCGGCCGCCAAAGCCGCAGCCGTTCGCGCCCTGCATGCAGCCGCCGGCACCGGCTGCGAGACCGACGCGGTGCTGACTGCGCCGCAGGACGGCGCCGCATCGTTGCCCGGCCGCCCGCCGCGGCCGCTGCTGGTGCCACACCAGCAACTGCCCCGCCGCTCACCCTTCACCACCACCGGCCGCGCAGGCCTGCTGCATGCGGTGGCGCACATCGAGTTCAACGCCATCAACCTGGCGCTGGACGCGGTGTGGCGCTTTGCCGGTATGCCACAGGCGTACTACCGAGACTGGGTGCGGGTGGCTTCCGAAGAAGCGCTTCATTTCAGCCTGCTGGCAGAGCACCTGGCGACACTCGGTCACGCTTACGGCGACTTCGACGCGCACGACGGCCTGTGGGCCATGGTCGAGCGCACGCAACACGACATCGTCGCCCGCATGGCATTGGTGCCGCGCACACTGGAAGCCCGCGGGCTGGACGCCACGCCGCCGATGCAGGACAAGCTTCGCCAAGCCGGCGATGCGCGTGCGGTGGACATCCTCGGAGTGATCCTGCGCGACGAAATCGGCCACGTGGCGGTGGGCAACCGCTGGTATCGGTGGCTGTGCGAGCGGGACGGGCTGGAGCCTGTGTCGACGTACGAGCGGCTGGTGCATGAGCATCAGGCACCGCGTCTGCGTGGGCCTTTCAATGTCGAAGCGCGGATGGCTGCGGGCTTCACGCAGGCTGAGGTGGACGCGTTGGGTCGGACCTAGGGGCTGGGCGCTGGGCAACCCACACCAGCCACAGCAGTCGACCCCTTGCGGTTCGCCCGGACACCTGAAGCAGCCACCCTTGCCGGCCCCGAGATCGCAGTGGCGGGGCGTTCCCAGCATTGCGTGTATGCCGCCGCTCTGCGCCCCGGCGATGTGGCCGCCTCTGTGCTGGAACCTCAGACGTTGGCCCTGGTGCTGCTGGCCTCGGGCGCGACGATGCGACGATGATGGTCCGCAGAAGGCGGCCAGTGTGACGCTTCGACGCTTCGGACGCACTGCAACAGGCGCCCTTGTGGTGACACCTCGCGGCCGTCACAGCCATTGAAGGCCTCTGCGCGGTCGGCGATGGCTACACCGTTCGTCATGCATCCGCAGGACCGACTGCTACTGACCGGGACTGTGAGTTCGCAGCTGCACCAGTAAGCCGACAGCTGGGCCGCATGGATTGAGCTCGCTGGGCGTCTCGGGTGGTGCCAGCTCACGGTGCAACCGGGCGGCACGCTGGCCCGGCGGCGCCCGAGCCAGGCTCGCGCGCGAACATCGGGCGCTGCAGAGCGCGATGCTCGAGGTAGGGCCCGGGCCAAGCGCCAGCGCCTGCGCCTGCGCTGAGGCGAGATGGCGCATGCCTGGCTGGTGCTGATGCACAGCGCAAATCCGGCGCACAAATCCCCCAAACGGAAGGAGTTGCGCGCCGCCGCGACGCAGCCGGCGTGGTTATCCTGCCGTCACACGCCGCAATGAAGCCCAACGACACCCCAATGCGCGCGCTTTCCGCCAACCCGGCGCAGCGCCTGGTTGACTCGATCGACCTGCCGATCGGGCGGTGGGCGCTCGACGGCGACCAGGCCCGCCTGCTCTTCTGCAACGCTTCCTACTCGCGCTGGGCCGGCAGGCCCCGCGAGCAACTCGTGGGCAGCACGTTGGCTGAGCTTTACGGCCCCGAAGCATGGGCCGCGGCGCGCGAGTCCTTCGGCGCCGCCTTCGCTGGCCAAACCGTGAGCTACGAGCGGCGCCTCACGCACCAAGCCGCGAGCGCGCGCTGGTCGCGCGTGCAGGTTTTCCCGGAACGTGACGAAGGTGGCGCCGTGGAAGCGGCTTACACGATCGCTTTCGACATCCACCGCGACGTGCTCGAACGCGAAGAACTGCGAGCCGCACGTCAGCGCCTGGACCGTTTCACCGAACACATCCCCTACCCGCTCACGTACGTCGATCGGGAGTGCCGCATCCGCTTCGTCAACCTGGCCTACCAGCAGGCAGTGCAGACCAGCGCGGCCGAGCTCATCGGACTGCGGATCGGCGAGGTGCGCGGCGCGGCCCGCTGGGCCGAGCACAAGCCCTATTTCGACCGCGCGTTGGCCGGCGAGGCCGTTCAGTACACGCGCTTGGTGCAGAACCTGCCGCAGGGCTTGCGCTGGATGCGCACCAGCTATGTACCTGACCTCGGTGACGACGGGTCAGTGGTCGGCGCCTACACCGTGACGATCGACGTTCATGACCTCACCGAGGCGCAGCAGCGCTTGGCGCGCAGCGTCGAGCGCGACGACCTGACCGACGCCTTCAGTCGCCGCACCATGATGGAGCGACTTGACACCGCGGCTGCCCAATGCGCGGGCCGCACGGTGGCGCTCTACTTCATCGACCTCGACGGCTTCAAAGCGCTCAATGACTCGGCTGGCCATGCTGCCGGCGACGCCCTCTTGGTAGCCCTGGCGCGTGCGCTGCAGGCCGCCGTCAGGGCCGACGATGCGGTGGGCCGCTTCGGGGGCGACGAGTTCCTGGTGTTGGCCAGCGTGCACGACCTACCGGGCGCGCGCAAGCTGGCGCTGCATCTGCTCGACTCGGTACGCGCCTGCGCTGTGACTTGTCCGGCCGCGCAATCGGTATCGGCCAGCATCGGCTACGCACTCGCGCCGCACGACGCGACGCAGGCCCTGCGGCTGCTGCAGCTGGCCGACAACGCGATGTATGCGGCCAAGCGCGCGGGCAAGAGCCGCGTGGTGCACTGCCTCGACAAGGTGTAGGGCCCGCAGGCTTCGGCAGCTGATTCGACGGTCGAGCATGCGATGCCGGCCGCATCCGCAAACAGCGGCCTACCCACGCGGATGGTGCGCCGCATGCAACTGCCGCAACCGCTCCCGCGCCACATGGGTGTAGATCGTGGTGGTGCCGATGTCGGCATGCCCCAGCAGCATCTGCACGGCGCGCAAATCGGCACCGTGGTTCAACAGATGGGTGGCAAACGCATGCCGCAAGGTGTGCGGCGACAGCGGCACCACGATGCCGGCACTTTGCGCGTGGGTCTTGATCAGGCGCCAGAACATCTGCCGCGTCATCCCGCCACCCAGCCGGGTCACGAACAGCGCATCGCTGTTGCGGCCCGCCAGGATCGCGGGCCGCGATTCCTGCAGGTAGCGCTGCACCCAGTGGTGGGCTTCGGCGCCGAACGGCAGCAACCGCTCGCGCGCGCCCTTGCCCAACACACGCATCGCACCATCGTCCAGCATCAGGTGCACCGACTGCAGCTGCACCAGTTCCGTCACGCGCAAGCCGCTGGCGTACATCAGCTCGATCATCGTGCGGTCGCGCAGGCCGTTGGCGGTGTCCGTGTCGGGCGCCTTCAGCAAGGCTTCCACCTGGGCTTCGGACAAGACCTTCGGCACCCGCAAGGGTTGCCGCGCGGCACTCAACTTCAGCGTCGGGTCGACGGCCACCAAGCGTTCGCGCACGGCCCATCTGAAGTAGCGCCGGTACACCGTCAGCCGCCGGTTGGCCGTGGTGGCGCGCGTGCTGTCGTGGCGCTCGGCGATGAAGCCCATCAAGTCGGCTTCGGTGCTGTGATCGATGCGCTTGCCATGCTGGCGGTGCAGCCATCCGGCATAGGCAGCCAGGTCGCGGCGGTAAGCGTCCAGGGTCAGGCGCGACAGGCCGTCTTCGATCCACAAGGCGTCGATGAAACGGTCGATGGGTTTGGCGTCCGGTTGCCCGCCAGCAAGGGCGCCTTCGGATTCGGCGGCAACCGGCTTGGCCACCGTGGCGTGTGCTTCAGGCTCGATACTTCGCGCCATGTCCGATGCCTTGCTGCTGTTGCCCGATGTGGTGCTGATCGCCACCGGCTACCTGATCTGCCGCTTCACGTTCCTGAACCGCCCGCTGTGGGACCAGGTCGAACGCATCGTCTACTTCGTGCTGTTTCCGGTGCTGCTGTTTCACTCGATCGTGCGGCGCCCGCTGGATGCCGTGGCGATGATGCCATTGGCCGGCAGTGCGTTGGCCGTGGTGGTGCTGGGCGTTTGCGCGGCCTATGCCTTGCGGTTGTGGCCGGCGGTCGACCCGCACTTGCATGCATCGGGTGCGCAGATCGCTTTTCGCTTCAATTCCTATGTTGCGCTGGCGTTGTCCGAACGCCTCGCCGGCCCGCAAGGGCTGGCCTGGATGGCCGTGATCGTCTCGGTCTGCGTGCCGGTGTGCAACATCGCTGCGGTGTGGCCGCTGGCGCGCCATGGTGGCCAGCACTACCTGCGCGAGCTGACCCGCAACCCGCTGATCCTGGCCACGGCGTCCGGGCTGTTGTGCAGCCTGGCGGGTCTGAAGCTGCCGGCGATTGCAGACATCACCCTTGGGCGGATCGGCAGTGCCGCGCTGCCGCTGGGGCTGATGGCGGTGGGCGCGGGCTTGCAGTTCGGCGCGCTGCGCGAAGGCCCGCGGCTGGCGACCTCGCTGCTGGCGATCCGGCATGCGTTGCTGCCACTGGCAGCCATCGTGCTGGTGGTGATGCTGGATCTGCCGCCCGGCCACCAAGCCGTGGTGGTGGCATTCGCGGCCCTGCCCACCGCGTCGAGCTGCTATGTGCTGGCCACCCGCATGGGCGGCCACGGCGGCTACACCGCGGGGCTGGTGACGGTGTCCACGGGTCTCGGCATGCTGCTGCTGCCGTTGTGGCTGATCCTGTGGCGCACGGTTTCGCATCAGGCTTAGCAGCTGTCGCGCGGGCTTCAGGCGGTGGCTGCCGAAGGGGCGGTTGTTCGTTGTGTCAATGTCCAGTTCCTTGCGACAACGCCCATTCGATGTGCTCTTGCACAAGCGGGCTCGCCGCATCGCGCGCCGCGTGCAGCAGGCGCTCGACCTCGGGGTCGTGCGTCGCCGCCAGCAGGTTGCCCAGCGCCACTGCCAGGTTGCGGCGCCAGGATTCGTAGCCGATGCGGCGCATCGCGCTGCCATTGGTGTGGCGCAGGAAAGTGGCTTCGTCCCAGGCCCACAGTTGCAGCAGCGTGGCATCGCCGAAGGGCGCCCGCACATCGAAGTCGGGCAGGGTCGACCGCTTGGCGTACTTGTTCCACGGGCAGGCGGTCTGGCAGTCGTCGCAACCGTAGATGCGGTTGCCGATGGCGCTGCGAAACTCGACCGGGATCGCGCCCTTGTGCTCGATCGTCAGGTAGCTGATGCAGCGCCGCGCATCGAGCCGGTAAGGCGCCACGATCGCTTGTGTGGGGCAGATGTCGATGCAGGCGCTGCAACTGCCGCAGTGCGGCGCCACCGGCTCGGTCAGGGGCAGCGGCAGGTCGACCACGATCTCGCCCAGAAAGCACACCGAGCCACCTTCGCGCGACAGCATCAGCGTGTGCTTGCCGCGCCAACCCAGACCGCTGCGTGTGGCCAATTCCACTTCCAACAGGGGTGCCGAATCGGTGAAGACACGGTGGCCGAACGGCCCCACAGCGTCTTGCAGCCGTTGCGCCAAGCCTTGCAAACGCTGGCGCAGCACCTTGTGATAGTCGCGGCCCCGGGCATAGACCGAGACCACCGCGCGTTGCGGCTCGGAGATCGCCAGGACTTCATCAGCCGCCCAGTCGGCTGGCGCGTCGCGGGGCAGGTAGTCCATCCGGAACGTGATCACGCGCACCGCCCCCGGCTGCAGTTCGGCAGGCCGTGCACGCTTCATGCCGTGCGCGGCCATGTAGGCCATGCTGCCGTGAAAACCGGCCTGCAGCCACGCGGTCAAGCCGGGTTCGGCGCTGCGCAGATCGACATCGGCCACACCGATCTGGGAGAATCCGGCCTCGTTCGCCCATCCGCGCAACTGCTCCAGCAGCGCGTGGCCGTCGACCCAAGCGGCATCGTTCGGATCGATCACATCGATCGCCGCGGCACCTGAGCCCTGCTCCAACCGTCGTTGACCCATCCCCCGATTCTAGAAACCCGCCGCTGGCACTGGCCCGATGAGACCGCCTGCGCATCCCGCGCCACCGAACTGGCTGGCCGCGCTGCCATCGTCGATGCCTTTATAGAACTGCATGGCCCGCTCGGCGCCGGCAAGACCACCTTCGTGCGCCACCTGCTGCGTGCGCTCGGCGTCAAGGGCCGCATCAAGAGCCCCACTTATGCGGTGCTGGAGCCCTACCAGGTGGGCGAGCTTGCGATCTCGCACTTCGACTTCTATCGCTTCGAAGACGCGCGCGAGTTGAGCGACGCCGGTTTTCGGGATGTGTTCGCTGCGCCGGGGCTGAAGCTTGCGGAGTGGCCCGAACACGCGGCCGCACTGCTGCCCGCTGCCGACGTGCGTTTGCGCATCGGCGTGCGCGAAGACGGCAGCCGCACCGTGCAGGTCGAAGCTGCCACGGCACGCGGGCTGGAGCTGCTGGGTTGAGCGCGTTCGACATCACAAGCGCAAGCTCCAGCGCAGGCACAGGCACAAGCACCGCCCGCCGCGAAGCACTGCGCCGGGTCGGTGGCAGCCTCGTGCTGCTGCTGACGGTGCCGCAGATCGCGCGGGGCGCGACGATCGTGGCGGTGCGGGTCTGGCCGGCACCGGAGTACACGCGGGTCACGATCGAGTCCGACACCGCGCTGGCCGCCACCCACCTGCTGGTCGAAGGCCCGCCGCGGCTGGTCATCGACATCGACGGCTTGGAACTGAACCCGGCCCTGCGCGATCTGGTGGGCAAGATTCGCCCCGACGACCCGTACATCGCCGGGGTGCGGGTGGGCCAGTTCCAGCCGCGCGTGGTGCGTCTGGTGTTCGACCTGAAGCAAGCCGTGCAGCCGCAGCAGTTCACCTTGCTGCCGGTGTCGATCTATCGCCACCGCCTGGTCACGGACCTGTATTCGGTGCAGGAAAGCGACCCGCTGCTGGCGCTGCTGCGCGAGCGCGATGCGGCCATCACCGCAGCCACCGCCGACACGCTCGGGGATCTGATCGCCCGCATCGACAAGCCGCAGATCGTGGCTGTGGTTCCGCGCTCGGCCCTGCCGTCCGATTCGCGGCCCCCGGCGCCTGCCGGCGCCGCGCCGCCGCCCACGGTGGTGGCCGCCGGGCCCGCACCCCCGCCGTTGCCGATTCCGCCACCGGCTGCCGACACCCGTCGGCCGCCCACCGCGGCCGAGCAGCGCCGGGTCGACCGTCTGATCATCGTTGCCATCGACCCCGGCCACGGCGGTGAAGACCCGGGCGCGATCGGTCCCACCGGCTTGCGCGAGAAAGACGTGGTGCTGGCGGTGGCTTTGAAGCTGCGCGCCGCGCTGAACGAAGTGCCCGGCATGCGCGTGATGCTGACCCGCGACGGCGACTACTTCGTGCCCCTGCACGACCGGGTGCGCAAGGCGCGCCGCGTCCAGGCCGACCTGTTCGTCAGCATCCATGCCGATGCCTTCTTCAAACCCGAAGCCAGTGGCGCGAGCGTGTTCGCACTGTCCACCAAAGGCGCCACCAGCACCGCCGCACGCTGGATGGCCGACCGCGAGAACTCCGCCGACCAGGTCGGTGGCGTCAACGTGGCCGAGGTCCAGGACCCCCATGTGCTGCGCGCCATGCTCGACATGAGCACCACCGCCCAGATCAAGGACAGCCTAACGCTCGGCAAGGAAGTGCTGAGCCGCATCGGCCGGGTCGGCAAGTTGCACAAGGCGCAGGTGGAGCAGGCCGGCTTTGCGGTGCTGAAGGCGCCCGACATTCCGAGCATCCTGATCGAGACCGCGTTCATCTCGAACCCGGGCGAAGAAGCCAAGCTGCGCGACGCCGGCTACCGCGACGAGTTGGTGGCAGCGATGGTGGGCGGTATCCAGCGCTACTTTGCACGCAACCCGCCGCTGGCCAGACAGCGCACGCTCTAGTTCGACTGCCGCGGCAGCAGCGTTTCAGCCGCTGGTTTTCAGCAACCGAGCCGCATCCAGCGCAAAGTAGCTCAGCACCCCGTCGGCGCCGGCGCGCTTGAACGCCAACAACGATTCCATCATCACCGCATCGTGGTCGAGCCAGCCGTTCGCTGCAGCGGCTTTCAGCATCGCGTACTCGCCGCTGACCTGGTAGACGAAGGTCGGCATGCGGAAGCTGTCTTTCACGCGTCGCACGATGTCCAGGTAGGGCATGCCGGGCTTGACCATCACCATGTCGGCGCCTTCGGCGATGTCGAGTGCCACCTCGCGCAACGCTTCGTCGCTGTTGCCGGGGTCCATCTGATAGCCCTTCTTGTCGGACTTGCCGAGGTTGGCGGCGCTGCCTACCGCATCTCGAAACGGACCGTAGAAGGCGCTCGCGTACTTGGCGCTGTAAGCCATGATGCGGGTGTGGATCGCGCCGTTTGCTTCCAGCATGTTGCGGATCGCGCCGATGCGGCCGTCCATCATGTCGCTGGGCGCCACGATGTCGACACCGGCCTGTGCTTGCAGCAACGCCTGCTGCGCCAACACCGCCACCGTGGCGTCGTTGACGATGCGGCCCTGCTCGTCCAGCAAGCCGTCCTGGCCGTGGCTGGTGTAGGGGTCCAGAGCCACATCGGTGAGCAGGCCCAATTGGGGAAAGCGATCTTTCAAGGCCCGCACCGCGCGGGGCACCAAGCCATCGGGATTCAGGGCTTCGGCACCATCGGCCGTTTTCAGCGCAGGCTCGATCACCGGAAAAAGCGCCATCACCGGCACTCCCAGAGCCAGGCACTGTTCGGCCACGGCGAAGAGGCCGTCGACGCTGCGGCGCTGCACACCCGGCATGCTGGCCACCGCTTGCGTCTTGCCTTCGCCGTCCAGCAAAAACACCGGCAGGATCAGGTCCTGCGCGACGAGTCGCGATTCGCGCACCAGGTCGCGGGTGAAGGCATCGCGGCGCAAACGCCGCGGGCGGCTGGTAGGAAACGGTGGCAAGGGTGCAAAGGTCGGCATGGCAGGTGCGTTCGGTCGTGACGGCCGCATTGTGCGTTGCCGGCAACGATGCCGATGCCCACGCAAGCCCTCGCCACATTGGAGACGAAAGGGGGATCGAAACGCGTTCCAAAGATTGCACCGGTGTGAGCTTTGAAACCAGCCGATTCCAGGGTCGGCGGTGGCCAAACCCGGTGCTACATTCATTTTCGGAGGGCAGTCGAAAGGCGGTCCTTCCCTGCTTTTCCTCCCTGAGCAGGTGCCCCGGCGCCACGCGCCGCGGCTTGCCGGCTCTGGCTTCGTGCCAGGGCCGCTTTTTTTTGTGCCCACCGATAATTGCCCGATGAACAGCGCGTACCTCTGGGTCAAGGCCTTCCACATCGTTTT
Source organism: Burkholderiales bacterium (assembly GCA_038258365.1). Classification (GTDB taxonomy): domain Bacteria; phylum Pseudomonadota; class Gammaproteobacteria; order Burkholderiales; family Burkholderiaceae_C; genus Rubrivivax. Next base: position 7,166 of record JBBSPW010000029.1, on the reverse strand, counting down.
CATGGCCAGCTGGTTCGCGGGCCTCTTCTATCTGCCGCGCATCTTCGTCAATCTGGCCACCGTGCCGGCCGACAGCCATCCAGAACGTGAGCGGCTGCTGCTGATGGCGCGCAAGCTCTACCGCTTCTCGGGTTTGTTGATGGTGGTGGCGCTGCTGCTGGGCTTGGTGCTGTGGCTGGTGTTCGGCATCGGCAAGGGCAGCTTGTGGTTGCCGCTGAAGCTGGCGCTGGTGATCGGGGCCGTCGGCTACCACCACATGTGCCGCAAGTTGCTGCGCGACTTCGAGCAATTGCGCAACACCCGCAGTCACAAGTGGTTCCGCGTGTTCAACGAAGCCGCGGTGTTGTTGTTCACCGCCATCGTGGTGCTGGTGGTGGTCAAGCCGTTCTGAGCGGCTCTGCGGTGGCTGCTGCTCGACACCGCAGCCTGGCGTCGCCGCGGGCAGCGGCGTGGATGCTGCTGATCCTGTACGCGAGCCTTTATCCCTTTCAGGGCTGGCGCTGGCCACCCGGGCAGGAACTGGCGGCGCTGCTGCAGTTGCCGCAGCAGGGCTGGGGCTATGTGGTGGACATCTGGATCAACGGCCTAGGATATCTGCCGTTGGGCGCGCTGCTGATGCTGGCGGCGCGCCGCAGCGGTTGGTCGGCGGGCCGATCGTTGCTGCTCGCGGTCCTGCTTCCGGCCGCGTTGTCCTATGCAACCGAGACCCTGCAGCACTTCGTTCCAGGCCGCGTGCCGGCATGGGAAGACTTCATCATGAACAGCGTGGGTGGGGCAGGCGGTGCATTGCTGGCCGTGCTGGCGCTGGCCACCGGCTTGGTCGAGCGCTGGCATGCCTTGCGCGAACGCTGGTTTGCGCGCGAAAGCGCAGCCGCGCTGGCACTGCTGGCACTGTGGCCGGTGGGGCTCTTGTTTCCGGCTCCGCTGCCACTGGGGCTGGGCCAGGTCGGTGAACGGTTGCGTGAATGGCTGGCCGATCTGCTGGCCGATGTGCCCTGGGCCGATGGTTTGCATGCCCTGCTGATGATCCCGCCGTCGGCAGCCACGCCGCTGCGGCCGTTGACCGAAATCCTGATCGTGGCGCTGGGTCTGCTGGCGCCGTGCGTGGTCGCCGACAGCGTGATGCGCCCCGGTGCCCGGCGGGTGGCGATGGCGCTCGGCGCATTGGCGCTGGCAGCGGCTGCGATGACGCTGTCCACACTGCTGAACTTCGGCCCACGTCATGCGGTGACGTGGATGGGGCCCGCGGTGCTGCCCGGGCTGGCGCTGGGGCTGGTGCTGGCGGTGGCGGTGGCGCCGCTGCCGCAACGGGTGGCGGCCGGTGTCGGGCTGGTGGCGCTGACGGGGCTGGTGGTGGGGGTTGCGCAGGCGCCCGCCGACCCGTACTTCGCGCAGAGCCTGCAGGCGTGGGAACAGGGTCGCTTCGTGCGCTTTCACGGGCTTGCGCAGTGGGGCGGTTGGTTGTGGCCGTTCGCGGCGATGGGCTGGCTGCTGCTGCGGCTGGCGCGCAGGCCATCGGTGGCCGATTGAGCCATCCCGCACCGAGCCCATTCGGGTCCACTTTCGCCCCCGCGCCGGACACGGATCGGCGCTCGATCGCATCCATACAATCCCGAACATGAGCTACTACCAGCGCCACATTTTCTTCTGCCTGAACCAGCGCAACGGCGAAGCCAGCTGCGCCGAACACGGTGCGCAAGCCTCGTTCGACCATTGCAAATCACGTGTCAAGAAGGCCGGTCTGGCCGGCCCCGGCGGCATTCGCGTCAACAAGGCCGGCTGCCTGGACCGCTGTTCCGGCGGGCCGGTGGCGGTGGTCTATCCCGATGCCACGTGGTACACCTATCTCGATGCCGACGACATCGACGAGATCGTCGACAGCCACCTCATCAAAGGCCAGGTGGTCGAGCGCCTGTTGCTGCCGCCCGAGATCGGCCGATGAACAAGGACACCGGGCACAGCTCGGTGGATGGCCCTGCCGGGAGCCTCGAATGCGCCGTCGATCTTCCTGCATCGGGCAGCACTCTGCGCGGTCTGGCCGTGCTGTGCCACCCGCATCCGCTGCATGGCGGCACGATGGACAACAAGGTGGTGCAAACCCTGGCCCGGGCGCTGGTGAGCCTGGGGTTTCGTTGTGTGCGCTTCAACTTCCGCGGCATCGGTGCTTCGGCCGGTGCGTGGGACGAAGGCCTTGGCGAAGTCGACGATGCGCTGGCCGTGGTGGCTGCACACCGTGCCGGCAGTCGGTCGTTGAAAAGCGAGCCGCTGGTGTTGGGCGGCTTTTCTTTCGGCGGCGCCATCGCCGCACAGGCCGCAGCCCGCCTGGCCACCTCAGGCACAAGCGCCGAACGTCTGGTGCTGGTGGCACCCGCCGTGCTGAACTTCGACACCCCGCCGGTTCCGGCCGACACACTCGTGATCCAGGGCGAGGCCGACGATGTGGTGCCGATGGCCGCCATGCTGTCCTGGGCCGGACCGCAGTCGCTGCCGGTGACCGTTGTGCCTGGCGCCGGCCACTTCTTTCACGGGCGCCTGCCCGTGCTCAAACAGATCGTCGTTGCCGCTTTCGCGGCCACCCCCGAAACGCTGGCAGCCTCCGCGCCGTCGGCTTGAGATGACACCGAATCCTTCACGCATGAAATCGCTCTTCGTTTTTCTGATCGCGGCCCTGCTGGCCACCCCCGGCTTGGCGCAACTGCCGCAGCCACCCGAAATCGCCGCGCGCCAGTACATCCTGATCGACCTCGCCAGCAACCAGGTGCTGGCCGAGCGCGAAGCCGATGCCCGCGCCGACCCGGCATCGCTGACCAAGTTGATGACGGCCTACCTGGTGTTCAATGCCATCCGCGACAAGAAGCTGGGTCTGGAGCAGACCCTGCCGGTGTCGAAGCTGGCCTGGGACGAACGCAAGGGTGGCGGGTCGCTGATGTTCATCGACACCACGATGACCCCGAAGGTCAGCGAGTTGCTACGCGGCTTGATCGTGCAGAGCGGCAACGACGCTGCAATCGTGCTGGCCGAAGGCGTGTCGGGCTCGGTCGAGACCTTTGTGGCGGCGATGAACCGGCAAGGCGAAGCCTGGGGCCTGAAGAACACGCAGTTCAAGAACGTCAGCGGCCTGACCGAGCCCGGCCACTACAGCAGCGCCCGCGACGTGGCCACGGTGGCGAAGCACATCACGCAAGACCACCCCGAGTTCTACAAGATCTACAGCGAACGTCAGTACACCTACAACCGCATCAAGCAGGACAACCGCAACATGCTGCTGGGGCGCGACCCCACGGTCGACGGCATGAAAACCGGCTACACCGAAGCCGCTGGATACTGCCTCGTCGCCAGCGCCGTGCGCGACATGCCCAACGGCAAACGGCGGCTTTTGAGCGTGGTGCTGGGCACCGCGTCCAAAGAAGCCCGCGCATCCGAAAGCCAGAAGCTGCTGAACTGGGGCTGGCAGGCGTGGGACGCGGTCAAGCTGTTCAGTTCGGGGCAGGTGGTGGCGACGGTGCCGGTCTGGAAGGGCAACCGGTCGGAAGTAAAGCTGGGCGCCGCTGGCGAGTTGTTTGTCACCGTGCCCAAGGGTGATGGTGACAAGCTGAAAACCACGGTCGAGCGCACCGACCCGTTGCTGGCGCCATTGACACAAGGTCAGCGTGTGGGAAGCATCCGCGTGCAGACGTCCACCGGCAGCACGGTGACCACGACTCCGCTGGTGGCGATGGAGCCGGTGGAGTTGGGCGGCATCTTCGCCAGGGCGTGGGATGCGGTGCGTCTTTGGATCAAGTGACGTGGATCAAGTGAGGTGGCTGAGATGATTCGGCTCACCACGACAACCCGGCCAAGGAGCCTTCGATGAAAGATGCGCTGTGCTATCTGAATGGCGAGTTGCTGCCGCTGAAGGATGCCAAGGTCGATGTGATGGACCGAGGCTTCATCTTCGGTGACGGCATCTATGAGGTGGTACCGGTCTACGCCAAGCGCCTGTTTCGCTTCGACGAACATCTGGCGCGCTTGTCGCGCAGTTTGTCGAAGTTGCGCATCACCAACCCGATGGCGCGCGACGCCTGGTTGACGCGCTGCCGCGAACTGGTGGCGGACTGCGCCGATGGCACCGGCGCCGAGGATCAACTGATCTACATCCAGGTCACGCGTGGCGTCGCCCCCCGCGACCATGTGATGCCACCACAGATCACGCCCACGGTCTTCATGATGGCCAACCCGATGAAGCCGGCCACACCCGAGCAGCGCCACCAGGGCGTGGCATGCACCACCGCGCGCGACTTCCGCTGGGAGCGGGGCGACATCAAGAGCACCAGTCTGCTCGGCAACGTGCTGGCACGGCAGATGTCGGCCGACCAGGGCGCGCTGGAAACCATCATGTTCCGTGATGGCCAATTGACAGAAGCCGCAGCCAGCAATGTGTGGATCGCCCACGAAGGCGCGCTGCTCGGGCCGCCGAAGAGCGACCATGTGCTGGAAGGCATCCGGGTGGAGCTGTTCCGCGAGCTGTGCGACGAAGTCGGCATCGCCTACAACCTGCGCCCGATCGCCGAAGCCGATGTGCGCGCGGCCGATGAGGTGATGCTGAGTTCAGCCACCAAGGAAATCCTGCCGGTGACGCAGATCGACGGCGAGGCGGTGGGCCACGGCGCCGGTCGCGGCAAGCCGGGGCCGGTGTATGCCAAGCTGTATGAGGCTTATCAGCAGGCCAAGCAGATGATGTCGATCTGAGCGGGCAGGGCCGGCCCGCGGTGCGACGGCTCGCGGCCTATCGCGGCTGGCGGGCAGCGCGACGCCGAACCACCCAGCCGCCGAGCATCAGGCCCGTCAGCCACAACATCGAGGTCGCCGGCTCGGGTACCGGCGCGAAGTTCACCGGCAGACCCGATGAAGTCGTGGCGGTGAAGCCCGGCGGCAGCGAGATGTACGACACACCCGTGTTGTAGAAATCGACCGAACCCAGCAGCAACTGGTTGGTCAGCATCGTCATAGACAGCGTCGCCCGCATCGGAAAACTGGCCTGGTTCAAATTGAGGAAGCTCACGACGCCGTTGAACGTGAGCGAGGTGTGGCCGATGGCCGTGATCTGACCGGTGGCCGAGAACGCGGTCGCGGAAGAGAACCCGGAATTGGTGTCGGTGATGCCGAAGTCGTAGCTGAGAAATGGGCCGAAACCCATCATCGAACCTGGCGCCACATCGCCTTCGAGGGTGAACGACACCGGCATCGCGATCATCCCGGTGGGAGTGCCGGGCGGGGGCGTGATGATGTAGGTGTCATTGAGCGCCACCTGGGCCGAGGCATTGCCGGGTGACCCCGACGAGCTGACGCGAAGACCGACGTCGCGCAACGCTGCGCTGGCATGCACCGCGCCGGCGGCGATCGCCGTGCAGTCTGGCAGCGACGGCGTCATGGCGCTGAGGCTGAAGGAGTCTTGCAGGGTGGTCAGCGGAACCACCGCGGAGACATTGCAGGTGCCCCCTCCCTGCCCGGTGGTGAGACTGACAACACCGCCGATTTGCGCCGTGGCAAAGACACGCGGGCTGGCGAAGGATGCAGCGATGGCAACAGCCGCGGCGCAAAGACGGAAGATGGGCAGGTGCGACATGATGGCTCCGGTGGCGGGCTCGGTGCGCGACAGCCGGTGCGCGTTCGAGCGAGTATCGGGTGGCCCTCGCGATCCGTCCATCCCCCCACTTTGAGTGTCAGCTGGCCCGCTGCGCGAACTGGCGCTGCATTTGCTAAGGTGCGGTCTCAACCCCAGCACACGACGATGCCCGACGACAGCCTGATCCCCTACCCCAGCGCCTTCCCGATCAAGGTGATGGGCGAACAGGTGGACGACTTCGAGCCCGCGGTGCTGGCAGTGGCACGGGCCTTCGACCCCGATTTCGACGCTGCGCTGGTCGAGCGCCGACCCAGCAGTGGCGGCAAGTACATGGGGCTCACGATCACCGTCACCGCCACCAGCCGCGAACAACTCGACGAGCTCTACCGAACGCTGAGCACGCACCCGCTGGTCAAGGTGGTGTTGTAAGCGCCCCCGGCCTTCCTCATCCGGGGGCAAGCGCCAGCTTCGCGTCGATCTCGACCACCTTTCCCGGCGCGGCTTCATCGCCATTGCGGGCGGCGATGTCGTACCAGTAGCGCGCCAGTCGCAGGTCGCGACCGACACCATCGCCTTGCTCGTACATCGACGCCAGCAGGTATTGCGCGCCCACATCGCCAGCCTTGGCGGCTTCGCGGAACCAGTGGGCGGCGCGCACCGCATCTTTCGGTACGCCGCGGCCCAGATAGTGGGCAGTGCCCATCGCCAACTGGGCTTCTGAACTCCCGTTGGCAGCCGCAGCGCCATACCAGCGGTGCGCCAGCACCAGGTCACGCGGGCCCAACTCGCCGGTTTCGAATGCGCGGCCGAGCATGAACTGCGCGGTCACGAATCCGTTCGCACCGGCGCGCTCCAGCAAGCGGCGCGCGGCGGCGCGGTCGGGCCTGGGCACTTCGCCGCGCAGGTGCATCACCGCCAGGTTGTAGTCGGCTGCGGGCACCTGTTTCTTCGACAACTTCTCGAAAGCGGCGCGCGCTGCATCGATGCGGCCCGACTCGTACGCCAGCACCGCCGCATCGATCGCGGCCTGCTGGGCCGGCGGCAGTGGCGCCGCCGCCATGGCCTCTGCAGGAAGAAACGCGGCTGTCGAAGCCAGCCACAGCAAAGCGTTGGCGCAGAAAGATCGGCTGGACATGCGGGCCTTTCATCACAAGGGGTGCGGTGACGATAGCGCTGGCAACGCCGAGCCTTCACGCCGGCAGCGCCGGCTCAGGTCCGGCTCAGGTCCGGCTCAGGTCCGGCTCAGGATGGACACCGAGGCCGGCATGATCCAATCGGCTGCATGGCCGACCGCCCCAAAGACCGTCCCAAAATCAGCATCAAGCCGGAAGCCGCGCAGCGTGATCCGCGGCGGCCGCGGGTGCGCGGTGCGGGTGCGCTGCGCGATGCATCGCGGCCGAGTGAGCGGTCGAATGAGCGGTCGAACGAGCGGCCGAGTGAGCGGCCGACCGCCCGGCCGACCACGCGACCCGACACGCGGCCCACGCCGCAGCCATCCGCGCCGGTTCGGCCGCCCCGCCCCCCATTCGCGAAGCCGATGGCAAAGCCGGCGCAACCGCCG
>JBBSPW010000028.1:0-27039 GCA_038258365.1 Burkholderiales bacterium | reverse complement strand
GCCTGGCTCTGGCTGGACGCGGTGGACGGCGCCGACGATGCGCGCAGCGACGCGCTGGTGCAGGTGGCGCAAACCATGGGCAAGCGCTCACAGCTCACCACCGAGATCATCAAGGGGCTGATCCTGCCGCAGTTCGTGATCTTGCCGCTGGCGGTGGTGCTGGTGTGGTTTGCGCTGGCGCGCGGCATCCGCCCGCTGGCCGACCTGCAGCAGCGCATCCGACAGCGCGAAAGCCACGATCTGAGCGCCATCCCGGAAGGCGATGTGCCCGACGAGGTGGCGCCGCTGGTGCGCGCCATCAACGACCTGCTGCAGCGGCTGGACCGCAGCATCAGCACCCAGCGTCATTTCCTGGCGGACGCGGCGCACCAGTTGAAGACGCCGCTCGCGGGTCTGCGCATGCAGGCCGAGCTGGCCGCGCGCGAGATCGACAGTGGCCGGGCCGATGCCGATTCGCTGCGCCACGCCCTGCAGCAGATCGCCCGCTCGACCCAGCGCGCGGCGCACACGGTGGACCAGTTGCTGGCGATGGCGCGCGCCGAAGACGCCGGGCAGGCGATGCGGCGCGTGCCGCTCGACCTGGTGGAGGTGGTGCGCGAGGTGGTGCGCGAGTTTGTGCCGCATGCGATCGAGCGCCGCATCGACCTGGGCTTCGAGGTGGTCGAACCGCTTCATGCGCATGCCGTCGCATGGAGCCGTTTGGCAGCCGAGCCGGTGCTGCTGGGCGAGATGGTGCGCAACCTGCTCGACAACGCGCTGCGCTACACGCCGTCCGGCGGCTCGGTGACAGCGCGGGTGTTGTGCGAGACCACGCCGCGATCGACCGGTTCGGATCTGCTGCTGCAGGTGCAAGACACCGGCCCGGGCATTCCACCTGCCGAGCGCGAAGCGATCTTCAGACCCTTCTACCGCGGCGAAGACGCCACTTCCGACGGCAGCGGGCTCGGGCTCGCGATCGTGAAGGAGGTGGCGCAAAGGCATGGCGCCAGCGTGTCGGCGACGGAGCCGGAAAGTGCCAGATTGCATGGCGCCACCGGATCGCTGTTCACGGTCGCGTTTCCGCTTCCGTCTCCGCTTTCGCCTCCGCTTTCACCTGCGTTTCCCTCCCCGCTCTCGACTGGCGTCGATGACATCCGTCCGCAGGTCGGCTCCGGATGGGATGCGCATGCGGGATCGGATGGCTCCACCGCGTCTGCCGGTCACAACGGGCCGCCGGTCGCGGTGCGGCGCTCACCACTGGCGTGACAGCTCCGGATCGGGCGCCGGCGTTGCATCCAGCATCGTCGAGTCATCCGCATCGCCCCGACCCGCTGCCACCGCAGCGCCGAAAGCTGCGCCGGCGGCTTCACCCAGGGGCATCGCCAGCGCAGCCCGATGCGCGCAAGCCAGCGCCAGCTTTGAGTCCTTGGCCAGCAGCGCCACGCGCGCCAGCACGCGAGGGTCGGCACCGATCCAGCGCGTGCCGCGCTCGCTGCCGATCCAGCTCTGCCCGCTGCTCTGCTCGATCACCGAAAGGGTCGCAGCGGGATCCAGGCCCAGCTGAGTGGCCAGCGCCAGGGCTTCGGCCGCAGCCGCCAGATTGACTGCTGCCAGCAGGTTGTTGACGAGTTTGGTGCGGGCGCCATCGCCGACCCGCGTACCGATGCGAAAGAGCCGCGACGACAGGTCACGCAGCACCGGCTCGACCCGCGCGAACGCGGCATCGGCTCCGGCCACCATCAGGCTCATGCTGCCATCGCGCGCACGGGCCGGGCCGCCGGACATCGGGGCGTCGAGTGTCGCTGCGCCTTGCAGCGCCAGCCGCGCAGCCACCGCTTCGACATCGTCGGGGCCGATCGTCGGGCACAGCAGCACGACGGTGCCGGAACGCAGCCCGGGCGCAGCAGCGTCGGGTTGATCGAAGAGCACCGCATGGGTTTGTGCGGCGTCGACCACGGCCACGATCAGCAGCTCCACCTGGCCCGCAACCGCTGCTGGGCTTGCGGCGGTTGTGCAACCTGCAGTCGAAGCACGCTGCATCGCAGTGCTGTCGATGTCGTGCACAGCAACCGGGTGGCCGCAATCCCGCAACCGCAGTGCCATCGGCAAGCCCATCGCGCCGATGCCGATGAAGCCGATGCGCATCGCAGCGGGGTGAGCGGGGTCAGTGCCCATCAGCTTTGCCTCAGCTTTGCATCAGCCGCCGGCTGCGCGCCACCGACATCAGGATGCCGAGCCCGAGCCCCAGCGAAACCATCGCCGTGCCGCCATAGCTGACGAACGGCAGCGGCACCCCCACCACAGGCAGGATGCCGCTGACCATGCCCATGTTGACGAAGGCATAGGTGAAAAAGCTCATCGTCACCGCGCCGGCCAGCAGGCGGGTGAACACGGTGGGCGCCTCGGCTGCGATCATCAATCCGCGAAAGATCAGGAAGATGAAACCGGCCATCAGCACCAGCACCCCGGTCAGCCCGAACTCCTCGCTGAAAGCCGCGAAGATGAAGTCGGTGGTGCGTTCGGGGATGAACTCCAAGTGGGTTTGCGTGCCCTGCATGAAGCCCTTGCCCGACAAGCCACCGGAGCCAATCGCGATCATGCCCTGGATGATGTGAAAGCCCTTGCCGAGCGGGTCGGTGGTCGGGTCGAGCAGGGTGCACACGCGGTGCTGCTGGTAGGTGCGCAGGATCGGCCAGTTGACCCCGGGCTCACAAATGGCATCGGCGCTCAACACCAGTGCCACGATGCTGGCGCCAGCCAGCAGCAACACGGGAAGCACCAGCTTCCAGCTCAGCCCGGCGAAGAAGATCACATAGACACCGCCGGCCAGGATCAACAACGATGTGCCCAGGTCGGGCTGCTTGGCCACCAGCGCCACCGGCACCAGCAACAGGATGCCGGCGACGATGAAGTCCAGCACCCGAAGCTGCCCCTCGCGCCGCTGGAACCACCAGGCCAGCAGCAGCGGCACGGCGATCTTCAGGATTTCGCTCGGCTGGATCACCAGCGGACCCAGCGCCAGCCAGCGCGTGGCGCCTTTCCTGGTGATGCCGAACCACATCGTGGCCACCAGCAGCGCAAGCCCCACCGCATACAGCGGCAGCGCCAGCTTCAGCAGCTTCTGCGGCGGCACCTGCGCCACGGTGAACAGCACCACCAGCGCCAGCAGCATGTTGCGGCCGTGGTCCACGAAGCGAGTCCCATGGTCGTAGCCGGCCGAGTACATGGCCACCAAACCCACCGCGGCCAGCATCGCCACCGCCAGCATCAACGCCGGATCGAAGCCCGTGAACAGCCGCCACACGCGGGGCCAGGGCGAGACCGGGGCGAAGGCCGTGTTCATCGCGGCGGCAGGGGGTAAGCCGTGGCCAGCGGGCCCGCAGCAGAGGCTGCTGCAGCAGCGCCCACCATCGTCGGCGCCGATGCCACAGGCGGCAGCACCCCACCCGGCAGCGGAATGTCGATTGCGCGGCGCGGGGTGCCGATCGGCGCCTTGGCGCTGCCTTCGCGCATCGCGGCCATGTCTTCTTCGCTCGGATACTGGCCCAGCAAGACATAGTCGAACACGCGCCGAGCCAAAGGCGCGGCCGAATCGGAGCCGAAGCCGGCGTTCTCGACCACCACCGCCAGCACCACGCTCGGGTTGTCGATCGGCGCGGCCGCGATGTAGAGCGCATGGTCGCGCTTGTGCTCTTCGAGCTTGGCGGCTTCGTACTTCTGGTTGGCGCGGATGCCCACCGCCTGCGCGGTGCCGGTCTTGCCGCCGCTGGCATAACCAGCGCCGATGAACGAGCGCACCGAGGTGCCTTCCTGTGTCACCTCATACAGTGCCTTCTTGATCAGCGCCACATGCTCGGGCTTCAACGCCAGCGGCTCCAGCGCGTCGCCGGTCATGCGCTTGCGCTCGCCGGTGATCACGTCTTCGACCTCGCGCACGATCCGCGGCTTGAAGCGCTGCCCACCGCTGACCAGCGTGGCAGTGGCGCTGGCCAGCTGCAGCATCGTGAAGTTGTTGTAGCCCTGACCGATCCCGAGCGAGATCGTCTCGCCGGCATACCAGCGTTGTTGCTCGGGCTTCTTGTAGTAGCGCTTCTTCCACGCGGTCGAAGGCAGGATGCCGGTCACTTCACCGTCGATGTCGATGCCGGTGCGCACCCCGAAGCCGAAGGGCTGCAGCTGCTCGTGCATCAGGTCGACCCCCATCTCGGCGGCCAGCGAGTAGTAGTAGACGTTGCTGCTCTTGACGATCGACCGCACCATGTCCACAGGCCCCAGACCGCGGTCGCCGTGGCTGCGAAAGGTGTGGTTGCCGAACTGGTACGTGGCGTTGTCCTGGATGATGGTGGTGGGGCTGCGCTTGCCGGTGTTCAGCGCCGCCATCGCCATGAAGGGCTTGAAGGTCGAGCCCGGCGGATAGGTGCCTCGCAGCGCGCGGTTCAACATCGGTTTGTCGATCGATTCGTTCAGCTCACGCCAACTGTCGTAGTCGATGCCGTCGACGAACAGGTTGGGGTCGAAGGTGGGCTTGCTGACGAAGGCGAGCACCTCGCCATTGCGGGGGTCGAGTGCCACCAGCGCCCCGCGGCGGTTGCCGAACAGGTCTTCGACCATCGCCTGCAACTTGATGTCCAGCGCCAGAACCAGTTTGTCACCCGGGGTCGGCGGGTGGCTGTTCAGGCGCCGGACCGCGCGCCCGCCAGCGCTGGTTTCGACCTCCTCGAAACCAGCGCTGCCATGCAAGGCTTTCTCGTAGCTTTGCTCGACTCCGAGCTTGCCGATGTACTCGGTGCCCTTGTAGTTGCCTTGATCGGCATCGTCCCAGTCCTCCATCGCCTTCTTTTCGGCTTGGTTGATGCGACCGATGTAGCCGAGCAGATGGGCGCCCACATCGCCGAGCGGGTAGCTGCGAAACAGCCGCGCCTTGACATCGACTCCGACGAAACGGAAGCGCTGCGCGGTAAAGCGCGCCACCTCTTCGTCGCTGAGCTTGGTGCGGATCGGCAGCGACTCGGCACCGCGCGACTCGTCCAGCAAGCGCTTGAAGCGGCGTCGGTCGCGCGGGGTGACATCGACCACTTCGGCCAGCGAGTCGATCAGGGTTTCGATGCCGGCGTTGCCGCCAGCCACCCGTTGCGGCGTGATCTCCAGCGTGTAGGCCGAGTAGTTGCTGGCCAGCGTGACGCCGTTGCGGTCGACGATCAATCCGCGATTCGGAACGATCGGCACGATCGCGATGCGGTTGTTCTCGGCTTGCGTGGCCAGCTCGTCGTGCCTGAACACCTGCAGGTGCACGAGCCGTGCCGCCAACAGCGAGAACGCCAGCAACACGAACAACGCAGCCGCGAGCAATCGCCCGCGAAAGCGCGACAGCTCTTGTTCGAGATCGCGTATTTCACTCACAGTGGACGATTCTGATCGGGATCGGGTGCTCGGCGTTGCGGCGCCAACAACAACACGCTCGCCAGGGGCCACAACAGCGCCTCGATCACTGGCGCGGCAATCAACCACCAACCCGGGAACATGCCGCCGGCCACCATCCGCACCGCCAGCGAGACCGCATGCGCGATGAAGAACACCGGCAGCACCTGCAGCGCCTGCGACAGCACCCCGAACCACAGCAAGCGCCGGTGGATCGTGATGGCGGCGAATCCGAGCAGTGTGTAGGCCAGTGCATGCTGGCCCAGCAGCGCGCCCTGGTGCACGTCGACCAGCAAGCCGAACACGAAGGCCACGCCGACGCCGACGCGGCGCGGCTGGTGCACGTTCCAGAACACCAGCGCCAGAGCCAACAGGTCGGGCATCGCCGGCTGGCGACCGAGTGGCAACAACCCGAACGCAAACGCCAGCGCGAGCGTGAAACCGATGAACAGCGGGTTGACCGGCAGCAGCAGTTGGTCGGTGCCGCCGGGCATGAGACCGCCGCGCCGGCTGTTGCGAGGAAGTCCGCTCATCGGCTGCTCTGGCTGCGCTGCGCGCTGCTCAAGGTGCCGATGCCGAGATCGACGCAGCAGCCGGCGATACCCGCCGCGGCGTGCTCAGCTGACGTTCGGCGCGCGAAGGCAGCGCGGCTTCGGGTTCGGGCTTGGGCTTGGGGGGCAGTTGCAGCCCCAGCGGCTCCAGCACCAGCACATGGCGCAAGCCGTCGGGGTTGGCAGCCGGGGTCAGGCCGATGCGGGCGAAGCCGGACTCCATGCGGCGCTCGATCGCGCTCACCCGTGCCACCGGCAGCCCGCCCGGGTAGACCCCGTCGAGCCCGCTGGTCACCAGCGTGTCGCCGACCTCGACATCGGCATTGGCAGAGGTGAAGCGCAATTCGACTCCGCCGCCGCCGAAAGCCGCGCCGCGTTGCTGGGTGCGGGTGTTCAGCACCGGAATCGCGGCGTCCTTGTCGGCCAGCAGGGTGACTTCGGCGCTGACCGGGAACAACCGCGTGACCTGGCCCAGCACACCCGCTTCATTGATGACCGGCGCGCCCAGCACCACGCCCTGATTGGCGCCCTGGTCGATGACCACCTTGCGCGAATAGGGGTCGGCAGCCTCGAAGAGGATTCCAGCCGCCCGCGAACGCGCCTGGATCGCCGGTTGCAAGTCCAGCAAGCGGCGCAGTTGCGCGTTGTCGCGTTCGAGTTGCTCGACCTTCAGCGCCCGCAGCGATTGCGCAGCCAACTGCTCACGCGCGACGCGTTCGGCGTTGAGCGCCTGGCGCAGCCCCTGCAGGTACAGCGCGCTGCCTTGCAAGACCTCGATCGGCACCGCCAGCGCGCGCTGCGCCGGCAACAGCACCGCCGCCATCGCAGCACGCATCGGCTCCAGCGCACGAAAGCGCGCGTCGGCCACCATCAGGAAGATCGCCAGCGCCGAGAAGAACACCAGCTTCGTCAGCGCCGAAATGCCCTGGCGGAAGAACGGCGGCGGTGTGCGGTCCAGCGTGCCGAGGGTCATGGTGCGGCGCTCGTCTCAGGCAGTCGGAACGATGCCTGCCGTGACAGTCGGACGCGGCAAGCAGCACCGGTCCCTGGTTCGGCACATCACTCGGAGGTGAAGATCGACCCGAGCCGCTCCATGCGCTCCAACGCCATGCCGCAGCCGCGCACCACGCAGGTCAGCGGGTCTTCGGCCACCAGCACTGGCAAGCCGGTTTCTTCGGCCAGCAAGCGGTCCAGGTCGCGCAGCAGTGCACCGCCGCCAGTCAGCATCATGCCGCGCTCGGCGATGTCGGCGCCCAGTTCGGGCGGGGTTTGTTCCAACGCGTTCTTGACTGCGCTCACCATCTGGTTCAGCGGGTCGGTCAGCGCTTCCAGGATTTCGTTGCTGCTGATGGTGAAGCTGCGCGGCACGCCTTCGGACAGGTTGCGACCCTTGACCTCGATCTCTTTGACTTCGCTGCCCGGAAACGCACTGCCGATGTTCTTCTTGATCAACTCGGCGGTGGGCTCGCCGATCAGCATGCCGTAATTGCGGCGGATGTAGTTGATGATCGATTCGTCGAACTTGTCGCCGCCGACGCGGATCGAGCCCTTGTAGACCATGCCGCCCAGGCTGATGACGCCGACCTCGGTGGTGCCGCCGCCGATGTCGACCACCATCGAACCCTCGGCTTCGCTGACCGGCAAGCCGGCGCCGATTGCGGCGGCCATCGGTTCTTCGATCAGATAGACATCCGATGCGCCGGCGCCAAGCGCCGATTCACGGATCGCGCGGCGTTCGACCTGGGTGCTGCCGCAGGGCACGCAGATGATGATGCGCGGGCTCGGCCGCAACAACGAACGGGGGTGCACCATCTTGATGAACTGCTTCAGCATCTGCTCGGTGACGGTGAAGTCGGCAATCACGCCGTCTTTCATCGGCCGGATGGCCTCGATGTTGCCGGGCACCTTTCCAAGCATCGCCTTGGCTTCTTTACCCACCGCCTGGATGGTTTTCTTGCCTTGCGGGCCGCCTTCATGGCGGATGGCAACCACGGAGGGCTCGTCGAGCACGATGCCCTTGCCGCGCACATAGATCAGCGTGTTGGCGGTGCCCAGGTCGATGGCGAGGTCGGTGGAGAAATAGCGGCGCAGGGAAGCAGCGAACATGGATGTGGAATCGGGTGGCGCGCGTGGATCGGCTCGGACGGCTGCAGGGCTGTGGCTTCGGACAGCGTAAGGCGGCAGGTGCAGGGTTGTCGGAGTCGGCCGGGCTGCGGCAAGAAGGGCCGCGGTGGGCATCGACCTTGACCGCGGGCTGGGATGACTGGAAGGGCAGAGTGGCGCTTCGTCGATGCGCTTGACATGCATCCCCGAGCGCAACTATTTGCCCGTCTGTCTGCCGGTCCGTTGCCTAGTCTGGCATCGACGGATTACTGGGGATAATACCGTATCGATCCGGTATTTCTACGCGTCCGCGCTGCTCTGGCGGCCTGCTTGCAGCCTGTTACGGCGCCCTGCTTTGGCTCTTGATTCGGTGATCCCCAGATGTCCCTGACCTTGCCCGATGTCAATCGCATAGCGCATCTGGCGCGGCTGCGGCTCTCCGGCGACGAAACCGCGTTGATGCTCGATCAACTGAATGCTTTCTTCGCCATCGTCGAGCAAATGGGCGCGGTCGACACGCGCGGAGTCGAACCGCTGGCAACGCCGCTCTCGGCAGTGCAGGCCGTTGCCCTTCGACTGCGCGAGGACGCCGTTACCGAAGGAGATCAGCGCAGCGTCAATCTGGCCAACGCACCGGCGGTGGAAGATGGGTTGTTTCTTGTGCCCCGGGTGATCGAATGAGCCACCCGGTCGAAGGCATCGCCGATCTCGGTCGGGCACTGACCACCAGGTCCATCAGCAGCGTCGAATTGACGCAAGAGCGGCTCGCAGCCATCGGGCACCGCGCCGATCTGGGCGCCTTCCTCGCCACCGATCGCGAAGGCGCGCTGATCGCGGCACGCGCAGCAGATGTCGCCCTCGCTGCAGGAACCGCGGGCCCGCTGACGGGCGTACCGATCGCGCACAAGGACATCTTCGTCACCAAGGGGCTGCCGTCCACTGCAGGCTCGAAGATGCTGGCGGGCTACATGAGCCCTTTCGACGCCACCGTGGTGGCGCGTTTGAAAGCCGCCGGCACAGTGACGCTCGGCAAACTCAACTGCGACGAGTTCGCGATGGGATCGGCCAACGAGAATTCGGCTTACGGCTTGTGCCGCAACCCCTGGGACCTGCAGCGCGTGCCGGGCGGCTCGTCAGGCGGATCGGCCGCTGCAGTGGCCGCCGGGCTGGTGCCCGGCGCCACCGGCACCGACACGGGCGGCTCGATCCGCCAGCCGGCCAGCTTTACCGGCATCACCGGTATCAAGCCGACCTACGGCGTGTGCTCACGCTACGGCATGGTGGCTTTTGCATCGAGCCTGGACCAGGCCGGCCCGTTGGCACGCTCGGCCGAAGATTGCGCGCTGCTGCTGTCGGCGATGAGCGGTTTCGACCCGCTGGATGCCACCAGCGCCGAGCGCCCGCCGCAGAACTATCACGCCCTGATGTTGAAGCCGCGCGCCAGCGCCAGCGCAACCAAGCCGCTGCAAGGCTTGCGCATCGGGCTGCCGAAGGAGTTTTTTCCGGCCGGGCTGGCGCAATCGGTCGAAGCCGCGGTGCGCGCCGCGCTGCGGGAGCTGCAGCAGTTGGGCGCCACCCTGGTCGACCTCAGCCTGCCGCGCACCGAGCTGTCGATTCCCGTCTACTACATCATCGCCCCGGCCGAAGCCAGCTCGAACCTGAGCCGCTACGACGGGGTGCGCTATGGCCACCGCGCGGCCGAGTACGCCGACCTGATGGAGATGACCAAGCGCACCCGCTCCGAGGGCTTCGGAGCCGAGGTCAAGCGCCGCATCATGATCGGCACCTATGTGCTCTCGCATGGCTACTACGACGCCTACTACCTGCAGGCGCAGAAGTTGCGCCGCATGATCGCCGACGACTTTCGCAACTGCTTCGAGGCCTGCGACCTGATCGCGGGGCCGGTGGCACCCACGGTGGCCTGGAGGATCGGCGAGAAGGGCACCGACCCGCTGCAAACCTACCTTGCCGACATCTTCACCCTGCCTGCCAGCCTGGCCGGTTTGCCGGGCATGAGCGTGCCGGCCGGTTTCGCCGCGGCAGAGAACGACGACAGCAGCACCGAGATGCCGGTGGGCTTGCAACTGATCGGCAACTATTTCGATGAAGGGACGCTGCTGCACGCTGCGCATGCGTTGCAGCAAGCCACCGATTTTCACCACCGCAGGCCACCGGCGCGCGAGGGAGCCGCCGCATGAACAGTGCCCACCCCACATCGGGCCCGTTGGTGCGTGGCTACGAGGTCGTGATCGGCCTGGAAACCCATGCCCAGTTGTCCACCGTCAGCAAGATCTTCAGCGGTGCTTCGACCCGCTTCGGTGCCGAGCCCAACACCCAGGCATGCGCGGTGGACCTGGCGCTGCCCGGCACCCTGCCGGTGATGAACCGCGGCGCGGTCGAGCGCGCCATTCGCTTCGGGCTTGCAGTCGGCGCCAAGGTGGCGCACGAGTCGGTGTTCGCCCGCAAGAACTACTTCTATCCGGACCTTCCCAAGGGCTACCAGATCAGCCAGTACGAAACCCCGGTGGTGCAAGGCGGCGTGATCGCCTTTGTGTTGAACGGAGTGCCGCGCAGTGTCAATCTGACCCGAGCCCATCTGGAAGAAGACGCAGGCAAGAGCCTGCACGAGAACTTTCACGACCAGAGCGGCATCGACCTGAACCGAGCCGGCACGCCGCTGCTGGAAATCGTCTCCGAGCCCGAAATGCGCTCGGCTGCCGAAGCGGTGGAGTACGCCAAGGCCTTGCATGCGCTGGTCGTGTGGCTGGGCATCTGCGACGGCAACATGCAGGAAGGCAGCTTCCGCTGCGATGCCAATGTGTCGGTTCGCTTGCCGGGTGCGCCCTTCGGCACGCGGCGCGAGATCAAGAACTTGAACAGCTTTCGCAACATGCAGCAAGCGGTCGACTTCGAGGTGCAGTGGCAGATCGACCGCATCGAAGACGGCCTGAAGGTGGAGCAGGCGACGGTGCTGTTCGATCCCGCCAGCGGCGAAACCCGGGCGATGCGCAGCAAGGAAGACGCGCACGACTACCGCTACTTTCCCGACCCGGACCTGCCGCCCCTGGTGATCGCCAGTGACTGGATCGAATCGGTGCGTGCCACCCTGCCCGAGTTGCCGGCAGCGATGGCCGGGCGCCTGCAGCGTGACGACGGCCTGGCAGCCGACGACGCCACGCTGATGACGCAGAGCCTGCCGTTTGCGCGCTTCTACGAGGCGACCCGCGATGCCAGCCAGCAACCGAAACTGAGCGCGAACTGGTTGATGGGCGAGGTTTCGCGACGGCTCAATGCGGACAACCTGGAGATCGGCAATGCCCCGGTTTCGCCCGCCAACCTGGCCGCATTGATTCGTCGCGTGGCCGACGGCACCGTTTCGCACAATGGCGCGCGCCAGGTGTTCGATGCGCTGTGGACTGCCGCTGAAGTCGAAAGCACCGGCGCTGTGGTCGACGCGCTGATCGAATCGCTGGGATTGCGCCAGATGAACGACAGCAGCGCGATCGATGTCTGGGTCGACGCGGTGCTGGCCGCCAACCCGAAGTCGGTGGCCGAATTCCGCGCGGGCAAGGAAAAGGCCTTCAACGCGCTGGTGGGCCAGGTGATGAAGGCCAGTCAGGGCAAGGCCAACCCGACCCAAGCCGCCGAGCGCTTGCGCGCGCGGCTGGCGTGAACGCACGCGGCCACGCCAACGCAGCCTAACGCATCAACGAAGTGGCAAGCGTGCCGGTCCTGAAGCGGACGACAGGCCGCTGCCAGCGCCCCCGCTGCTGAAACTTCCGGCCGGCTCACCGGCCCACAACCGCCGCAGCCGTTCCAACTCGGCGTCATAGAGCCGGTTGATGCGGCCCATCTCGGCCTGCAATGAATCGGTGGCCGCGCGCTGCGCTTCCGATGCCGCGTCGTTGGCATCGATGGCAGCGCGCAGCTTGCCTGGCAGCGACTTGCCCAGATAGAACTCGGCTTCTTCCAGCAGCGGTTTGCGCTCGGCCGCCAGTTCGCGCAAACGGGTCTCGCCAGCGCGCACCGCCAGGCGCGCGGTGTCCAGCGCCGATTCCCGTGATCGCCGGTGCGCGTCTTCGTTCGGATAGCGCTGGATCAGGTTGCGGTCACGCCGCACCGCGTCGGAGCGCGCCGCGCGCTCTTCGGCTGTGGCGCGTTCGCGGGCCTCCCTGCGAGCGCGTTCC
The DNA here is from genome assembly GCA_038258365.1 of Burkholderiales bacterium. Taxonomy (GTDB): domain Bacteria; phylum Pseudomonadota; class Gammaproteobacteria; order Burkholderiales; family Burkholderiaceae_C; genus Rubrivivax. The sequence goes on along the minus strand of JBBSPW010000028.1, from coordinate 14,801 downwards.
TCGGCGGTCATCGTGGCCGGCAGGATCGCTTTCAGCGACCCGTCGCGGTTCAGTATTTGCTGCTCGCGGCCGGTGCATTCCGCAATCGGGCGATCGGCGGTCAGGCGCCGATTGCGGTCGTCGGTGCAGGTGTAGATGCCCGCCATCGGGGTCGCGGCTTGCGCAACGGCGGGCTTTGCCACCATCGTGGAGCCGGCGCAGGCCAACAAGAGCGACAGCAACGACAGCAGCGGGCGCGTAGACCTTTGCGGCGCGCGGCGAACGGGCACAGGCACAGGCACGGTCGGATCAGACCCCATAGCGGTCGCGATAAGCCTGCACCGGCGCACTGTGCGCCTGCAACTCGGCATTGCCGCTGTGTAGAAGCACCGTCAGCAGGTCGTCGAGCGTGGCGATCGCAGAAACCGGAAGACGCAACGTGCGTTCGACGAACTGAACCGCGCTGGTGGCTGCGACACCAGGCGCCAGCGCACTGTCACCGACCCGCTCCTGGCGGTCGAGCGCAATCACCACGCCGCAAGGCACAGCGCCGGCGTTGGAGATCAGGTCGACGGATTCCCGCACGGAGGTGCCAGCCGAGATCACATCGTCGACGATCAACACCCGGCCGCGCACCGGCGCGCCGACCAGCGTGCCGCCTTCGCCGTGGTCCTTGGCTTCCTTGCGGTTGTAGGCATAGGGCCGGTTGTGACCGCGCCGCGCCAATTCCATCGCCAATGCGGCTGCCAGGGCGATGCCCTTGTAAGCCGGGCCGAAGACCAGGTCGAAGCGCAACTCGGGCGTACCGGGAGCCGATGCGGTGGTGGCATCGGCGATCAAGCGCCGTGCATAGAATTCTGCCAACCGCGCCAGTTTCAGCCCATTGTCGAAAGCGCCGGCGTTGAAGAAATAGGGCGACTCGCGACCGGCCTTGGTCGTAAAACTGCCGAACCGCAGCACCCCGGCTTCGATCGCGAAGGTGACGAAGTCGCTGGCGAGCGAAGGATCGGTGGCGGTCATCGTCGTGGTCGTCAGAGTCTTCAAAAAGGGGGTCGCGTTTGAGCTTCCGGCTGGTCACATTGAATCTGAACGGTATCCGTTCCGCAGCCACCAAAGGCTTCGTGGAATGGTCCGAAAACGCGGGTTTTGATTGTATGGGCGTGCAAGAGGTGCGCGCTCAGGAGGCGGATGTAAGCACCCGCTTCTCTCAAGTGGCTGGTTGCAAAGGCCACTTCCATCTGGCAGAGAAGAAGGGCTACTCTGGCGTCGGGATCTACTCGAAGGCCGAACCGAGCGATGTGCGCTGTGGCTTCGGCAGTGCCGAATTCGACACCGAAGGCCGCTGGGTGGAGTGCCGCTTCGACACCCCGAAGCGCAAGATGAGCCTGATCAGCGCCTACTTTCCCAGCGGCAGCAGCAGCGAAGAGCGCCAAGCCGCCAAGTTCCGCTTCCTGGCCCAGATGCAGCCGCACCTGCAGCGCCTGAAGGCCGAGCGAGAGTTCATTTTGATGGGCGACATCAACATCGCACACCAGAACATCGACCTGAAGAACTGGCGCAGCAACCAGAAGAACAGCGGATTCACGCCTGAAGAACGGGCGTGGATGACGCAGCTGCTGGACATCGGAGAGGCCGGCGGCGGGCTGGTCGATGTGTTCCGCGTTCTGAACCCGAATGCCGACCAGTACACGTGGTGGAGCAACCGCGGCCAGGCCTGGTCCAACAACGTGGGGTGGCGCATCGACTACCAGCTGGCGACACCCGGGCTGGCGGCATTGGCGCGTCACGAGTCGATCCACCGCGAGCCGCGTTTCAGCGACCATGCGCCGCTGACGATCGACTACGACCTCAAGCTCTGAACGCTTCGCGGGCTGTCTGAGACTCGGACCTCCGGACCAGACCGGCGCCCGAAGCCCGCGTCACACAGCAGCAGCAGCCCTAGGCCGTGTGCGCCGTTGTGCGATGCCTGCGCCTGCGATGGCGCACAGACCGAGCAGCATGATCGAGCGGGTGGCCGGCTCGGGCACCGCGGGCAGGAATGCGAAGGCACCGGTGTCGGTGGTGAGCGTGTACTCGACCGGTTGGTTCAAGCTGTCGAAGAAGCCGATGCTCACCACCCCGGCCGTGCTGCTGAAGTCTGCACCAATCATGCCGCTGCCCACACCCACCGATCCAAGAAAGCCGTTGACGAACTGGATGTTGGTCTTGAGCTGCATGGTCACGAAGGAACTGAATGACCTGCTGGCGTTCAGTGTCAGCGTTCGCTCGTACACCTGGTTGTCGTCTGCCGAGCCCAGGGTCTGAACCGCGCCATTGCCGACATACGCAGACGAGAAGAATTGGTGGCCCGGAGCGATGCCCAAGCCGACAACCGAAAATTCGGTGATCGACGATGCAGAGTTGCCGTCGTAGAACAGGCTCGGGTCGAGGTTCTGGACGTTGGTGCCATGCAGGCGCTGCAAGGTTCGCATCGTCAGCGTCGATCCCGCGACGGCATTGGGGAACACGAAGCGAAAGGTGTCGGAGAAGGTCACGGTGGAACCGGTTCCGGCAGGAAAACTCGTGTAAGCGCCCGTTCTTCCCTGCAACAGCCCATCGAAATCAACGCGGCCAGCTGTTCGCAACCCGCCCAATTCGTAGCCGGTCGCCGCGGTCGCCTGAATTCGCCAGTCGAAAGTGCCGCCGCCACCGATGAAGGCTGCCGTGCCTTCATTGCTGCAATATCTAGGGCGCTTGGGGAGAGCAGGTCACCCGCAATCATGGGGTTGCCGCGATCGGATGGGGTGCAACAACAGCCACGGCGAGATGGAGGGCCGGGGCTGGCTCAGCGTCCTAAACTGGCAGCTTTCGCACGAGGAGCCCGCCATGAACGCACCCCTGAGTCCTGAAGCCACAGCCGCCCTGTCCGCACACAGTGACGAAGCCTGGGACCAGCGCATCGTGCCGGCCCTGACCGACTACATCGAGGTGCCGGCCAAGAGCCCGATGTTCGACGCTGAATGGGCTGCGAACGGCTTCATCGACACCGTGGTGCGCACGGCCGCCAGCTGGGTCGAGAGTCGCAAGGTGGACGGGCTGAAGCTGGAAGTGATCCGTCTGGATGGCCGCACGCCGGTGATCCTGTTCGAGGTACCGGCCACCGGCCACCACGCCAAGCCCGGAGCCACCGGCGACACGGTGCTGCTCTATGGCCATCTGGACAAGCAACCCGAGTTCAATGGCTGGCGCCGCGACCTGGGTCCGTGGACACCGAAGTACGAAGACGGCTTGTTGTACGGCCGTGGCGGTGCCGACGACGGCTATGCGGTCTATGCCGCCATCAGCGCCATCGAGGCACTCGATCAACAGAACATTCCCCGGCCGCGCTGCGTGGGCCTGATCGAATCCGGCGAAGAAAGCGGCTCACCCGATCTGCCCACCTACATCGAAGCTCTCAAGCCCAGGCTCGGCAACATCGGCCTGGTGGTGTGCCTGGACAGTGGCGCTGGCAACTACGACCAGCTGTGGCTGACCACCAGCCTGCGCGGCATGGTCAGCGGGGTGTTGAAGGTCGAGATCCTGAGCGAGGGCGTGCATTCAGGCGACGCCAGTGGCGTGGTGCCCAGCAGCTTTCGCATCCTGCGCCAGGTGCTCGACCGGTTGGAGGACAGCACCACCGGCGACCTGCTGCCGCAGAGCTTTCATTGCGAGATTCCGGCCAGCCGCAAGCGCCAGGCCGCAGAAACCGCGGCGATCCTGAAAGACGAGGTCTGGAAGCGCTACCCCTGGGCTTGCGGCGCCGATGGCGGCAACACCCTGCCCACCACCACCGACCCGGTGGAAGCGCTGCTGAACCGCACCTGGCGCCCGACGTTGAGCGTCACCGGTGTCGATGGCTTTCCGGAAATGAAGAGCGCCGGTAATGTGCTGCGCCCGCACACCGCCTTCAAGCTGTCGGTGCGGCTGCCGCCATTGGTCGATGGCAATGAAGCCAGCCTGCGCTTGAAAACGCTGTTGGAAGACAACGCGCCCTACAACGCCAAGGTGACCTTTCATGCCGATGGCCGCGCGGGCGCGCTCGGCGCCAATGGCTGGAACGCGCCGGACCTGGCGCCCTGGCTGGACACCGCGCTGAATGCGGCATCGACTGCCCATTTCGGCGCACCGCTGGGCTACATCGGCCAGGGCGGCACGATTCCGCTGATGAGCATGCTGGCCAAGGGATTTCCGAAAGCGCAGATGCTGGTGTGCGGGGTGCTGGGTCCGAAGAGCAATGCCCACGGCCCCAACGAATTCCTGCATGTGCCCTACGGCAAGAAGCTCACCGCCGCCGTGGCACAGGTGATCGCTGCCTGTCCTTGAGCTCGACGACGCTCAACGCGCAACGGTCGAGGGTGAGAAGCGCGACTTGAACAACCCGAACAGCACGATCACACCCGGCAGGCCAATCATTGCCCAGATGATGTAGGAGAGATTGGCCTTGACCCAGGGCACGTTGCCGAACAGGTAGCCCGCCAGGGTGATGCTGACCACCCAGAGCGCGCCGCCGCTGATGTCGTAGAAGGTGAACTTGGCGCGGGTCATCTGCGCCACGCCGGCCACGAAAGGTGCAAAGGTGCGCAAGAAGGGCATGAAGCGAGCGCCGACGATGGTCACGCCGCCGTACTTTTCGTAGAAGGCATGCATGCGGTCGAAGGCCTGGCGATTGAACCAGCGCGAGTTTGGCCAAGCGAACACCCGCGGGCCGAAGTGGCGCCCGATCGCGTAGTTGGTCTGGTTGCCGAGAATCGCTGCTGCGGTCAACAGCGCCATCGACAACGGCAGGTTCATCAAACCCACCCCACACAGCGCGCCGACCACGAACAGCAGGGAATCGCCGGGCAGAAACGGCATCACCACCAGGCCGGTTTCGACGAAGATGATCGCAAACAGCAGCGCATAGACCCACGCGCCATAGGCGCCAACGAAGTTCGCCAGATGCTGGTCGACATGGACGATGAAGTCGATCAGGAAGGCAAGGATATCCATGGGCTGATGGGGTGCGCGCTGACTTGAATTCGGGTGAGTCGGGTGCTCAGGCCGCGGGCGCTGCGCTCAGGCTGCCGCGGAGGCTGCGTCGTCGATCTGGTCGGGAAGGAAGCCGCCGCTCTGGTGCGCCCACAGCTTGGCATAGTGCCCGCCCGTGGTCAGCAGTTCGGCATGCGTGCCCTGCTCGACGATGCGTCCCCGGTCCAGCACGATCAGCCGGTCCATGCGTGCGATGGTGCTGAGCCGGTGGGCGATGGCGATCACGGTCTTGCCTTCCATCAGTCCGAGCAGCTGGGTTTGGATGGCGATTTCTACTTCACTGTCGAGCGCGCTGGTGGCTTCGTCCAGCACCAGGATCGGCGCGTCTTTCAGCACCACGCGCGCGATCGCCACGCGCTGGCGTTGACCGCCACTGAGCTTCACACCGCGCTCGCCCACATGGGCGTCGTAGCCGGTGCGGCCCTTCCAGTCCTGCAAGCCGAGGATGAACTCGTGCGCCTGTGCTTTCTTCGCCGCAACGATGATTTCGTCCAGGGTCGCAGCGGGCCGTCCATAGCCGATGTTCTGCGCGATCGAGCGGTGCAACAGCGAGGTGTCCTGCGTCACCATGCCGATTGCGCCGCGCAGGCTTTCCTGCGACAACTCGCGCACATCGTGGCCGTCGATCCGCAGGCTGCCCTGCTCCAGGTCGTGAAACCGCAGCAGCAGGTTGACGAGCGTGCTCTTGCCGGCGCCCGATCGGCCCACCAATCCCACCCGTTCACCCGGGCGGATGACCAGGTTCAGGTCGTCGAGCACCTTGAGCCCGTCGCTGCGGCCATAGGTGAACGACAGGTGCTCGAAGCGAATCTCGCCACCCGCCGGTGCACGCTCGATCTCCAGGTCGCGCGCGCCGGGGTTGTCGACCATCGCATGCGGCACCGCGATGGTTTCCATGCCTTCCTGCACCACCCCGATGTTCTCGAAGATGCCGGTTACTTCCCAGCTCACCCAGCCGGCCACGTTGGCGATCGTCCATGCCAGCGGCAGCGCCGTCGCCACCGTGCCGGCATCGATCTCGCCCTGGCCCCAAAGCGTGATGCCGATCGCCGAGGTGCTGACCAGCAGCAGCGCGTTCAGCGCCGACAGCGTGGTCATGAACGTGGTGATGAGCCGCATGTGGGCACGGATCGCGCTTGTGTGGTCGTCGATGACCTCGCGCACATAGGCGTCCTCGTCGCGTGCGCGGGCGAAAAGCTTGACGGTCAGGATGTTGGTGTAGCTGTCGACCACCCGGCCCACCACCATGCTGCGCAGTTCGCTGCTGACCTTGGCCAGGTCGCGCATCTTCGGCACGAAGTGGCGCAGGAAGAAGGCATAGCCCGCGAACCACAGCGCGGTCGGTACCGCAAGGCGCCAGTCGGCCAGGCCCATCAGCACCAGCGCCGACAGGCCGTAGACCGCGATATACCAGACTGCACGGATCGACGACACCACGCATTCGCGCACCGCATTGCCGGTTTGCATCACGCGGTTGGCGATCCGCCCGGCGAAGTCGTTCTGGAAGAAAGGCCAGCTCTGCCGCACCACATGCCAGTGGCTCTGCCAGCGGATCAGGCTCGTGACACCCGGCACCACCGCGTTGTTGCGCACCAGGCTGTCGATCAGCAACGCCAGCGGTCGGCCCAGCAGAATCAACACCGCCATGCCGATCAGCGACGGCATCGCATCGGCAATCACGGCCGCGCGATCGGTGGCTTCCATCAATCGCACCAAGCGGCCGATGAAGACCGGAATCAACGTGTCGATCAGCGCGACGGCCAGGCCGGTGATGAACATCGCGCCGAACAGGCCGCGTGTCTGGCTGACAAAGTGCCAGTAGAACGCCATCAGCCCCGGTGGCGGCGCGCTGCCGGCCACCGCGGTCGGGCGGATGCGGGACTCGAAGAAGGCGAACATCGAAAACAGCGACCGCCCGGCGCCGGATTGGCGACGGGCGGTCGGCTTTGAATCTGCAGGTTGCGGATTGTCGCAGCCCGCGCGGCGCGATCAGGCCAGCGGGTACAGGATCGGCCACCCGCGCTGTGCCTGAATCGCCTGCTGCCGCACTTCTGCACGGGTCAGCGTGCTTTTCGGCGCGTCGGCGGTGAACACCACGGCACTGCCGATCTCGGGCACGAAGTTCAGCACGCCGGCCTGGTGGGCCTCGGTCACTTCGGCTTTGACTTCGGCACGGGTCAGGCTGGGCTGGAACTGGTCGACGACCACGGTGGGGTCGTCGGCACGGGCGGCGGCGCCGGCCAGGGTCAGAACAGAGAGGGCGATGAGTTGGAAGGTCTTCATGATGAAACTCCGTTCAGAACATTGACGAGAATGAACAGGTGCTCGAAAGAACATGCGAAGTCGCATGTGTCGGGTCGCCTAGAAGACGCGGGTTAACCCGCGTTGAAGACGAGTTTGCCGCCAAGTCGCTGCGCCTACAGCCATCTGACTTGCAATGCACCGTTGCAGGAATCGGAACAATCAATGGATCAACTGCGGGTCATGCGCATCTTCGCCAGCGTGGTCGACGAAGGCGGGTTTGCGCGTGCCGCCCGTGCGCTTTCACTCGCGCCCGCGGTGGTCACGCGCGCGGTAGCCGACCTGGAGCGGCACCTCGGCGCCCGGCTGCTGAACCACAGCAACCGTCAACTCGCGATGACCGACATCGGCACCCGCTACCTGGAGCGGCCACCTGCGGGTGCGCTGCCCGCCAGCGCTGGCGGTGCACCAGTTGGCCAAGCATCTTGCTGCCTGCCATTCCGCCCACCCGCAAGGTCAAGACGGAGACCCCTGGCTTGCGGCCGCGACCGACAAGGCCCACGTCCACGCGAATTCGAAAGCCAATGAAGACTGAGTGGTCTTGTTGCGACCATACGGTCTGTAACGTGACTAATGAGTTCAATACGTCCTTGCCGCTGCTTGGTATCTCAATTGAAAAGGAAACTTATGAAGAAGCTCGTCATGACCGCTGTACTTGCCGCCACCGCCTTCGCCGTACAGGCCAAGGACATCGTTGACACCGCCGTCGCCGCAGGCGACTTCAAGACTTTGGTTGCCGCCGTAAAGGCAGCAGGTCTGGTCGACACGCTCAAAGGCAAAGGCCCCTTCACGGTCTTCGCCCCCACCGATGCGGCGTTCGCCAAGATCCCGAAGGCCGACCTGGACGCCCTGCTCAAGGACAAGGCCAAGCTGACCGCTGTGCTGACCTACCACGTGGTGGCTGGCAAGGTGATGGCCGCCGATGTCAAGGCAGGTCCCGTGAAGACCGTTCAAGGCAGCCCGCTGACGATCAGCACCAGCGGCGGTGTCATGGTCGACAACGCCAAGGTCGTCAAGACCGACATCGTGGCCGACAACGGCGTGATCCATGTGATCGACACCGTGCTGATGCCGAAGTAAGGATTCCGCGCACCAGTGCCCAGGCCGCTGCACCCGCAGCGGCCTTTTTCATGTGTGCTCGGGTCCGCTGAATGGGGCTGCTTCGGACTGGCCGACACTGCGGCGGCCAGATGGGCTCATGGATAATCCGCAGCGGTTCGCACCCCTCCTGCCGAGCCGAGGTCTGCACCGGGCGCCGATGGCACGGGCAACCCCCAGCGACGTCCGCGCTCCAGCGCCAACGATCACCCCCGAACGCGTTTGACTTCGCCGCGACTCCTCACGCTCGCTCTTGCCGCGACCTTGCTGCGCTTGGGCACTGCCACCGCCGCCGAAACCGCGGCGCCTGTGCCGCTGCAGCCGCCCTGGCTTCGACCGCTCGAACCCAGCCTGTCGCTGCGCCCGGCGCCGACCGGTGAAGCCGCCCGGCAGTTGCCGATCATCCTGCGGGCGCAGCGCATCCAGAGCACGCCCGATATCGAAACCATCGCCGAGGGGAATGCCGAATTCCGCCGCGGCGGGCTCGTGATCACCGCCGACCGACTCGCCTACGAAAACCCGCTGGACCTGGCCAGCGCCATTGGACAGGTGCGGGTGACGCGCGACGGGGCGGTCTACACCGGGCCCGAGCTCCAGCTGCGGTTGCAGCGCTTCGAAGGCTTCTTCCTGCAACCCACCTTCGAGTTCACGCAGCTCGGGTCGGGCGGGCGAGCCGAGCGCATCGATTTCATCGACAGCGCGCGCTCGACCGCTGTCCGGGCCGAATACACGAGCTGCCCGCGGGAAGGCCCCTTGCCGCCGGACTGGATCCTGAAGGCCGAGCGGGTCGACCTGGACCTGGACGCCAACGAAGGCGTCGCCGAGAACGCGGTGCTGCGATTCCTGGGGGTGCCGATCCTGGCGCTGCCGACCTTGAGTTTTCCACTGTCCGATGCGCGCAAGACCGGCTGGCTGCCGCCGTCGATCGCAACCGACTCGCGCAGCGGAGTCGAGGTCTCGGTGCCGTTCTACTGGAACATCGCCCCGAACCGTGACGCGACGTTGACCCCGCGGCTGCTGCTGCGCCGCGGCCCGGCGCTCGACACCGAGTTCCGCTATCTGCAGCGCAGCGACAGCGGCTCGGTGCGCGTCGACTGGTTGCCCTATGACCGCATCACCGGCAATTCACGCAATGCGGTCAGCTGGACCCATGTGGGCCAGCTCGGTAGCGACCCCCGCTCGGCGACGCGCTACGGCATCGACCTGACGCGGGTGTCCGACGACACCTGGTGGAAGGACTTCCCCGGCTCCACGCGCAGCTTCACCCCACGTTTGCTGCCGCTGCGCGCAGCGCTCGAGCAGCCGTTTTCCTGGTCATCCCCTTCGGCCGCGCTCACCGGAGGCTGGTTGAATGGCGAAGGGCTGGTTTATGCCCGGGTGTTGCAGTGGCAGGCGCTGCAGGCATCGGATCTGGTGGTGGTGGCACCGTATGAACGCACGCCACAGATCGGCGTGCAGTTCAACGGCACCGCCCAAGGCTTTGTCTATGGCGCGCAAACCGAATACAACCGCTTCACGCTGCCTTCGGGCGAGCAGGCGCGCAACGGCCGCGAAGGCGGCGACCGCGTGCACCTGTTGGCCAACCTGAGCCGCCCGGTGCGCGGCGCCGGCTGGTGGATCACGCCGCAGGTGAGCGTCAATGCGGCCAGCTATCGCGATGCCATCGTGGGGACAAGCGATGGTTCCGTCGGAGGCGGCACCCGGATCGAGCGTCGACACGAGTCGCGCACCGTGCCGACGATCAGCCTCGATGCGGGAATGCGTTTCGAGCGACAGGCGCAACTCTTCGGCCGCGCCTTCGAGCAAACATTGGAGCCCCGTTTGCTCTATGTGCGCACGCCTTTCATCGACCAGAGCGGATTGCCCAACTACGACTCGGCCGCCAAGGACTTCAATTTCAGCTCGATCTACAGCGCCAACAGCTTCTCCGGTGTCGACCGGGTGGCCGATGCCAACCAGCTGACCGTGGGTGTGACCACGCGCTTTCTGGACGCAGCCACCGGTGCCGAGGCGCTGCGGCTCGGCATCGTGCAGCGGGTGCTGTTCGACACCCAGCGCATCACGCCGCAAGCAGATGGCACACCCGGGGGCGAACCGTTTTCGCAGCGCTTCTCCGACGCGCTGCTGCTGGGTTCGACCAGCCTGCTGCCGAAATGGAACTTCGACGCCGCCGTGCAGTACAGCCCCGACTTGAAGCGCTCGGTGCGTTCGATTCTCGGCGTGCGCTACGCCCCGGGGCCGTTTCGCACGGTCAGTCTGAATTACCGGCTGGCGCGCGGGCTCAACGAACAATTGGAGCTGGCCTGGCAGTGGCCGGTCTGGGGCCATGCCGACACCGCCCTGCGCGGTGCGGCCGATGGCAGCTGCAGCGGCAGCTGGTATGCGGTGGGGCGGGTCAACTACAGCATGAAGGACAGCCGCGTCACCGATTCGGTGCTGGGCGCGGAATACGACGCCGGTTGCTGGATCGGGCGGATCGTCGCCGAGCGTCTGTCGACCGGCCTCAGCGAAGCCACCACGCGGCTGATGGTGCAACTGGAGCTGGTGGGTCTGTCTCGCCTGGGATCGAACCCGCTGAAGGTCTTGAAGGACAATATCCCAGGTTATCGATTGCTCCGAGAGGAACGCAGCCCCGCGTTGCCGTTTCAGGAGTGAGCCCATTGGCCGCCGCGCGGTGGCCGTCCAACCCACTCGCTTGCCTTTGGATCCGTTCCACCCGTTCATGAGAAAGCTTCTGGCCGCCCAAACGTCTGTGCTCCCGGCCTTGCGCTCAGCCGTGCTCCCAGCCCTGATGGCCACCGCGCTGGTTGCCACCGGCTCCGGTGCAGCGCGAGCGCAAGAGTCACGCAGCCGCGACGCCTTGCGCAACGGCGACCACATCGCAGTGGTGGTGAACCAGGAAGTGGTGACTGCCGGCGAAGTCGACCGCCGGTTGCAACGCGCCGCCGCCGACCTGGGCCGTGGTGCGCGCTTGCCACCTGAGCCCGAGTTGCGCAGGTTGGCGCTGGACGCGCTGATCGACGAACGCGTGATGCTGAGTGCCGCCCGCGAAAACGGCTTGCGCATCGACGACGGTGAAGTCGACCGTGCGGTGCAGAGCATCGCTCTGCAGAACCAGCTCACGCTGCCGCAATTGCGCGAACGCCTGGCTGCCGAGGGCACCGACTACGGACGCTTTCGCCTCAATGTTCGCGACCAGATGACGATCGAGCGCATGCGCGAGCGAGAGGTCTACCAGCGCATCAAGATCAGCGACGAAGACATCGACAAGCAGCTTGCAGAGCAGCGCGCCGCGCTCGGGTCCGAAGCCGAGCTGAACATCGCACAGGTGCTGATTGCCGTACCTGAGAACGCCGACGCAGCGACCCTCGCATCGCGCCGCGAGATCGCCGAACGCGCGCTGTCGCGGGTGCAGGGTGGCGAGTCGTTCGAGAGCGTCGCAAAGGAGCTGTCGGCTGACGGCAACCGCGAGAAGGGCGGCGAGATCGGCCTGCGGCCGGCTTCTCGTTTGCCCGACGTCTTCGTCGGCGCAGTCAAGGCGCTCAAGCCCGGCGAGGTGGCACCCGAGTTGCTGCGCACCGGTGCCGGCTTCCACGTGCTGAAGCTGCTGGCCCGCGACGAGCCCAAGCTGGGCGCGATCACCCAGACCCGCGCCCGCCATGTGCTGCTGCGCACCAGTCCGGAGCTGAGCGCCGAGGTCGCAAGCAAGCGGCTGGCCGAGTACCGACAGCAGATCGAAAGCGGCAAGGCCAGCTTCGAGGACATCGCCCGCCGATACAGCGAAGACGGAAGCGCCGCGTCCGGTGGCGACCTCGGCTGGTCGTCGCCGGGCACCACCGTGCCCGAATTCGAGACCGCGATGAATGCGGTGCCCATCGGGGGCATTTCGGCGCCCGTGGTGTCGCGCTTCGGGGTGCACCTGATTCAGGTGCTGGAGCGGCGCTCGGCCTCGCTCGACACGCGGCAGCTTCGTGAACAGGCGCGCAACGTGCTGCGCGAAAAGCGCTTCGAGCAGGCCTACCAGGACTGGACCCGAGAGTTGCGTTCGCGCGCCTATGTCGAGTACCGCGAGCCGCCGTCCTGATGGGGGCATGACGCGCCTTGTCATGCCGTGACGGCGCAGCCATGAGTCACGCCGCTCGCAAACGCTTCGGCCAGCACTTTTTGGTCGACGACCGCATCATCGACGGCATCGTCAACGCCATCGATCCCGAGCCTGGCCAGGCGCTGGTCGAGATCGGACCCGGGCTGGGGGCGCTGACCAGGCCGCTGGTGGTGCGCTGCAAGGCGCTGACCGTGATTGAGCTCGACCGCGATCTGGCGGCGAAGCTGCGACACCAGCCTGCGCTGCATGTGGTCGAAGCCGATGTGCTGAAGGTGGATTTCACCGCCTTGGCCGAGACAGCGGCGCGGCCGTTGCGCGTGGTCGGCAACCTGCCCTACAACATCTCGACTCCGATCCTCTTCCACCTGCTGCAGCATGTGGCGCAGGTTCGGGACCAGCACTTCATGCTGCAAAAGGAAGTCGTCGACCGCATGGTCGCCGGGCCGGGCAGCAAAACCTACGGCAGGCTCTCGGTGATGCTGCAGTGGCGCTACCGGATCGAATCGGTGCTGGAGGTGCCGCCCGACGCCTTCGACCCGCCGCCCCGCGTCTGGTCGGCGGTGGTGCGGATGCTGCCGTTGCCGGCATCAGTCGACGGTGTCGTGGACCCTGCGCGCTTGGGTGAGCTGGTCACGGTGGCGTTCTCGCAGCGCCGCAAGCTGCTGCGGCACACGCTGGGACGGTGGATCGAGCAGCAGCGGATCGCGCTGCCCTTCGACGTGCAGCGTCGCGCGGAAGAGGTGCCGGTGGCCGAGTACCTGAAGCTGGCGCTCGCACCGGCCGGGCAGTAAAGAGGGCTTCAGGCCATTGGCCCGAAACCCTGTATGGGCGCGCCGAATCGATCTGGCCGCAGCGCTTGACGGTCAACCGGTCAGGCAGCGTTGAGCCAGGCTGCTGTGTCGAAGGCGCTGCTCATCATCGGCATGTTCATGCCGAAGTTGGGGTTGGTGCCGTTCTTCGGCACCACCTTGACCGGTGCTTTCACCGCTTTCACCGGCGCTTTGGCCGGTGCTTCTGGGGTCATCTCCGTAGCCCGCTCCCATGACCCATTTTCTTGGGAGCGGGCTACTGAAAAGAATAGAAACATCGAAATGGTATTCGTCGTTCGGCCCAGAACTCGGCCGCGTCACGAAAGGCTTCCAGCAATTGCTCGCGCGCTTCGCGGTCGAAGCGCGGGTTGTCTGGCAACTGCTCCAGCACCACGACAAAGCCCGGTTGCTGGCCGGCCTTGCTGACCAGATCGGTCATGCAATCGAACAGGGCGTCGAGGTTCTTGCCGAAGTGCACCGGAAACTCGAAAGCATCGGCGATGCCTTCGAGCACCTCCTGCTTCGACTGCGCGGCGCACAAGTTGGCATACAGGAAATGCTGGCCCGATGTCTGCGCCGCCTGCATCAGGTCGTCAACGCGGTAGGCCCGAATGGCCTGCACTAGATTGGGGCGGATGGTCTGCAACTCCATGGTCGCGATCCTCCTTGCGGAACTGAAGGTTTGAGAAAAGTGAATGCCACCGAAGGTCATGGCTGGATCGCTCTGAAACTGGCGTAGTGATCGTCGGTGTAAAAACAGGTCGTCGGCCGGGCCGCGGGTTTACCGCCGCACACCAAGCGCCGGCCGCCGCGGTCACGAGCGCCCGGCGTGGGAACGGTGTATTCCAGGTAGTAGCCGCGTTGTCGCTGCGGCAACAAACGTTCGCGGTTGCCAAACACCGTAGCGTCTTTCGAATACGGAAACGGCCCGCCTTTGACGATCAATTCATGGGTGGACCGGGCTTCCGGAGGCAACGCTGCCAGAGACACTGCCGCCGCGGGCGGTGGCTGACGCTGCAGCTCGAACTGCGAACGCGCCCCGGGCACATTCGCGGGGCGGGAATCCTGTGCGCCTGCCGGGCCCGCAAAAACCACACCCGCCGCCCGCAGCGAACCGAACCCCAAACCCAAAAAGCGACTCAGCATGGGGAGTCGAACCGCTGGCGCTCGAACGCCTTCCGGATTCAGGCTGCCGATCCGGATCCCGTGCCGCATGACCCCGCCACGAGGGCCTTTCGACGATGAAGAACCTCTCCGGAGCACGGGTTAACCCTGAAAAATGCGATCTGCGAGTTTAGACGATGGGCACTCAAAACTCAAGTCGGTGCCCAACGATGGGGCAATACCACCGCATGGTCAGTGGGCACTCACACCTCAGTCAGTCTCTGGTGTGCGGTCTACGAATCCGGTCGGGACTCGGCTTGCTCGGTCTACGCCAGCTTGCGCACCGCCTCGGCATCGGC
>JBBSPW010000027.1:0-27121 GCA_038258365.1 Burkholderiales bacterium | reverse complement strand
ACTGGCGCAGCAGGGCTTCTGAGTCGGGAGCCCATCTGGCAAGGGTCGAGTAGCCCAGCGTGCGCTTCAACTCCACCCGCATCTGCTCGCAGGTCAACCACCGGATGTGGCCTCGCCGAACCGCCTGCGCCAGTGGGGCAATGCGCGGATCGTCGAACAGCATCCAGTCGAGCACCGCGTTGGTGTCGATAACCACGTCGAGCGACAGGTCGGCGTTTGGTTTCATGTGGCTGTCGCTGGAAACGAGCAAAGGCAGCCGGTTGCCAGCCCGGAGCGGCCGTAATATACTCGAGGGCTTTTCCGCCGGAACCCGGCGCGTCTTGGCATGGCAGCCAGGCATCGACAAGATGCCGCTGTGCCGAAAGCTGAAACCATCTGCCGGATCGACCACCCGATCGATTCCACGCACTGAAGCACTGAAGCTCGTCCTGTCGAGCCGATTTTCAGGGCAGCAGCAAGACTCAGCAGGCGCTCGCTTCAACGGGGGACTGGAAAACGGGAACTGGAATTTCGCCAACCCCTGAACTGGCACCGCCTCGCCTCAACCGGACCGCTCAAACCGCCATGCCAACCATCAATCAACTCGTGCGCCACGGCCGCGAAGTCGAAGTCGTCAAGTCGAAGTCGCCGGCGATGCAGAACAGCCCGCAGCGCCGCGGTGTCTGCACCCGTGTCTACACCACCACGCCAAAGAAGCCGAATTCGGCTTTGCGCAAGGTGGCCAAGGTGCGCTTGACCAATGGCTTCGAGATCATCAGCTACATCGGCGGCGAAGGCCACAACCTGCAAGAGCACAGCGTGGTGCTGGTGCGCGGCGGCCGGGTCAAGGACCTGCCCGGCGTGCGCTACCACATCGTGCGCGGCTCGCTCGACCTGCAAGGGGTCAAAGACCGCAAGCAGTCGCGTTCCAAGTACGGCGCCAAGCGCCCGAAGAAGGCCTGACGACCGCCGTCAGGGTCCGCAGATGCGAATCGGCATCGACGGACCCGAACCGAACACCGCGGTTGCGGCGTTCGAGTAAGTGAAGGATCCTGATGGTCCTTCGAGGTGCCGGCAATCCGCCGCCATCAACTGAAACGCAAAAGGAAGATCGAAATGCCACGTCGCCGCGAAGTACCGAAACGCGAAATCCTGCCTGACCCGAAATTCGGCTCCATCGACTTGTCCAAGTTCATGAATGTGATCATGGAGTCGGGCAAGAAGGCCGTTGCCGAACGCATCATTTACGGCGCTTTGGAACACGTCGAGACCAAGGCTCAGAAAGACCCGCTGGAGATCTTCATGGTCGCCTTGAACAACATCAAGCCGATGGTCGAAGTGAAGTCGCGCCGCGTCGGCGGTGCGAACTACCAGGTGCCGGTCGAGGTTCGCCCGGTGCGGCGCCAGGCGTTGGCGATGCGTTGGTTGAAGGAATCGGCCCGCAAGCGCGGCGAGAAGTCGATGGCGTCACGCTTGGGCAACGAGTTGCTCGAAGCCAGCGAAGGCCGCGGCGGCGCGGTCAAGAAGCGCGATGAAGTGCACCGCATGGCCGAAGCCAACAAGGCGTTCTCACACTTCCGCTTCTGATCCCTGTCCCCTGGGCTGATTTCCAGGAAGTCGGCCTCATTTTCCTTGCTCCCGACCGCTCTTACGGGTTAACACTGACCCGAGAGCGGTTCCTTGTTTTTGGAGATTCACCATGGCCCGCAAGACCCCCATCGAGCGTTACCGCAACATCGGCATCAGCGCACACATCGACGCCGGCAAGACAACGACCACCGAGCGCATCCTGTTCTACACGGGTGTGAACCACAAGATCGGTGAGGTGCACGACGGCGCGGCCACGATGGACTGGATGGAGCAGGAGCAGGAACGCGGCATCACGATCACGTCGGCTGCCACCACCTGCTTCTGGAAGGGCATGGATCTGTCGCGCCCCGAGCACCGCATCAACATCATCGACACCCCCGGGCACGTCGACTTCACGATCGAGGTCGAGCGTTCGATGCGGGTGCTCGACGGTGCGTGCATGGTGTACTGCGCGGTCGGTGGCGTGCAGCCGCAGTCCGAGACCGTCTGGCGCCAGGCCAACAAGTACAAGGTGCCGCGGCTCGCGTTCGTCAACAAGATGGACCGCACCGGTGCCAACTTCTTCAAGGTCTACGAGCAGATGAAGGTTCGCCTGAAGGCGAACCCGGTGCCCGTGGTGTTGCCGATCGGCGCCGAGGAAAAGTTCACCGGCGTGATCGACCTGATCGTGATGAAGGCGATCATCTGGGATGAAGCCTCGCAGGGCATGAAGTTCGACTACCAGGAGATTCCGGCCGAGCTGCTGGAAGAAGCCAAGAAGTGGCGCGAGAACCTGGTCGAGGCCGCCGCCGAAGCCAATGAAGAGTTGATGAACAAGTACCTGGAATCGGGCGAGTTGACCGAGGCCGAGATCATGCACGGCATCCGCACCCGCACGATCGCGGCCGAGATCCAGCCGATGTTCTGCGGCACCGCGTTCAAGAACAAGGGTGTGCAGCGCATGCTCGACGGCGTGATCGATTTCATGCCGTCACCGATCGACATCCCGCCGGTGCCGGGCACCGACGACGACGACAAGCCGACCGAGCGCCGGGCTGCCGACGACGAGAAGTTCTCTGCCCTGGCCTTCAAGCTGATGACCGACCCCTATGTCGGCCAGTTGACGTTCGTCCGCGTCTATTCGGGCGTGCTGAAGAGCGGCGACTCGGTCTACAACCCGATCCGCAGCAAAAAGGAGCGCATCGGCCGCATCCTGCAGATGCATGCCAACCAGCGCGAAGAGATCAAGGAAATTCTGGCCGGCGACATCGCCGCCTGCGTCGGTCTGAAGGACGTCACCACGGGCGAAACCCTGTGTGACCCCTCGTCGATCATCACGCTGGAAAAGATGATCTTCCCTGAGCCGGTGATCTCGCAAGCGGTCGAGCCCAAGACCAAGGCCGACCAGGAAAAGATGGGTATCGCTCTAGGGCGCTTGGCGCAAGAGGACCCGTCGTTCCGCGTCAAGACCGACGAGGAAAGCGGTCAGACCATCATCTCGGGCATGGGCGAGTTGCACCTCGAAATCATCGTCGACCGCATGAAGCGCGAGTTCGGTGTCGAAGCCAACGTCGGCAAGCCACAGGTGGCCTATCGCGAAACGATCCGCAAGGCGATCTCGGATGTCGAAGGCAAGTTCGTGCGCCAGTCTGGCGGCAAGGGGCAGTACGGCCATGTGGTGCTGAAGATCGAGCCGCAGGAGCCTGGCAAAGGCTTCGAGTTCGTCGATGCCATCAAGGGCGGCGTGGTGCCGCGCGAATTCATCCCGGCGGTCAAGAAGGGCGTCGAGGACACCCTGCCGAACGGCGTGTTGGCGGGCTACCCGGTGGTCGATGTGAAGGTCACGCTGACCTTCGGTTCGTACCACGAGGTCGACTCGAACGAGAACGCCTTCAAGATGGCGGCCAGCATGGGTTTCAAGGATGGCTGCCGCAAGGCCCAGCCGGTGATCCTGGAGCCGATGATGGCGGTGGAAGTCGAAACGCCAGAGGACTATGCCGGTGGTGTGATGGGCGATCTGTCCAGCCGCCGCGGCATGGTGCAGGGCATGGACGACATGCCCGGCGGTGGCAAGGTCATCAAAGCCGAAGTGCCGCTGTCCGAGATGTTCGGCTACAGCACCACGCTGCGCTCGATGTCCCAAGGCCGCGCCACCTACACGATGGAATTCAAGCACTACAGCGAGGCGCCGAAGAACGTCGCCGACGCGATCATCACGGCACGCGGCAAGTAGAAGCCTCGGTCGATTCAGTCGGTCTTCATCGGGTTGCCCGCGGCTGCCAGTGGCAGCGGAGACAGCACCCCGGTGGAAACCTAAAACCCAATCACTGGCAACGCTCTTTACTGAGGATTGAGAAATGGCAAAAGGTAAATTCGAACGCACCAAGCCGCACGTCAACGTCGGCACGATTGGCCACGTCGACCATGGCAAGACCACGCTGACGGCGGCGATCACGACGGTGCTGGCAGCCAAGTTCGGTGGCGAAGCCAAGGGCTACGACCAGATCGACGCAGCGCCCGAGGAGAAGGCGCGCGGCATCACCATCAACACCGCCCACGTCGAATACGAAACTGCCAATCGGCACTATGCCCATGTGGATTGCCCGGGTCACGCCGACTATGTCAAGAACATGATCACCGGCGCCGCCCAGATGGACGGCGCGATCCTCGTGTGTTCAGCCGCCGACGGCCCCATGCCCCAGACCCGCGAGCACATCCTGCTGGCCCGTCAGGTCGGGGTGCCTTACATCATCGTGTTCCTGAACAAGTGCGACATGGTCGACGATGCCGAGCTGCTCGAACTCGTCGAAATGGAAGTCCGCGAGCTGCTGGACAAGTACGAATTCCCCGGTGACGACACCCCCATCATCCACGGCAGCGCCAAGCTCGCCATGGAAGGTGACAAGGGCGAACTCGGTGAACTCGCGATCCTGAAGCTCGCCGACGCCCTGGACACCTACATCCCCCAGCCCGAACGTGCCATCGACGGCGCCTTCCTGATGCCGGTCGAAGACGTGTTCTCCATCTCCGGTCGCGGCACCGTCGTCACCGGCCGGGTCGAACGCGGCGTGGTCAAGGTCGGCGAAGAAATCGAGATCGTCGGGATTGTTCCGACCCAGAAGACCACCTGCACCGGCGTCGAGATGTTCAGAAAGCTGCTGGACCAGGGCCAGGCAGGCGACAACGTCGGCATCCTGCTGCGCGGCACCAAGCGCGAAGACGTGCAGCGAGGGCAAGTCCTGTGCAAGCCCGGATCGGTCAAGCCGCACACCCACTTCACGGCAGAGATCTATGTGCTGTCGAAGGACGAAGGCGGGCGCCACACTCCGTTCTTCAACAACTACCGGCCGCAGTTCTACTTCCGCACCACCGACGTGACCGGTGCGGTCGAGCTGCCGAAGGACAAGGAAATGGTCATGCCGGGCGACAACGTCTCGATCACCGTCAAGCTGATCAACCCGATCGCGATGGAAGAAGGCCTGCGCTTCGCCATCCGTGAAGGTGGCCGCACCGTCGGTGCCGGCGTCGTGGCAAAGATCATCGCATAAGGGGCCGACCATGGCGACCAAACAGAAGATCCGCATCCGCCTCAAGGCCTTCGACTACAAGCTGATCGACCAGTCGGCGCAAGAGATCGTCGAAACCGCCAAGCGGACCGGCGCGATCGTCAAAGGCCCCGTGCCTTTGCCGACACGCATGCAACGCTTTGACATTCTGCGTTCGCCGCACGTCAACAAGACGAGCCGCGACCAGCTGGAGATCCGCACGCATCAACGCTTGATGGACATCGTCGACCCCACCGACAAGACGGTGGACGCGCTGATGAAGCTGGACCTCCCGGCCGGCGTCGACGTCGAGATCAAGCTGCAGTAAAGGCAATCAAACGGTGAAGCGCCGCTTGCAGGTTCGCCTGCCGCGGCTATACTTCGCGGTTCCGCTTTCGCAGCACTGGCTTCATCGTCAGCGCCGTGACTGCAACCTCCGATGAGTGAGTGGCGCCCGAGCAAGGGCGAGACTGCTTGTCAGGATCATCACCCCGGCCAATCGATGTCGGGATCGTGAACAAAGGTGCGCTGCCGCAAAGCTGCAGGGCACTGGAGAAATGCAATGAGCATGAGCGAACAGCTCGGCTTGCTGGGCCGCAAGGTGGGCATGATGCGCATCTTCACGGACGATGGCGACGCCATCCCCGTGACGGTGCTGGACGTGTCCAACAACCGCGTCGCGCAAGTCAAAACAACGGCCACCGACGGCTACAACGCGCTGCAAGTCGCGTTTGGCTCGCGCAAGGCCAGCCGCATCACCAAGCCCGAAGCCGGGCACTTGGCCAAGGCGGGCGTCGAAGGTGCAGAGATCCTGCGCGAGTTTCGCGTCACCGAGGAAGCGCTGGGTCAGTACAAGACCGGCGCGGTGATACCCGCCAGTGTGTTCGCGATCGGCCAGCAGGTCGATGTGCAGGGCACCTCGATCGGCAAGGGCTTCGCTGGCACCATCAAGCGCCACAACTTCAAGTCGCAGCGTGCGTCTCACGGCAACAGCCGTTCGCACAACGTGCCGGGCTCGATTTCGATGGCACAGGATCCGGGCCGTGTGTTTCCGGGCAAGAAGATGACCGGTCACATGGGCGACGAAACCGTCACCACCCAGAACCTGGATGTGATCCGCATCGACGAAGCGCGCCAGCTGTTGCTGGTGCGCGGCGCCGTGCCGGGCTCGAAGAACGGCCATGTGGTCGTGCGTCCGGCCATCAAGGCGCGGGTCAGGAAAGAGCCCGTGGCGGCTCCGTCGAAGAAGGGAGCCAAGTGATGCAGTTGGAACTCCTGAATGCAGAAGGCAAGTCGACCTCGAAGGTCGATGCACCCGACACCGTGTTCGCCCGCGACTACAACGAAGCGCTGGTGCACCAGATCGTCGTCGCCTTTCAGGCCAATGCGCGCCAAGGCACGCGGGCTCAGAAGGATCGCGGCGAGGTCAAGCACAGCACCAAGAAGCCGTTTCGCCAGAAAGGCACCGGCCGCGCACGCGCCGGCATGACCTCTTCGCCGCTGTGGCGTGGCGGTGGTCGCATCTTCCCGAACCGCCCTGACGAGAACTTTTCGCAGAAGGTCAACAAGAAGATGTACCGGGCCGGAATGGCTGCGATCCTCTCGCAACTGGCCCGTGACGGCCGCCTGGCGGTGGTCGATTCGCTGACCATCGACGCGCCGAAGACCAAGCTGCTGGCCGACAAGTTCAAGGCCATGGGCCTGCAGTCGGTGATGGTCATCTCTGACCAGATCGACGACAACCTGGCGCTGGCTTCTCGCAACCTGGCCCATGTGCTGGTTGTGGAGCCGCGTTACGCCGATCCGCTGTCGCTGGTCTTTTACAAGAAGGTGCTGGTGACCAAAGGCGCGATCGAGCAGTTGAAGGAGATGTACGCATGAGCCGTATGAACCCCATCGCCGTCAAACACGACGAAGGGCGTCTCAGCCAGGTGCTGGTCGCTCCGATCATTTCGGAGAAAGCCACGCACTTGGGCGAGAAGCGCAATCAGGTGCTGTTCAAGGTGCTGCGTGACGCTACCAAGCCCGAGATCAAGGCTGCGGTCGAACTGATGTTCAAGGTCGAAGTGGCCCATGTCAGCACGCTGGTACAAAAGGGCAAGGCCAAGAAATTCGGGCAGCGCATCGGCCGGCGCGACCACGTTAAGAAGGCGTATGTCGCATTGAAGCCGGGCCAGGAGCTCAACTTCTCCGGGGAGGCAAGCTAAATGGCTGTCATCAAAATCAAGCCGACTTCACCGGGCCGCCGTGCGGTGGTGAAGGTCGTGCACAAGCATCTGCACAAGGGCGATCCCGAGTGGTCGCTGCTGGAGCCACAAAAGCAGAACGCCGGCCGCAACAACAACGGCCACATCACGATCCGGCATCGCGGCGGTGGTCACAAGCACCACTACCGTGTGGTCGACTTCATTCGCAACAAGGACGGCATTCCGGCCAAGGTCGAGCGCATCGAGTACGACCCGAACCGAACCGCCCACATCGCGCTGCTGTGCTACGCCGATGGCGAGCGTCGCTATGTGATCGCGCCGCGCGGCATCGAAGCCGGTGTGACGTTGATGTCGGGATCGGAAGCGCCGATCAAGGCCGGCAACACGCTGCCGATTCGCAACATCCCGGTGGGCTCGATCATCCATTGCGTCGAGATGATGCCTGGCAAGGGCGCGCAGATCGCGCGCTCGGCGGGCCCCTCGGTGACGTTGATGGCGCGTGAAGGCATCTATGCCCAGCTTCGCTTGCGCTCGGGTGAGGTTCGCAAGATCCACATCGACTGCCGCGCAACGATCGGCGAAGTCAGCAACGAAGAACACAGCCTGCGTCAGTACGGCAAGGCCGGCGCGATCCGTTGGAAGGGCATCCGTCCGACCGTACGGGGCGTGGCGATGAACCCGGTTGACCACCCGCATGGCGGCGGCGAAGGCCGAACGGGCGAAGGCCAGCCGCAGGTTTCGCCGTGGAACACGCTGACCAAGGGCTACCGCACCCGCAGCAACAAGCGCACGCAGACGATGATCGTCTCGCGTCGCAAGAAGTAACGGTCGGGGAAACAGATGACACGTTCACTCAAAAAGGGTCCCTTCGTGGACCACCACCTGATGGCCAAGGTCGAAAAGGCCTCTGCCATCAAGGACAAGAAGCCGATCAAGACCTGGTCGCGTCGCAGCACCATCTTGCCCGAGTTCATCGGCCTGACGGTTGCTGTGCACAACGGCAAGCAGCATGTGCCGGTGTATGTGACCGACCAGATGGTCGGCCACAAGCTCGGCGAATTCGCCCTCACCCGCTTGTTCAAGGGTCACCCCGCGGACAAGAAGGCCAAGCGC
Organism: Burkholderiales bacterium; assembly: GCA_038258365.1. Taxonomy (GTDB): domain Bacteria; phylum Pseudomonadota; class Gammaproteobacteria; order Burkholderiales; family Burkholderiaceae_C; genus Rubrivivax. Next base: position 18,708 of record JBBSPW010000027.1, on the reverse strand, counting down.
TAAGGAGCCGCATACATGGAAACCAAAGCCATCGCGCGTGGTGTGCGCCTGTCGGCCGACAAGGGCCGGCTGGTTGCCGACATGATTCGCGGCAAGAAGGTCGATCAGGCCATCAACATCCTGAACTTCACGCAGAAGAAGGCCGCCGGCATCATCAAGAAGGCGCTTGACTCTGCTGTGGCCAATGCCGAGCACAACGACGGTGCCGACATCGACGAGTTGAAGGTCACCTCGATCTATGTCGAGCAGGGCACGGTGCTGAGGCGCTTCGCTGCGCGGGCCAAGGGCCGCGGCGCGCGCATCAGCAAGGGCACCTGTCACATCTATGTGACGGTCGGCAACTGACGCGTCGGGGAAACAAGGAAAAGCATGGGACAGAAAATCCACCCGACCGGCTTCCGCCTCTCGGTCACCCGCGCCTGGCAGTCGCGCTGGTTCGCAAATCATCGCAACTTTGCCGGCATGCTGGCTGAAGACTTGAAGGTGCGCGAGTACCTGAAGGCCAAGCTGAAGAGCGCAGCCGTGTCGCGCATCCTGATCGAGCGCCCCGCCAAGAACGCGCGCATCACCATCTACTCGGCGCGTCCGGGTGTGGTGATCGGCAAGAAGGGCGAGGACATCGAGAACTTGAAGCTGGAACTGGCGCGCCGTCTGGGTGTGCCAGTGGCAGTCAATATCGAAGAGATTCGCAAGCCCGAAGTCGACGCGCAGCTGATTGCCGACAGCATCACGCAGCAGCTCGAAAAGCGCATCATGTTCCGCCGCGCCATGAAGCGCGCGATGCAGAACGCCATGCGCCTGGGCGCGCAGGGCATCAAGATCATGTCGTCCGGCCGTCTGAACGGCATCGAGATCGCGCGTTGCGAGTGGTACCGCGAAGGTCGGGTACCGCTTCATACCTTGAAGGCCGATATCGACTACGGATTCTCTGAAGCCAAGACGACTTACGGCGTCATCGGCGTGAAGGTCTGGGTGTATCGGGGAGACCGCCTGGCGAATGGTGAAGCGCCTCAACTGCCGAAGACCGAAGGCAGTGACGACGATCGCCGCAACCGCCGCGGACCCCGCCCTGGTGGTCCGGGTGGTCCGGGTGGCCCCGGCGGTCGCGGCCGACCCGGTACCGAGCGCGTGATCGCGCCGCGTGGCGAAGTCACGACGGCTGCCGGCAGCGGTGGGGCAGTGGCCCCTGCCCCGGGCACGGGCACCGCCAACGACGGACCGAAGGGTCCGGCCGTGAAGCGCGTTCGCAAGGCAGCTCCGGCAGCCGGTGCCGCACCGGCGGCCGCCGCCGACGGCGAGACCAAAGGAGAGTAAGAAATGCTGCAACCCGCACGCAGAAAATTCCGCAAGGAACAGAAGGGCCGCAACACCGGCATCGCCACCCGTGGTGCTGCAGTGTCTTTCGGTGAGTTCGGACTGAAGGCCACCGAGCGTGGCCGTATCACGGCTCGCCAGATCGAAGCCGCGCGGCGCGCCATCAGCCGCCACATCAAGCGCGGTGGCCGCATCTTCATCCGCATCTTTCCTGACAAGCCCATCTCGCAGAAGCCGGCCGAAGTCCGCATGGGCAACGGCAAGGGCAATCCCGAGTACTACGTGGCCGAAATTCAGCCCGGCAAGGTGCTTTACGAGATCAACGGTGTGCCCGAGCAACTGGCGCGCGAAGCCTTCACGCTGGCATCTGCCAAGCTGCCGCTGCGCTGCACCTTCGTTGCGCGCCAGATCGGCACCTGATCGCGAACAGGACAACGACATGAAAGCAACTGAGCTGCGTGGCAAGGACATTGCCGCGCTGGACAAGGAAGTCTCCGATCTGCTGAAGGCCCATTTCGGCCTGCGCATGCAACGCGCCACGCAGCAGCTGACCAACCACACCCAACTCGGCAACACGCGGCGCGACATCGCGCGGACGAAGACGATCATTGCCGAGAAGAAGGCCGCTGAAGGCAAGACGGGCGGCAAGCGGGCGAGCAAGTCGTCAGCCACCAAGACCGCCGGCGCCGCGGTCAAGCAAGGAGCCGCCAAATGAGCGAGCAGATGACTGAACCATCCGGCGAGTCCGCAGTGGCAACGCCCGAAACCGCTGCTGCGCCCGTCGCAACCGGCACGCAAGCCAAGGCTTCGAGCGAACACAACACCCGTACCTTGCAGGGTCGCATCGTCAGCGACAAGCGTTCGAAGACCGTGACCGTGCTGGTCGAGCGCCGCACACCGCACGAGCTCTACGGCAAGATCGTCGCCAAGTCGCGCAAGTACCATGCACACGACGAGCAGGGCGACTACAAGATGGGTGACCTGGTCGAGATCGCCGAAGGGCGGCCGATCAGCAAGACCAAGTCCTGGACCGTGACCCGGCTGCTGGAGAAGGCCAAGCTGGCCTGATCTTCCGGCGCAGCGACGCGCTGCACTGTCATGCGACCGGATGATGGCCCGCCACATCCGGTTTTTTCAATTCCAGCCGCCACCAACTCAAGGAGACAGCCATGCTGAAAGTCGGAGACAAGTTGCCTGCGGGCACCCTGATGGAATTCGTAGAGGTCGAAACCGAAGGCTGCGTTGTCGGCCCGAATGCGGTCGACATCCGTAAGTCGACCGCAGGCAAGACGGTTGCGATCTTCGCTTTGCCGGGCGCCTTCACCCCGACCTGCTCGGCGCAACATGTGCCCGGTTATGTCGAGCAAGCCGCTGCCCTCAAGGCGGCTGGTGTCGACGAGGTGTGGTGCATCTCCGTCAATGACGCTTTCGTGATGGGCGCCTGGGGCCGTGAGCAAAAGGCGGCCGGCAAGCTGCGCATGATGGGCGACGGCAGCGCCGAGTTCACCAAAGCCGCCGGTTTGGTGCTGGACTTGACCGGCCGCGGCATGGGTGTTCGCTCGCAACGCTATTCCATGCTGGTGAAGGACGGCATTGTCAAAACTTTGAACATCGAGGGGCCCGGCAAGTTCGAGGTTAGCGATGCCAAGACCATGCTCGACCAGGCCAAGTCGCATCGCGCCTGACCTTCAAATCTTCTTCCACTGGCTGTTGACGCACTCTCGATAGCCATGCCATACTCCAAGGCTTCGCCGGACACAGCTGTAGACCGAGATTGACGCCTCTCATCGAGGGGCGGTTTGGATCTCAGAGCCACAGCGAAACCGGATCCAACCCACACACGGGCCCAAGACTGATCGCGATGCAAGGCGGGTGGCCATCCACCTGCAGCAACGGATCAAGTTGGGGAGCGAGACCCAATGATTCAAATGCAAACCCGGCTGGACGTGGCCGACAACACGGGTGCCAAATCCGTCATGTGCATAAAGGTGCTGGGCGGCTCGCGTCGCCGCTATGCCGGCATCGGTGATGTGATCAAGGTCAGCATCAAGGAAGCCGCACCGCGAGGCCGCGTCAAGAAGGGCGAGGTCTACAGCGCGGTGGTGGTTCGCACTGCGAAGGGCGTGCGCCGCCAGGACGGCTCGCTGATCAAGTTCGATGGCAATGCAGCGGTGTTGCTCAACGCCAAGCTGGAGCCTATCGGCACCCGGATCTTCGGCCCGGTAACGCGCGAATTGCGCACCGAGCGATTCATGAAGATCGTCTCGCTGGCGCCGGAAGTGCTTTGACAGGCAACGAGACGAGCGCTTTGACGCAAACGCTGCAGGAATCTAGACCATGAACAAGATCAAGAAGGGCGACCAGGTCATCGTGACAACGGGTCGTGACAAGGGCAAGCGCGGCACCGTGACGCAGCGCGTCGATGACGAGCGCATCGTGGTCGAGGGCATCAACGTCGCCAAGAAGCATGTCAAAGCCAACCCCATGAAGGGCAGCACGGGCGGCATCGTCGACAAGACCATGCCGATCCACCAGTCGAATGTGGCGATCTTCAATGCCGCCACCGGCAAGGCCGACCGCGTCGGCATCAAGATCGGTGACGACGGCAAGAAGAGCCGCATCTTTCGCTCCAGCGGCGACGCGATCAAGGCCTGAAGGAAGGAAGCAGCATCATGGCAAAAGCATCCAGCGACAAGCCGGCGAAGTCCACGAAGGACGCGCTGAAAGACGGCTCACGCACCGCAAAGGCGCCGAAGGCCACCAAGGCCGACAAGGCGCAGAAGTCATCGGCGAATGATGTGGCGGCAACGGCCTCGGCCGGCTCGCAGGCCCGTCTGCAAACCATCTACCGCGAAAAGATCGTTCCCGCACTGATGGAAAAGTTCGGCTACAAGTCGGTGATGCAGGTGCCACGCTTGCAGAAGATCACGCTGAACATGGGCGTCAGCGAAGCGGTGTCTGACAAGAAGGTGATGGACTCCGCGGTCAGCGACATGACCAAGATAGCGGGTCAGAAGCCGGTGGTCACGATGAGCAAGCGCCCGATCGCCGGCTTCAAGATTCGTGAGAACCAAGCCATCGGCACGATGGTGACCTTGCGTGGCGTTCGCATGTACGAATTTCTGGACCGTTTCGTGACCGTCGCGTTGCCGCGTGTGCGCGACTTCCGCGGCATCAGCGGGCGCAGCTTCGACGGCCGGGGCAACTACAACACCGGCGTCAAGGAACAGATCATTTTCCCGGAAGTCGACTACGACAAGATCGACGCCATCCGCGGCATGAACATCAGCATCACCACCAGTGCGAAAACGGACGACGAATGCAGGGCGCTGCTCACCGCGTTCAAGTTTCCGTTCAAGAACTGAAGGCGCGAGGAAAAGCAAACATCATGGCCAAACTGTCCGTCATTCAACGCCAGGAAAAGCGCGAAAAACTGGTTGCCAAGTACGCGAAGAAATATGCGGAACTGAAGGCAGTCAGCAACGACGCTCAGAAATCCGACGAAGAGCGTTATGTCGCCCGGCTCGAGTTGCAAAAGCTGCCGCGCAATGCGAATCCGACCCGCCTCGTCAACCGCTGCGTGCTGACAGGCCGCGGGCGCGGCGTGTTTCGCATGTTCGGCCTGGGCCGCAACAAGATCCGCGAGCTTGCCTTCAAGGGCGACATTCCCGGCGTCGTCAAGGCCAGCTGGTAAGTCGAGTCGACTTTTCCCAGCCCAAGCCCGATCAGGAGACTATTCATGAGCATGAGTGACCCCATCGCCGACATGCTGACCCGCATCCGCAACGCGCAAGCGGTGGAAAAAGCCGCGGTCAGGATGCCCTCTTCCAAGCTGAAGCTCGCAATTGCGAAGGTGCTGCAGGACGAAGGTTATGTCGACGGTTTCGCAGTGATCGACGAAACCGGCAAGCCCGAACTCGAGATCACATTGAAGTACTACGCCGGGCGCCCGGTGATCGAGCGCATCGAGCGCGTCAGCCGCCCCGGTCTGCGGGTCTACAAGGGATGTCAGTCGATCCCGCAGGTCATGAATGGCCTGGGTGTTGCCATCGTCACCACCCCGAAGGGCGTGATGACCGACCGCAAGGCTCGCCAGACCGGCGTCGGCGGCGAGGTTCTCTGCTACGTCGCCTGATCGGCGCGCCCGCAGACAACCCTTAGAACACGGAGCACTGAAATGTCGCGCGTAGGAAAAATGCCGGTCGATGTCCCCAAGGGCGTGGATGTGTCGATCTCGGCAGACACCATCACCATCAAGGGCAGCAACGGCTCGTTGTCGCGCCGCCTGAACCCGCTGGTCACCGTCAAGAACGATGACGGCAAGATCATGTTTGCACCTGCCAACGCGTCGACCGCAGCCAATGCGATGAGCGGGACCATGCGTGCGCTGGTCGCGAACATGGTCGGCGGTGTCAGCAAGGGCTTCGAAAAGAAGCTCAACTTGGTGGGCGTGGGTTTTCGCGCTGCTGCGACCGGTCAGAAACTCAATTTGCAGATCGGGTTTTCGCACCCGGTGGTCAAGGACATGCCCGAGGGCATCAAGGTGGCCACACCCACACAGACTGAAATCATCATCTCCGGTCCCGACCGTCAGGTGGTGGGCCAGTTGGCCGCCGAAGTGCGCGCCTTCCGCCCGCCCGAGCCTTACAAGGGCAAGGGCATTCGTTATGCCGGTGAGCGCGTGACGATCAAAGAGACCAAGAAGAAGTAAGGAGCACACGGTGAGCATCAGCAAAAAACAGCAGCGTCTGCGCCGCTCGCGCCAGACCCGCATGCGGATCCTGACGCAGGGCACGGTGCGTCTCGCAGTGCACCGCTCGAATCTGCACATATACGCGAGCATCGTCTCTGGCGACGGCACGCAGGTTCTGGCCAGCGCCAGCACAGCAGAAAAAGAGATGCGCGACCAATTGGGCGTGGCGGGCAAGGGCGCGAATGTCGCCGCCGCCGGCATGATCGGCAAGCGCATCGCCGAGCGCGCCAAGGCGGCAGGCATCGAAAAGGTGGCGTTCGACCGTTCTGGATTCGCCTACCACGGCCGCGTCAAGGCGCTCGCCGAGGCCGCGCGCGAAGCCGGTTTGCAGTTCTAAAGCGCGTCGGACTAGGACACATACAGCATGGCTAAATTCACTCCCCGCGCCCAGACCCCCGAGAACGACGACGGGCTCAAGGAAAAGATGATCGCGGTCAACCGCGTCACCAAGGTCGTCAAAGGCGGCCGCACATTGAGCTTCGCAGCGCTGACCGTGGTCGGCGATGGCGATGGCCGAATCGGCATGGGCAAGGGCAAGGCCAAGGAAGTGCCGGTGGCAGTTCAGAAGGCGATGGAGTCGGCACGCCGCAACATGATCAAGGTGTCGTTGCGCAACGGCACGATTCAGCACAACGTGCGCGGCGAGCATGGCGCGGCCAAGGTGCTGATGGCACCGGCCAAGCCCGGCGACGGCATCATTGCCGGTGGCCCGATGCGCGCCGTGTTCGAGGTGATGGGCGTGACCGACATCGTGGCCAAGAGCCTCGGCTCGTCGAACCCCTACAACATGGTCCGCGCCACGCTGGACGCGCTGAAGCGCTCGACCACCCCGGCCGATGTGGCTGCCAAGCGTGGCAAGTCGGTCGAAGAGATCTTCGGCTGAAGCGCGGCGATCGATGCCCCGCGTGCGCAACAAGGAATCCGAAATGGCTGACAAGAAAACCCTGACCGTGAAGCTGGTGCGCAGTGTGGCCGGCACGCGCGAGTCGCACCGCGCCACCGTGCGCGGCCTGGGCCTGCGCAAGCTCAACAGCCAGCGCGAACTGGAAGACACGCCCGCGGTGCGCGGCATGATCAACAAGGTCGCCTATCTCGTGCAGGTACTGGCCTCAATTCGCGACTGAACGCGGGGGAATGGACATCATGGAACTGAATCAGATCAAGCCGAGCGAAGGCAGCAAGAAAGCACGGCGCCGTGTCGGCCGTGGCATTGGGTCTGGCCTCGGCAAGACCGCGGGCCGTGGCCACAAGGGTCAAAAGTCGCGTGCCGGTGGCTACCACAAGGTCGGCTTCGAAGGCGGCCAGATGCCGCTGCAGCGGCGCTTGCCCAAGCGGGGCTTCAAATCGGCCCAGCTCAAGTTCAACGGCGAAGTCACTCTGGCCGACCTGGAAAAGCTGGGTGCCGATGAGGTCGATCTGCTGACATTGAAGGCCGCTGGCCTGGTTCGCCAGTTGGTCAAGCATGTCAAGGTCATCAAGTCGGGCGAGTTGACTCGCAAGGTGGTGCTGAAGGGCATCGGCGCGACTGCAGGAGCCAAGTCGGCGATCGAGTCAGCAGGCGGTGCGGTGCAAGCCGGCCCCGGCGCAGCGGCTGCCTGAGTCCGGCACGCACGCAGCAAGCAAGGAACCTCTAGAACGTGGCAACGAACGCGACGCAACTGGCCAAAAGCGGCAAGTTCGGCGACCTGCGCAGGCGGGTCGTCTTCTTGCTGTTGGCGCTGGTGGTTTACCGCATCGGCGCGCACATTCCCGTGCCGGGCATCGATCCGACCGCATTGCAGGAGCTCTTCAAGGGTCAGAGCGGCGGCATCCTGAATCTGTTCAACATGTTCAGCGGTGGCGCTCTGTCGCGCTTCACGGTGTTTGCGCTCGGCATCATGCCGTACATCAGCGCGTCGATCATCATGCAGTTGATGACCTATGTGGTGCCCACTCTGGAGGCCATCAAGAAGGAAGGCGAAGCCGGGCGCCGCAAGATCACGCAGTACACGCGCTATGGCACGCTGTTCCTGGCCATTTTCCAGAGCCTCGGCATTGCGCTGGCGCTCGAGCAGTCGGCTGGCTTGGTGATCAGTCCAGGATTCGGATTTCGCATGACGGCGGTGGTCAGCTTGGTGGCCGGCACGATGTTCCTGATGTGGCTGGGTGAGCAGATCACCGAGCGTGGTCTGGGCAACGGCATCTCGATCCTGATCTTCGGCGGCATTGTTGCGGGCTTGCCGTCCGCTATCGGCGGGCTGTTCGAGCTGGTCAGAACAGGCGCCATGAGCCCCGTGGCTTGTTTGTTCATCCTGGCGGTGGTGGTCGCGGTCACCTTTGCGGTGGTGTTCGTAGAGCGCGGCCAGCGAAAGATCTTGGTTAATTACGCCAAGCGTCAGGTCGGCAACAAGGTCTACGGAGGCCAGTCGTCGCACCTGCCGCTGAAGCTGAACATGTCGGGCGTGATTCCCCCAATTTTCGCGAGCTCGATCATCCTGTTGCCGGCAACCGTGGTGGGTTGGTTTGCCACCGGCGACGGTACACGTTGGCTGCGTGACATCTCTGCGGCGCTGTCGCCGGGGCAGCCTATCTATGTGCTGCTTTATGCATCGATGATCATCTTTTTCTGCTTCTTCTACACCGCGTTGGTGTTCAACAGCCGTGAGACGGCGGACAACCTGAAGAAGAGCGGTGCTTTCATTCCGGGCATTCGCCCAGGCGATCAGACCGCACGCCATATCGACCGCATTCTGTCGAGGCTGACACTGGCCGGTGCGATCTACATCACGGCGGTCTGCTTGCTGCCGGAGTTTCTGGTGCTGAAGTACAACGTGCCGTTTTATTTCGGTGGCACCTCGCTGTTGATCATCGTGGTCGTCACGATGGACTTCTGGGCGCAAGTGCAGAGTTACGTGATGAGTCAGCAATACGAATCGCTGTTGAAGAAAGCGAACTTCAAGGCGACATGAGCAAAGACGACGTCATTCAGATGCAGGGCGAGATTCTTGAGAATCTGCCAAATGCGACCTTCCGAGTCAAGTTAGAGAACGGCCATGTGGTGCTGGGCCACATTTCCGGAAAGATGCGCATGCACTACATCCGCATCCTTCCTGGAGACAAGGTCACGGTGGAGCTGACGCCGTATGACCTGAGCCGGGCACGCATCGTGTTTAGAGCCAAGTAAGTCAGAGGATTTAGGAGAACGCTATGAAAGTCGCCGCTTCCGTCAAAAAGATGTGCCGCAATTGCAAGGTCATCCGCCGCAAGGGTGTGGTGCGCGTGATCTGCACCGACCCGCGTCACAAGCAGCGTCAAGGCTAAGGAGCAAACATGGCACGCATCGCCGGCATCAACATTCCGCCGCACAAGCACGCCGAGATCGGCTTGACGTCGATCTATGGCATCGGCCGCCCCACGGCGCAGAAGATCTGCAAAGCGGTTGGCATCGAATACTCGAAGAAGATCAAGGATCTGAACGACACCGACCTCGAACGCATTCGCGACGAGATCGGCCGCATGACGATCGAGGGCGATTTGCGCCGTGAGCTCTCGATCAGCATCAAGCGTTTGATGGACCTGGGGTGCTACCGTGGGTTCCGGCATCGCCGCGGGCTTCCGGTTCGCGGCCAGCGCACGCGCACCAATGCACGCACCCGCAAGGGTCCGCGCAAGGGCGCTCAAGCGCTGAAGAAGTAGATTGCCGCATCGAGCGCACACGACAAACTGAAGAGAGTCCAACATGGCCAAGGCACCCGTAAGCACCGCCGCGCGCCGCGTGAGCAAGAAGGTCCGCAAGAACATTGCGGACGGCGTTGCCCACGTGCATGCATCGTTCAACAACACCATCATCACCATCACCGACCGCCAGGGTGGCGCATTGGCTTGGGCTTCCAGTGGTGGGCAAGGCTTCAAGGGCTCGCGCAAGAGCACGCCCTTCGCCGCACAGGTGGCGGCCGAAACCTGCGGCCGTGCGGCGCAGGAGCAGGGCATCAAGAACCTGGACGTGCGCATCAAAGGCCCGGGACCGGGGCGTGAGTCGAGTGTGCGTGCCCTCGCTTCTTTGGGCATTCGGATCAACTCGATCAGCGATGTGACGCCAGTTCCGCACAACGGTTGCAGACCGCAGAAGCGTCGCCGCATCTGAGTGTCGATGCATGCGGCGCTGCGGCGTGTGCTGCAGCGCCTGTGTCGCCCCGCTGCAGGTGGAGCGAAAAACCGTACAATAGAGAGTTTCCCCGGGCTGGCGAGCATTTGTGCACATGCCGGCCTTCTTTCCTGAGAGGCCGAGTTCCGAGCGAAAGCTTCGAGCGAAGTCGACTCACAAGCCCACCGTCTGCGCAGCACTGTCGACTTCCTTGCGGGGACATCGGCTCGACGGTCTGCAGACAGACTCGCGCGGGCAGCCCGGTTGCATCAACCAGTGGCTGCTGCCGCGTCAGACAACACAGGAATCAGCGTGGCACGTTATCTCGGCCCCAAGGCCAAACTCTCTCGCCGTGAAGGCACCGACCTCTACCTGAAGAGTGCGCGACGCTCGATCAGCGACAAAGCCAAGTTCGACACCAAGCCGGGCCAGCATGGGCGCACCAGCGGCTCGCGCACGTCCGACTACGGCATCCAGCTGCGCGAAAAGCAGAAAGTCAAGCGCATGTACGGTGTGCTCGAGCGCCAGTTCCGCCGCTATTTCGCAGAGGCCACCCGCCGCAAGGGCAACACCGGCGCGACGCTGCTGGCGCTGCTGGAATCTCGTCTGGACAACGTGGTCTACCGCATGGGCTTCGGCTCCACCCGCGCCGAAGCGCGGCAGTTGGTGTCACACAAGGCGCTCACGGTCAATGGCACGGTGGTGAACATCCCGTCGTACCAGGTCAAGGCCGGCGACACGATCACCTTGCGCGAGAAATCCAAGACCCAGCTGCGTGTGACCGAAGCGGTCAAGCTGGCGCAATCGATCGGCATGGCCGATTGGGTGCAGGTCGACCCGACCAAGATGGAAGGCATCTTCAAGAAGGTGCCCGACCGCGATCAGTTCGGCGCCGAGATCAAGGAAGCGCTGATCGTCGAGTTGTACTCGCGTTGATTGGTCTCAACTGATTGGCCACGGCAGTCAAGCGGACTGCAGCAATTCGGCAGCGGCCGGCCTTCGACGAGAAGCCAGCGGCTGTCCACACACCTCGCGTGCCGGGTGCGAGGCGTTTTTTTCTCCATCCCGGAACCGTCCATCAGCCTTACCGGTGTAACGAGCCGAGGGTATTGACAGGAAACACAAGACTTCATGCAAACCACCCTTCTGAAGCCCAAGGCCATCCAGGTCGAACCGCTTGGCGGGCACCGCGCCAAGGCCACCCTCGAACCTTTCGAGCGCGGTTATGGTCACACCCTTGGCAACGCGCTGCGTCGCGTGTTGTTGTCGTCGATGGTCGGATATGCGCCGACTGAAGTGACGATCGCCGGCGTGCTGCACGAGTACTCGGCCATCGACGGCGTGCAGGAAGATGTCGTGCACATCATGCTGAACCTCAAGGGCGTGGTGTTCCGGCTGCACAACCGTGACGAGGTCACGCTGGTGCTGCGCAAGGAAGGCGAAGGCCCGGTCACTGCGGCCGACATCCAGACCCCGCACGATGTCGAGATCGTCAACCCCGAGCATGTGATCGCTCACCTGTCGCATGGCGGCAAGATCGACATGCAGATCAAGGTCGAGAAGGGCCGCGGCTACGTACCGGGCAATTTGCGCCGCTATGGCGATGAGCCCACCAAATCGATCGGCCGCATCGTGCTGGACGCCTCGTTTTCGCCGGTGCGCCGCGTCAGCTATTCGGTCGAGAACGCCCGCGTCGAGCAGCGCACCGACCTCGACAAGCTGGTGATGGAGATCGAGACCAACGGCTCTATCCCGCCGGAAGAAGCGATTCGCCAGAGTGCGCGCATTCTGGTCGAGCAACTGGCCTTCTTCGCCCAGATCGACCCGAGCCCAATGGACAGCCTGGTGTCGGCGCCGTCGCGCCCGACCCCGTTTGACCCGATTCTGCTGCGCCCGGTGGACGAACTGGAGCTGACGGTGCGTTCGGCCAACTGCCTGAAGGCCGAGAACATCTACTACATCGGTGACCTGATTCAGCGCACCGAAACCGAGTTGCTGAAGACCCCGAATCTGGGTCGCAAGTCGCTCAACGAGATCAAGGAAGTGCTGGCTTCTCGCGGGCTCACGCTCGGGGCGCGGCTGGAAAACTGGCCCCCCCAAGGCCTGGACAAGCGCTAGTCGGACGGCGCCGCCGGCCATTTTGTCGGCGGTTCTTCCACTTGCCCGTGCAATCCTCGGTACCTGATCCGGCCGAGGCTATAAATCGACAAACGAAAGGAGCGCCACCATGCGCCACGGACACGGCCCTCGCAAACTCAACCGAACCACCTCGCACCGATTGGCGATGCTGCGCAACATGTGCAACTCGATCATCATGCACGAGGCCATCAAGACCACCCTGCCCAAAGCCAAGGAGCTTCGCAGCGTGGTAGAACCTTTGATCACGCTCGGCAAGAAACCGACTCTGGCCAACCGCCGCCTCGCATTCAACCGCACCCGCGACCGCGCCGTGGTCACGAAACTGTTCGACGAACTGGGCCCGCGATACCAGGCACGCCCCGGCGGCTACACACGCATCCTGAAAATGGGGTTCCGGGTCGGCGACAACGCACCCATGGCCTTTGTCGAGTTTGTCGACCGGCCCGAAGTCGAAGCCGAGAGCGCCGACACGCCGGAGTGAGCATTGCGTGTGCGCTCGATGCGGCGCACGCCAAACAGCAACGGGCCCCGAGGGGCCCGTTTGCATGTTCGCAGCCTGCTGGATCAGATGTTCATGATCGAGACCGCACGCGCATTCAGATAAGCCTCCACCGCTTCCGGCCCGCCTTCCGATCCATAGCCCGAGTCCTTGACCCCGCCGAAGGGCATCTCGGCAGATGGCATCGCCGGCATGTTGATCCACAGCATGCCGACCTCGACCTTGCGCGCCAGTAGGTCGGCGTTCTTCAGTGACGTCGTGAACGCATAGCCGGCCAGTCCGTAGGGCAGGCGGTTCGACTCGGCAATCGCATCGTCCAGCGATGTGAAGCTGCGGATGGCGGCCATCGGCCCGAAAGGTTCTTCGTTGAAGACCCGCGCGCCCATCGGCACATCGGCCAGGATGGTGGGCTGAAAGTAGTTGCCTGCATCGCCGATGCGCTCACCGCCGGTCAGCAAGCTGGCCCCTTGTTTGACCGCGTCCTCGGTGAACTCGGCCATCGCTTTCAGGCGCCGCGGGTTGGCCAATGGCCCCATCGCCGTACCTTCGGCCATGCCGTCGCCGACCTTGACGCCCTTGGCATGCTTGACCATTGCGGCGGCAAAGTCCTTCTGGATCGACTCGTGCACCAGAAAGCGCGTTGGCGAAATGCACACCTGCCCGGCATTGCGGAATTTGGCCCCGCCAGCGCACTTCACCGCCAGTGCGATGTCGGCGTCTTCACAGACGATCACCGGCGCGTGGCCGCCCAGCTCCATCGTCACGCGCTTCATGTGCTGCCCGGCCAGCGCCGCCAGCTGCTTGCCGACCGGGGTCGAGCCGGTGAAGGTGATCTTGCGGATCACCGGGTGCGGGATCAGGTAGTTCGAGATCTCCGCGGGGTCGCCGTACACCAGCCCCAGCACGCCTTCCGGCAGTCCCGCGTCCTGGAAGGCGCGGATCAGCTCGGCCGGTGCCGCAGGCGTTTCCTCGGCTGCCTTGACCAGCATCGAGCAGCCGGCGGCCAGCGCCGCGCTCACCTTGCGCACCACCTGGTTGATCGGGAAGTTCCAGGGGGTGAACGCAGCCACCGGACCTACGGGGTCCTTGAGCACCATCTGCCGCAGCGCCAGGCTGCCGCGCGATGGCACGATGCGGCCGTAGACGCGAAAGCCTTCTTCGGCGAACCACTCGATGATGTCGGCTGCGGCCATCGCTTCGCCCTTGGCTTCGGCGAGCGGCTTGCCCTGCTCCTGCGTCAGCACCTCGGCGATCGCGCCGGCCCGTTCGCGCATCAGCGCGGCGGCCTTGCGCATGATCTTGCTGCGCGCTGCGGGAGGGGTGTCGCGCCAGGTTTCGAAGCCTTTCTGGGCTGCAGCCAGCGCCCGGTCCAGATCGGCAGTGCCGGCGCGCGCCACGCGGCCGATTTCCTTGCCCGTGGACGGATTGAAGACCGCCAGGGTCTTGCCGTCGGCCGAGTCCTGCCATTGGCCGTCGATGAAGAGTTGGGTGTTCGGGTAGGTCATGGGCGCTCCTGGTCCGGGTTCTGGGGCTCGTGGTTCACGGGCAACCGTGCATTGTGCAACCCGGGCGAAACCGCAGTTGCAGCGCAGGCAGGCTCGCGTTTGTGCCCATGCGCCCGCTCGGTCGATCGTCATACGATGTTTATCGACCCTTGGCGCCGAGCGGGCGCCATCCGACAACGATCCAGGAGACTTGAATGAAGCTCGCCATCCACCTTCGCGCCGCCGTTGCCATCGCCGCGGCACTCACTGCCTGTGCCGCGCAGGCTCAGCAGATCAAGCTGATGACCGGTCCCCAGGGCGGCTCCTGGTACCCCCTCGGCGGCGCCATCGCCAATATCGGCGACAAGGCGGGCATGAAAGTGCAGGTGCTTCCGGGTGCTGGCATCGCCAACGTCAAGGCGATCCAGGCCGGCAAGGCCGACATGGGCTTCGGCAATTCGATCTCGACTGTCGACGGGGTCGCCGGCCGCGCACCCTTTGATGCCAAAACGGGCAATGTCTGCAATGTCGCGTCGCTGTACCCGCAGTACTACCAAGTGGTGGCCAATGCCGATGCCGGCATCAACTCGCTGGCCGACTTGAAGGGCAAGCCGATCGCGGTGCAGCCCAAGGGCAACACTGCAGAGTTCATCAGCCAGCAGTCGCTGGAGGTCTACGGGCTGGACTACAAGGACATGTCGCGGGTCAGCTATGTGTCCTACACCGATGCGGGGTCGCTGATGAAGGACAACAACGCGCAAGCCTTCACGCTCGGCACCACCGTGCCGGCTTCGTCGATCATGGATCTGGCATCGGCGCGCGACATCAAGCTCATCGACATCCCGGATGACAAATTCCAGGCGATGAAGAAGCTGAACCCCGGCTACACCAAGCTCGTGATCCCGGCCGGCAGCTATCCCAAGCAAACCAAGGACGTGCAGACGATCGGTTATGCCACCCATGTCATCGCCCGTTGCGATCTGGACGCCGATGTGGTCTACAAGCTGCTGAAGGGCATGGTCGACAACAAGGCCGACCTGACAGCCATCGCCAAGGCGATGGGCAGCACCACGCCGAAGATAATGGCCGAGGACATCGGGGTGCCGATGCACAAGGGAGCGATTCGCTTCTACAAAGAAGCTGGGGTGTTGTGAAAGGCCCCCACGCTTCCTAGCGGTCGCTGCCCCGTGGTTTCGAAAACTCGGGGGCGTTCGCCAGCGGCCCGGCGAAGCCGGTTCCGTGGCTTTTCTGGGTCGAGATGCGCTTCGCCTCGATTGCGCGTCGGCTCTGCTGGACTGCCGTGACCTTTCCTTTCTCGCTGCCCCCGACCCTGACTCGCCGGCTGATCACGCTCGTCGCGGTCGCAATGTCGGTGTTCCACCTGTGGGTGGCCTTTGTCGGTCCGCCGGATGCGTATGTCATGCGCGGGTCGCACCTGGCGTTCGCACTGGTGCTGGCCTTTCTGGTCATGCCGGGGCGCAACGGCAACGCGACCCGCGTGGGCTGGTTCGATGTGCTGTTGCTGCTGGCTGCCGCAGCCGCAGCCCTGTATCCGAGCCTGAATCTGTCGTACATCCAGAACCGGATGTACTACGTCGACGACCCCCGGATGCTCGACTATGTGTTCGGCGGCGCGCTGGTGGTGCTGACGATCGAGGCCACCCGGCGCGCCACCGGCTGGGCGCTGCCGATCACGGCCATGGTGTTCATCGCTTACGGCTTGACGCTGGGCAACCAGTCGTTCGCGATCATGCTGGACCAGACCTACCTCACGACGGAAGGCATCTTCGGCATACCGCTGTATGTATCGGCCACCTATGTGATGCTGTTCATCCTGTTCGGCGCCTTCGTCGAACGCAGTGGGGCCGGGCAGCTGTTCATGGACTTCGCGCTCGCGCTGGCCGGCCACACCTCGGGCGGGCCGGCCAAGGTCGCGGTCATCACCAGCAGCTTGTTCGGCACGGTCTCGGGCAGCGCCGTGGCCAATGTGATGACCACCGGCACCTTCACGATCCCGCTGATGATGCGCACGGGGTACCGGCCGGCCTTCGCCGGCGCGGTCGAAGCGGTGGCTTCCACCGGCGGCCAGTTGATGCCGCCGATCATGGGCGCGGCCGCTTTCGTGATGGCCGAGTTTCTGGGTGTCTCGTACCTGACGGTGGCGGGCTTCGCGCTGCTGCCGGCGGTGCTGTATTACGTGGCGGTGTTCATGGCCGTGCACTTCGAAGCCAAGCGCATCGGCTTGGTGGGCTTGCCCAAGGCCGATCTGCCGCGCTTGAAAGAAGTGCTGCTGGAACGGGGCCATCTGTTCCTGCCGCTGGTGGTGATCGTGGTGGTGTTGCTGGCCGGGCGCAGCGCTGCCTTCTCGGCCCTGTGCGGCATCGGCTCGGTCATTCCGACCACCTGGTTGCGTGCCAGCACCCGCCGCACCTTCAACTTCAAGACCATTGTCGAAGCGCTGGAATCCGGCGCCCGAAACACTCTGGTGGTGGCGCTGGCCTGCGCCTGTGCGGGCATCGTGATCGGCACCATCACCCTGACCGGGCTCGGCTTGAGTTTCACCGGCGTGGTGCTGGCGCTGTCGCAGAATTCGCTGATCGCGGCCTTGTTCCTGACGATGCTGGCCGGAATTCTGTTGGGGATGGGCTTGCCCACCACGCCGGCCTACATCGTGCAGGTGGCGTTGCTGGTGCCGGCGTTGGTCAAGCTGGGCATTGCGGTCGAAGCAGCGCACCTCTTCGTCTTGTATTTCGCGGTTCTGTCGGCCATCACCCCGCCGGTGGCGATGGCCGTTTACGCCGCGAACGGCCTGTCAGGCGCCAGGCTGATGGAAAGCAGCTGGGCCGCCATGAAACTGGGTCTGACCGGCTACATCATTCCGTTCATGTTCGTGTTTTCGCCGTCGTTGCTGATGATGGCGAGCCCGGCAGCGGTGCTGCTGTCGGCGGTGACGGCAACGATCGGCGTGGTGTGCCTGGCAGCTGGACTGCACGAACATTTCTTCTTCGGCCCCGCCCGATGGTGGGAGCGGTTGATGTTGATTGCAGCCGCTCTGGTGTTGATCAAGCCGGGCTGGGCCACCGATGTGGCCGGCATTGCGATCATCGGCTTGGTCATCGCCAGTCAACGTTTGCTGTGGCCAGCGACGGACCGCGATCGAGTCAGCCAAGAAGCACCCCTGTAAACCCATTCTCGAAGGAAGCGCCTTGAGCATCCGCCTGTATGCATTCGACACGCCGAACGGCCGCAAGATCAGCGTGGCGCTGGAGGAGATGGGGCTGCCTTACGAGGTTCAGGTGGTCGACATCACCAAGGGCGAACAACACGCGCCCGACTTTCTGAAAGTCAGCCCCAATAACAAAATTCCGGCCATCGTCGATGCGGATGGCCCGGATGGATCCCCCGTCAGCATCTTCGAGTCGGGCGCGATCCTGATCTATCTCGGGCAGAAGTCCGGAAAGTTTTGGCCATCGTCGACAGCCGCGCAGGTGCCGGTGCTGGAGTGGCTGATGTTTCAGGTGGGTGGCTTTGGACCGATGCCGGGGCAGGTGCACCATTTTGTCGCCCTGAAGGACGACGCCGACCGTGCTTACGGCCTCAAGCGGTTCATGGATGAAACGTCTCGCCTTTACGGCGTGATGGACCGACGCCTGGCCGACCACCCCTGCTTCGCCGGGTCCGAGTTGTCGATCGCCGACTTCGCGATTCTGGGCTGGGTCTGGCGCCATGAGCGGCACCAGGTGGATCTCGCGACTTTTCCGAATGTGAAGCGCTGGTACCAAACGTTGATGGCTCGCCCCGGTGTCCAACGCGGCTTTGCCGTGCCACTGAAGCGCTGAGGCGAATCGCCCCAGCGCAAGGTCGTGGGCCGGTCTGCGCCGGGGCCGTTCGACTACAAGCCGATGCCGTAGTAGCTGTTCAGCCGCTGGCCATAGGGCTCGTCGTACATCGGGCGTTGGTCGTGCGGATAACGGGGCGCGCCTTCGAGTTGCGCCTTGTCCAGCGGCACCACATAACCGTCCTGGGTGGTGTCGTACTTCAGCATCTGCCAGGGCACCGGGTAGCGATCGGTGCCCATGCCCAGAAAGCCGCCGAATTCGAGCACCGCGTACCGGACCTGGCCTGAATGCTTGTCGATCATCAAGTCGTCGATCGAGCCGAGCTTGTCGCCCGCCGCGTTGTAGACCGAGGTGCCTTCGACATCGTCGGACGAGATGACATTGCTGTGGGTGCTGGGATGGGTGGTGTCCATGAGGTCTCCTGAGTGGGATGGAGCCACCGCGGTCGCAAGCCTCGGTTGTCGCCTGTCCGACCCAGCGCGACGATCGGCGCTGGCGCTGCGCCGTTGTAGGAACAAAAGCCCCGATGGCGCGATGCTTGCCAGGGTCGCTCGATT
>JBBSPW010000026.1:0-27233 GCA_038258365.1 Burkholderiales bacterium | reverse complement strand
CGGCGATCGCCGTTCCCCGGCGCTCTCAAGCGATGCCCTCGAACAGCCAGACGTCGACCAGTTGACCCTCGGCCACCGATCCCTGATCGTGCCCCAGCACGATCAGCGCATTGGCTTCGCTCATGCTGCGCAGCACGCCGGCGCCTTGCGAGCCGGTCAGACGCACCTGACACCCACCAGCCGGATCGGCTTCGATGATGCCGCGCTGGAATTCGGTGCGGCCCGGGCGCTTGCGGATCGACTGTGCGCTGCGCGCCTTCAGCATCGGCACCGGCTGCGCAGATGTGCCCGTGGCGCCGGCCAGCACCAGCAGCGCGTCGCGCACCAGCGCATGGAAGGTCACCAGCGCCGCCACCGGGTTGCCGGGCAGCGCAAACAGCATCGCTGGCGGCTGGCCGCCACCGCGCGCCAGCGGCCCGAAGGCGAACGGCCGTCCTGGGCGCATCGCCACCTTCCAGAACGCCACCTCGCCAAGCTGTGCGAGCACATCGCGGGTGTGGTCGGCGTCGCCCATGCTGACTCCGCCGCTGGTCAGCACCACATCGGCTCGATCGACCGCGGTTGTCAGGGTCTGGCGCAACGCAGCCGGGTCGTCGGCCACCAGACCCAGGTCGATCACCTCCATGTCCAGGCGCCGCAGTGCCGCCATCAGGCTGTGGCGGTTGCTGTCGTAGATGCAAGCTTCCGGCAGCGGCTGCCCCAGCGTGCGCAACTCGTCACCGGTCGAGAACAGCGCCACCCGCAGCGGCCTGAACACCTCGACGGTGCCGATGCCCAGCGATGCGATCAAGCCCAGGTCCGCGGGTCTGAGTCGCCGCCCCGCGCTCAACGCTGGCTTGCCTGCGCTCAAGTCCTCGCCGCGGTGGCGGCGGTTGTCGCCGGCGCGCAATTGGCCGGGTGCGATCCGCACCGCGTCGCCTTCGACCGCGCACAACTCATGCGGCACCACGGTGTCCAACCCCGCTGGCATCACCGCGCCGGTCATGATGCGAACGCACTCGCCGCGGCCGACGGCCCCGGTCCACCGTGCACCGGCATACGCAATGCCGACCGATTGCAAACGGGTGGGCGCATCGACCTCCAGGAACATGCCGTCGAAGGCATAGCCGTCCATCGCCGAGTTGTCGTGCGCCGGCACATCGATCGTCGACAGCAGGTCCGCCGCCAACACGCAGCCCAGCGCGTCATCCAGCGGGCGTTCGACCCGTTCTGCGATCGACTGCAGATGCAAAGCGATCGCCGCGCGCGCTTCGTCGACGCTGAACGGCCGCTCGCCAGCGGTCAGGGGTGATGGGCCGAGTGCCGTCATGTGCAGGTTCGTGGTCGGATTTCTCATCCATTCTGCACGCGAGGTTGGCACAGGCGCGGCCGCAGGCGCGCTGTCGGTTGGCTGCCGCTATGCAGCGCCGTTCATATCGCCACCGCGTGGCCAGCCGGCCAGAATCCCGCCACCGATGCAATCGATGACCGACAGCCTGCTGCTCGCGCTGGCGCTGATCCAGAACGCCGATGCCGCCTTGCTGCAGATCGTCGGCCTGTCGTTGCGCGTCAGCGCCAGCGCTTGCGGCATCGGCATGGTGATGGGACTGCTGCTGGGCGCGTGGCTGGCGGTGGCGCGGTTTCCGGGGCATGCGGTGGCGGTGTGGCTGCTGAACACCTTGCTGGCGCTGCCCTCGGTGGTGGTGGGTCTGGTGGTTTACCTGCTGCTGTCGCGTGCCGGCCCGTTGGGCTCCCTCGGCATCCTGTTCACGCCGTCGGCGATGGTGGTGGCGCAAAGCATCCTGGTGGTGCCGTTGATTGCCGCACTCTCGCGCCGGCTGGTGCTGGGCGCGCTGCAGGAAGGCGGCGACCAGCTGCGCTCGCTGGGTGCGTCGCCGCTGCAGGCCGCGGCACTGCTGCTGGTGCACGAACGGCTGGCGGTGTTGACCATCGGACTCACCGCCTTCGGCCGCGCGATCGCCGAGGTCGGCGCAGTGATGATCGTCGGCGGCAACATCGACGGACTGACGCGGGTGATGACCACCGCCATCGCGCTGGAAACCAGCAAGGGCGATCTGCCCTTGGCATTGGCGCTGGGCTTGGTGCTGCTCGGTGTGGTGGGCCTGGTGAACCTGCTGATCGGTGTAGCGCCCTGGCGCGCTGCGGCCGGGCGCGTTGGGGTGACCGCAACTGGCGCCGGAGGCGCGGCTTGAGCGCACTGGCCGTGGATGCAGCGATGGCGCCGCTGCGGCCGCTCGGGCACTCTGCTGCACCGCTTCCGATCCTGAGCTTGCGTGGAGCCGGAGTGCGATTCGGACCGGTGCGGGCCTTGCAGGACATCGACCTCAGCCTGCACCGGGGTGAGCGACTGGTGCTGGTGGGTGCCAACGGATGTGGCAAGACCACCTTGCTGCGCTTGATGAACGGGCAGGTCCAGGATCAGCGTCTGAATGGCGAACGCACCGTGCAGGTCACTGGCCTGCGTTCGGCGATGCTGTTCCAGCGGCCGTTCCTGCTCGATCTGTCGGTGCGGTGGAACATCCACCTCGGTCTTTGGCTGCACGGCCTGCCGCGCAGCCAACGCGCCGAGCGGTGCAGGCTGGCGCTGCAGCGGGTGGGTCTGGAAGCACTGGCTTCGAGACCGGCGCGCGCGCTGTCGGGCGGCCAGCAGCAACGGCTGGCGCTGGCACGCGCCTGGGCGCTGCAGCCGCAGGTGCTCTATCTGGACGAACCCACCGCCAGCCTGGACCCCAACGCCAAACGCGAGGTCGAAGCCTTGATCGAAGCGATCGCGGCCGAAGGCGTCACGGTGGTGATGAGCACCCACAACCTCGGGCAGGCCAAGCGGCTCGGCACCCGGGTGATCCATTTGGAAGCGGGCCGGATCGTGGCCGATCTGCCCGTTGCTGCTTTCTTCAACGGGCCGCTGCCTGAAGCCTCGGCCCAGTTTCTCAAAGGTGAACTGCCATGGTCCTGACTTCACTCCCTTTCAACCTTCGTGGCAGCCGCTGCAGCGCGATGGCTGCACTGGCCGCGGTCGCGGTTGCTTTCGCCACTTTCGGCACCGTTGCCGGTGCGTCGGCGCAGACGCCTGCCAAAACGGAATCGGCGTCGAGCATCCTGGTGTCGTCGACCACCTCCACCGAGCAGTCGGGCCTGTTCGGCCACCTGCTGCCGATCTTCACCAAGGCCACCGGCATCGCGGTGCGGGTGGTGGCAGTGGGCACCGGGCAGGCGCTGGACATCGGCCGGCGCGGCGATGCCGATGTGGTGTTCGTCCACAACAAGGCGGCCGAGCAGAAGTTTGTCGCCGAAGGCCATTCGAAGCAGCGACAAGACGTCATGTACAACGACTTCGTGCTGGTCGGCCCGTCAGCCGACCCCGCCGGCACGCAGGGCAAGGACATTGCGGCGGCGTTGAAGAAGCTGGCGGCTGCTTCCGCGCTGTTTGTCTCCCGCGGTGACCGCAGCGGCACGCATGCTGCCGAACTGCGGCTGTGGCAGCAGGTGGGCATCGACATCGCCGCCAACAAGCCGGCGGGCTACCGGGAGTGCGGTTGCGGCATGGGACAGGCACTGAACCTGGGCTCGTCGATCGACGGCTATGTGCTGACCGACCGCGCCACCTGGTTGTCGTTCAAGAACCGCGGCGGGCTCAAGATTCTGGTCCAGGGCGACCCATCGCTTTTCAACCAGTACGGCGTGATGGTGGTCGACCCGGCCAGGCATCCGCAGGTCAAGGTGGCGCAAGCGCAGGCCTTTGCCGATTGGCTCACCTCCAAGCCGGGGCAGGACGCGATCGGTAGTTACAAGATCGACGGCCAGCAGTTGTTCTTCCCGAACGCGGGCGAGTGAGGATTGCGCGCGTTCGGCAGGGCCGATCAGCCCGCCGGGTGCGCCAGGTCACGCAGCCGGGTCGGCCCCACTTCAGCTTCGATCCGCGCTGCCAGCGAGCGAAACATTCCGCCCGAAGCCAGCGCTTCGAAAACCACGAACATCGGCCCCACCAGCAAGCCGATCACATCGTCGGCAAAGGCCGGCTTTCTGCCTTCGTAGTAGTGGCCGATAAACTGCAATGTCCAGCCCACCACGAAGAAACCCAGACCCCATGCCAGCCAGCTGCCGACGCTGCCGCCGGCGGCGCCGTGGGCCAGGGCGATCAGCACCCCGACCGCCATAGTGGTGGCTGCGCCCAGCACGGCATGACCGCGGCTCAGATACCACAGTGCAGTCAGGGCGAATACCACCCAAGCCGCTGTCAGCGCCAATCCGCCGACCTGAAAGTGGGCGCGCGCCAGCAGCACCCCGATGCCGAACACGATCATCGGCACGCCGACGAAATGCGTGGCGATGTTGCGCGGGTCGCGGTGATAGGCGGCGTACTGGGTCAGCAGTTCGGTGGCGTTGCGCAGTGCTGAGTTCATGAAGGGTCTCCTTGCCGGGCCAGTCTAGCGCCGGCTTCTAGAATCAGCCGCACTCGGCAGCGACGTCGCAGGTGTTCGATCACGGAAGGCGCCCCATCAGATGAGCATCAAGAGCGACCGCTGGATCCGCCGCATGTGCGAGCAGCACCGGATGATCGAGCCCTTCGAGCCGGCCCAGGTGCGGCATTCGGCGGATGGGCAGAAGATCGTCAGCTACGGCACCAGCAGCTATGGCTACGACATCCGCTGCGCGCCCGAGTTCAAGGTTTTCACCAACATCCACAGCACCGTGGTGGATCCGAAGAACTTCGACGAGAACAGCTTTGTCGACATCCGCAAGGATGTTTGCATCATCCCGCCCAACAGCTTCGCACTGGCGCGCACGCTCGAGTACTTTCGGATCCCGCGCAACGTGCTGACCATCTGCCTGGGCAAAAGCACCTACGCGCGCTGCGGCATCATCGTCAATGTGACCCCGTTCGAGCCCGAATGGGAAGGCTATGTGACGCTGGAATTCAGCAACACCACGCCGCTGCCGGCCAAGATCTATGCGGGTGAAGGCTGCGCGCAGGTGTTGTTCTTCGAAAGCGACGAGGTCTGCGAGGTCAGCTACAAGGACCGCGGTGGCAAGTACCAGGGACAACAGGGCGTGACCCTGCCCAGGGCGTGATTCGCAAGGCAGCCAGGAGGGCAGCAGCATGAAGTGGGACGGCCAACGCGAAAGCAGCAACGTCGAGGACCGGCGCGGCGCCGGTGGTGGGTTGGGAGGCGGCGGGCGCTTGATCGGCGGCCGCGGCATCGGCATCGGCACCATCGCTGTGGCGCTGGTGGCGGGCTGGGTGTTCGGCATCAACCCGTTGACGGTGCTCGGCATGCTGGCCGGGGATGGCAGCGGCGGTGGTGCACCGGTGGTGCAGCAGCAGCAAGCGCCGGGCGATGCGGCGCCAGCCAACGACTCTGAGACCCGGTTCGTTCGCACCGTGCTGGCCAGCACCGAAGATGTCTGGAACGGGGTTTTCAAGAGCGGCTCAGGTGCCGGCGGCGGTTACCAGGCACCGACCCTTGTGGTGTTTCGCGGCGCCACCGGCACTGCGTGCGGCACGGGGCAGAGCGCAATGGGGCCGTTCTACTGCCCGGGCGACCGCCAGATCTACATCGATCTCGATTTTTTCGACACCTTGAAGCGCGACCTGGGAGCGCCGGGCGAGTTTGCCCAGGCCTATGTGATCGCGCACGAGGTCGGCCACCATGTGCAGAACCTGATGGGCGTCACCGGCAAGGTCGATGCGATGCGCGGCCGGGTATCGCAAGCCGATGGCAATGCGATGTCGGTGCGGGTGGAGCTGCAGGCCGACTGTTTCGCAGGCGTCTGGGCCAGCCGGTCGCAGCAGGCCAAGGGCTGGCTGGAAAGCGGCGACATCGATTCGGCGCTGAACGCGGCGGCGCGCATCGGCGACGACGCGCTGCAGCGCCGTGGCAGAGGGGTGGTGCGGCCCGAAAGCTTCACCCATGGCTCGTCGCAGCAGCGGGTCAGCTGGTTCAAGCGCGGCTTCGAGTCGGGCAATCCCAAGCAATGCAACACCTTCGAGGGCGTTTGAGGCCCGCCGCGCGGCAGGCTGCTGGCGCGGTTGTGGCCTAATCCGGGGTTTTGTCCGGCGTTCGACGCCCTCAGCGGGCGCTGCACATCGCCTCACCACCCCACCACCGGAGCCATCGATGGGCAACAAGATTCAGACCGAAGCCGACCGCCGTGCCACCCCGCGCCCCCCGGCGCCCACCGGCGTGACCGTCACCCCCAAGCGCGGTCAGAAGACCAGCCTGGAGCGCGGCTCGCACACCCGCAGCAAGAAGAACCCCGGCAAGCGCCCCAGCTCGGGCGGCTGAGCCGCTTTGGGCTGATTTCGGCTGCAACCTGGCCGCTTTCTGCCGTTGCCGGCCGCTCGCAAGCGCGGCGCGTTGTTGACAGCCCTGGTTGCGGCTTGAGTTGACGACATGCTGCGGGTGACCGAATTGCGGCTTCCGCTCGCGCATGCGCCCGGAGCGCTGCGGCAGGCTTTGCTGCACAAGCTGGCCATCGACGCTGGTCGCCTGATCGACTTCAGCCTCTTCAAGCGCGCCCACGACGCGCGGCGCAAGCACGCGGTGCTGCTGATTTATTCGGTGGACTGCGAGGTGCAGGACGAAGCCGAGGTGCTGGCGCGTTTGTCGACAGACCCGCATGTGCGGCCCACGCCCGACATGCGCTATCGGCCGGTGGCGCACGCGCCGGCCGATTTCGCAGCCGACAGCGAAGGGCGCGGCGCGTTGCGTCCACTGGTGGTCGGCTTCGGCCCTTGCGGTTTGTTTGCAGCGCTGGTCTTGGCGCAGATGGGCTTCCGGCCGATCGTGCTCGAACGCGGGCCCGAGGTGCGCCAGCGCACGCAAGACACCTGGGGGCTGTGGCGCAAGGGCGTGCTGAAGCCCGAGTCGAATGTGCAGTTCGGCGAAGGTGGCGCCGGCACCTTCTCGGACGGCAAGCTTTGGAGCCAGATCAGCGACCCGCGGCATCTGACGCGCAAGGTGCTGGCGGAGTTCATCAAGGCCGGCGCACCGGAAGAGATTGCCTATGTGAGCAAGCCGCATATCGGCACCTTTCGCCTGGTTGGCGTGATCGAGCGCATGCGCGCCGAGATCACCGCGTTGGGCGGCGAGGTTCGCTTCGATCAGCAGGTGGTGGACTTGCTGATCGAGGGGGAAGCTTCACAAGTCGGGCGTCCTCCAGCGGCGGCACCGCAAGCGGGCCAGCGCAGACGACTGCGCGGCGTCAGGCTGGCCAGTGGCGACGAACTGCGCGCCGACCATGTGGTGCTCGCGCTCGGCCACAGCGCCCGCGACACCTTCGCGATGCTGCAGCAGCGCGGCGTGGCGCTGCAGGCCAAGCCGTTCTCGATCGGCTTTCGCATCGAGCATCCGCAGGGCTTGATCGACCGCGCCCGCTTCGGACCCGCAGCCGGCCATCCGATCCTGGGCGCAGCCGACTACAAGCTGGTGCACCACGCGTCGAACGGCCGTTCGGTCTACAGCTTCTGCATGTGCCCGGGCGGCACCGTGGTGGCGGCCACCTCGGAGCCCGGGCGAGTGGTCACCAATGGCATGAGCCAATATTCGCGCAACGAACGCAATGCCAATGCCGGCATCGTCGTCGGCCTGACCCCCGAGGACTACCGGCAAGATGGTTTGGCAGGTGGACCTGTGAACCCGCTGGACGGCGTGGTCTTCCAGCGTCACTGGGAATCGCGCGCTTTCGAGTTGGGCGGTGGCGGCTATCGCGCGCCGGGGCAGTTGGTGGGCGACTTCATCCGGCGCCAACGCTCGACGCAACTCGGTGCGGTGCAGCCCTCTTACCAGCCCGGTGTGGCGCTGACCGACCTGGCCGATGCCAAGCACCCGAGCCTGCCGGCCTATGCGTTGGATGCGATCCGCGAAGCCTTGCCCGCCTTCGAGCGCCAGATCGCTGGCTTCGCGATGCCCGATGCGGTGCTGACCGGAGTCGAAACCCGCACCTCGTCGCCGTTGCGCATCCCGCGCGGCATCGACCGTCAAAGCATGAACACCGCCGGCCTGTATCCGGCCGGCGAAGGCGCAGGCTATGCGGGCGGCATCATGTCGGCCGGCGTCGACGGCATCGAAACCGCAGAGGCCGTGGCAATCGGCATGCTGGAGGCACGATGACGATCGAGTTGAGCAATGAAGACCGCAGCCAGGCGATGGCATCGATCGAGCGCTGGTTCAAGGAAAACCGACCCGGTGACAACGACCGCCCGATCGGCAATGTCACACCGGGGCGCACCAGCGGCCGCGACCGGGCGCCGCGCTCGATCATTTGGTGGGCGATGCGGCCGCCGATGATGCCGG
This sequence comes from Burkholderiales bacterium, assembly GCA_038258365.1. GTDB lineage: Bacteria > Pseudomonadota > Gammaproteobacteria > Burkholderiales > Burkholderiaceae_C > Rubrivivax. The sequence goes on along the minus strand of JBBSPW010000026.1, from coordinate 18,936 downwards.
TGACACCAGCAAGCCAGACGGATTGGGTCATGGGCTTCTCGTGTGTCTCAAAAGGAAGCAGCCTGCGGCACCGACGTCCGCACTGGATTCAGTAGAGCCGCACCGCACTGTCGAAGTGCCAGGTGCGGCGGATCTCGATCACGTCGTAGTCCCGCGACAGTTCGGGCTGGAAGGCAGGGTAGGGCACCTGACGCAACACGATCCGGCGCACCGCCTCGTCGAGTTCAGGCACGCCGCTGGAGCGAACGAAGGCGACGGATTCAACCGAGCCATCGGCTCGCAGGGCGACTGTCACCACGGGGTTGGCGTGGGGCCGCTGCGCAGCATCGCGGAACAGCTCGGCAGGGCTGTCGAGCTGGATCTTGCGGGCCCAGGCTTCGGCGTACAGAACCAGTTCTGCGTTGGCGTCGGCGCGCCCGAACAGCCGCCCGCGTCTGGCGCTGCCGAGCGAGTAAGCCAGCGCACCAGGCGCCGGCGTTGCCTCCGCGGCGGCTGTGCGTTGCGCTGCTTCCAGGTCGAGCTGCCGGCCCATCGCCCGCCGCCGCGCTTCGCGGCTTTGCTCTTCCGTCTGCGCGGCTTGCGCGGTTTGCAGGGACTGCAAGGCCTGTAGGCGCGCAGCGTCTTGTTTTGCATCTTCCTGGCGGGCGGTTTCCTGCCGAATGGCTCCCTGGCGCAGCGATTCTTGGCGTTGGGCTTCGGCCAGATTGCTTGCTTCTCGCACTGTTGCCAGTCGATCGGCTTCCAGGCGTTCGCGTTCTGCCGTGGCTTGGCGAGCGGTCTCGGCCTGCGCAGTTGCGGCCTGGGTTGCAGCCTGCGCTGCGGCCTGCGACGCCGCTTGCGATGCAGCCTGCGCTGTTGCCAGGGCTGAGGCTTGCGCCGCCGCATGCGCTTCGGCCTGCGCTAGCGCTTGCGACCCCGCTTGCGCTGCCGCCTGAGCCTGCGCCTGGGCTTGGGCTTGGGCTTGGGACTGCGCTTGGGCCTGCGCTGCAGCCCGCTCTGCGGCTGCAGATTCGAAGCTGTCCAGCGACTCGACCGATGGCGGTGGTGCGGGCGTCACCACGGGCTGCGGTGGTCCCTGGGCGGGCGCCAACGCAGCGAACCGAGCCTCAGGCACGGCCATGGTCGCAGCCGAGGGCACACCGGCCAACAGGGCTTCGGATCGCACCGACGCCTGCCGCACCGGGCTGCCAATCGCGCCGCCGCCCGCCATGGTTCTCTCGACGGGTGCCTCAGCCTGCGCAGGCAACCGATCCTGCAAAGGAGGCAAGACCCGTTGCGGCATCGCAGGTGCTGCCAATGCTTCGGCTCGTGGCAGGTCCAGATCGTTCGTGGGCTGCACCACCGGTATGGACGGCACCACCCGCCTTTCGACCGCCGCCGCGGCCGCCACTGCAGCAGCCGTGGCGGCTTCGCTCGCTGCCGTCCGCTCGGCTTTCCGCGCTGCTTCCGTTGCGGTTGCCTGCGCGTTCTCGCGGGCTTCCTGCTGCACAGTCTCCGGCAATGTCGCCGCTTCGGCCAGCGGCTTCGGCGGCGCCAGCACCACACGCACCGAATGGGCTTCAGCCCGCCGGTCCTGCCACGGAAAGCCAAAGCCCGGACGGCCTTGCCCCTGCCCGCCGAACAGCAGGCTCATCAACACCGCGTGGGCGAGCACGGACAACAGCAGCGCCAGCACCAGCGATCGGTCCGGGCGGCGGTTTTGCTGCCCCTCGCCGGCCGCAAGTCCGCTCATTGCGATTGCAGGGCTTGCCGTGGGCACCTCGGACGCCAGACCGTCATGCGGCGTTGCGCAAGGCGTTTGCGCCGCCTTGGCCCAGGCGTGCTCAGTTGTCGATCAACACAGGGTCCCAGGCATGCACGGTTTGCTCCTGCTCGCCGAGCTTCTCGATAGCGAGCTTCATCACATCGCCCGGCTTCAGGTAGACCGGAGTCGGCTTCATGCCCATGCCCACGCCCGGCGGGGTGCCGGTGGTGATCAGGTCACCGGGGTTGAGTGTCATGAAGCGGCTGAGGTAGCTGACGATCTGTGCGGCGCCGAAGACCATCGTCTTGGTGTTTCCGGTCTGCATGCGCTTGCCGTTCACATCCAGCCACATCGACAGGTTCTGCACATCGCCGACCTCGTCGGCGGTGACGAGCCACGGGCCAATCGGGCCGAAGGTGTCGCAGCCTTTGCCCTTGTCCCACTGGCTGCCGCGTTCCAGCTGGTACTCGCGTTCAGAGATGTCGTTCACCACGCAATAGCCAGCCACATGCTGCAAGGCATCGGCTTCGGACACATAGCGGGCGCGGGTGCCGATGACGATGCCGAGTTCGACCTCCCAGTCGGTCTTGATCGAATCCTTGGGCAGCACCACCGGATGAAACGCCCCGACCGCACAGTCGACCGTTTTGGTGAAGACGATCGGCTCCTTAGGGATCGGCATGTTCGACTCGGCCGCGTGGTCGGCATAGTTCAAGCCGATGGCGATGAACTTGCCCATGCCGGTCCAGGGCACGCCCAGGCGCTCCTGCTTCACCACGGGCAGCGTGTTGACGTCCAGCCCCTTCAACGCAGCCAAACCGGCTGGTGACAAGGTGCCCGCTGCGATGTCGGGCAGCACCCCGGACAGGTCTCGCACCTGGCCCTGGTCGTCGAGCAAGGCGGGGCGTTCCTGGCCCTTGGGGCCGTGGCGCAGCAACTTCATGGGGTCTCTTTCGTCGTTGAATGTTCAGTTGGACCAGCCGCCGTCGATCACCTGGGCGGTTCCGGTGGTGAAGCTGGATTCGTCGCTGGCCAGGTACACCGCCAGCATCGCGATCTCGTCGACGGTACCCAGTCGCCCCATCGGCTGCCGTGAGACGAAGCCGGCTTCGACCTGGGCCAACGACTGCCCGCTGGCCTTGGATGCGGCGCCGATGCGGTCGCGCAGCGAAGGCGATTCGACCGTGCCGGGACAGATCGCATTGCAGCGCACGTTCTGGGTCACATAGTCGGCTGCCACAGCCTTGGTCAAGCCGATCACAGCCGCCTTGGTGCAGCCGTAGACGAAGCGGTTCGGCGCCCCCTTCAGACTGCCGACCACGGAGGCGATGTTGACGATCGAGCCCCCACCGCGCTGCAACATGCCGGGCAGAAAAGCCTTGATGGTGCGGAACTGCGAGCGCACGTTCAGGTTGAAAGCGAAGTCCCAATCGGCTTCGCTGCAGTCGAGCACGGTGCCTGCGTGAACGAAGCCAGCGCCGTTGAAGAGGATGTCGACGGGCCCATGCGCAGCGGCGGCTTGGGTGATGGCGTCCGCATCGGTGGCATCGAGCCGCTGCACGGCGCAGCCGATCTCATCGTTCAAACGCTTGAGCAACGCGTCGTCGATGTCGGTGGCGATGACGGTGGCGCCTTCGCGCGCAAAGGCCAGCGCCACCGCGCGCCCGATGCCTTGGCCGGCGGCGGTGAGAAAGGCGGTCTTGCCTGCGAGTCGTTGGCTCATGCGGAGTCTTTCAAGGTCGTCGTCAATGGTTGTCCTTCGGCACGAAGGCGCCGCGCTTGCCGCGCAGGAAGTCCAGGTCCACGCCTTCGTCGGCCTGCAGCACATGGTCGGTGTAGAGCTTCCAGTAGCCGCTCGTGAGCCTTGGCGCCGGTGGCTGCCAGCTGGCGCGGCGGCGATCGAGTTCGGCATCGTCCACATGAAGGTGCAGGCTGCGGCCGGCCACATCCAGTGTGATCAGGTCACCGTTGTGCACCAGCGCCAGCGTGCCACCGGCTGCGGCTTCCGGCGCGGTGTGCAGCACCACGGTGCCGTACGCGGTGCCGCTCATGCGCGCGTCGCTGATGCGCACCATGTCGGTCACGCCGGTGCGCAGCACCTTGGGCGGCAGCGGCATGTTGCCGACTTCGGCCATGCCGGGGTAGCCCTTGGGGCCGCAATTCTTCAGCACCAGCACGCAGCTGGCATCGACCTCGAGAGTCTCGTCGTCGATGCGGGCATGAAAGTCGTCGCTGTCTTCGAACACCACCGCGCGGCCGGTGTGCTGCATCAGTTCGGGCGTGGCGGCACTCGGTTTGATGACTGCGCCGCGCGGCGCCAGGTTGCCGCGCAGCACCGCAATGCCGGCTGACGCCTTGAACGGCGCGGCCATCGTCTTGATGACCCGCTCGTCATAGTTGACGGCGCCTTCAATGTTCTGCCGCACCGTCTGGCCGTTGGCAGTGACGATGTCCAGGTGCAGCACCGACTCGATCGCCTTCATCACCACCGGCAAGCCGCCGGCATAACAGAAGTCCTCCATCAGATGCTGGCCCGAAGGCTGCAGGTTGACCAGGCAGGGCAGGTGGCTGGCCTGACGGTCGAAGTCGTCGGTGGTCAGCGTCATGTCGAGCCGCCCGGCGATCGCGATCAAGTGAATGACCGCGTTCGTGCTGCCGCCGATCGCGGCCAGCGTGCGGATCGCATTCTCGAAAGCCTCGCGCGTCAGCACCTGCGATAGGGTTTGGTCGACATGCACCATCTCGACGATGCGCCGGCCGGCCATGCGCGCCAGCACATTGCGGCGGCCATCGACCGCGGGAAATGCTGCGTTACCGGGCAGACCCACTCCCAAGGCTTCGACCATGCAGGCCATGGTGCTGGCGGTGCCCATCGTCATGCAGTGACCGTGGCTGCGGTGCATGCAGCTCTCGGCCTCGAACATGTCTGCCAACTTCAATGTTCCGGCGCGCACCTGCTCGCTCATTTGCCACAAGCCGGTACCGGAGCCCAGTTCCTGTCCGCGCCACTTGCCGTTCAGCATCGGCCCGCCGCTGACACCGATCGTCGGCAGGTCGGCGCTGGCCGCACCCATCAACAGTGCGGGCGTGGTCTTGTCGCAGCCCATCAGCAGCACCACACCGTCGATCGGATTGCCGCGAATGCTTTCCTCGACATCCATGCTGACCAGGTTGCGATACAGCATCGCGGTCGGCCGCAACAAGGTCTCGCCCAACGACATCACGGGAAATTCGAGCGGGAAGCCGCCGGCTTCGTAGACCCCGATCTTGACCTGCTCGGCCAGGGTTCTGAAGTGCGAATTGCAGGGCGTCAATTCGCTGAAGGTGTTGCAGATGCCGATCACCGGCCGACCGTCGAACTGGTCGTGCGGCATGCCCTTGCCCTTGACCCAGCTGCGATAGGCAAAGCCATCGCGGTCCTGGCGGCCGAACCATTGCTGGCTGCGCAGGTCTTCGGGTTTCTTGCGAGTGGTCATCGCATCCTCACTGGCGGCATGATCCGCGGCACTTCAACAACCGACGACGATCATGCACTTCGACAAAGTCATTCTCCAAACGGGCGCCGACGGCCGGGCCGGATGGCGCACGGAAACCGTGCCGCTGGAAGATGGCAAACCGCAAGCGCGCTTGTCGACGCTGATGCCCAGCGGCGGTTTGCAATTGCGCATGAGTCCGCCCGGCTTCAAAAGCGACTTTCATTGCACCGGTGAGCCGCAATGGGTCTTCATCCTGCAAGGGCTGATGGAAATCGGCCTGCAGGACGGCAGCACCCGCAGGTTCTCGCCGGGCCAGCATTTCCATTCGGCCGACATGCTGCCGGCCGGTTCGAGCTTTGACCCCAAGCTGCATGGCCACTGCAGCCGGCAGGTGGGCGACGAGCCGTTGGTGACCGCCTTCGTCCGCGGCTGAAGCAGTCATCAACCCGTCATTCCTTGATCGACCCGGTCATGCCGGACACGTAGTACTCGACGAAAAACGAGTAGATGAAGGCCACCGGCAGCGAGCCCAGCAGCGCACCGGCCATCAGTGGCCCCCAATGGTAGACATCGCCCTCGACCAGTTCGGTCACCACGCCCACCGAGAGTGTCTTCAGCTCGGATGACGACACGAAGGTCAGTGCATAGATGAACTCGTTCCACGACAGCGTGAAGGCGAAGATGCCAGCCGAGATCAAACCCGGCACCGCCAAGGGCAAGATGATCTTGGTGAGGATTTCCCAGCGAGTGGCGCCGTCGATCAGCGCGCACTCTTCCAGCTCGAAGGGGATCGACCTGAAGTAGCCCATCAAGAGCCAGGTGCTGAACGGGATCAGGAAGGTGGGGTAGGTCAGGATCAGCGCCCAGCGGGTGTCGAAAAGCCCCAGCTTGAAAACGATGGCCGCCAGCGGAATGAACAAGATCGACGGCGGCACCAGATAGGCCAGGAAAATCGACAGGCCCACATGTTTGGCGCCGCTGAAGCGCAAGCGCTCGATCGAATAGGCCGCCAGCACCGAGCACGCCAGCGATGCGAAGGTGGCGACCACGCTGACCAGCAGCGTGTTCCACAACCATTCGGGGTAAGCGGTGTTGAACAGCAGGTGCTTGAAGTGGTCGAGCGTGGGCGACGACACCCAGAACGGGTTGCCGTCGCGCGACAGCAACTCGCCGTTCGGCTTCAATGCCGTGGTCGTCATCCAGATGAACGGAAACAGCAGCACGAACAGGAACACCAGCAGCGGCAGGTAGATCGTCACCACCTTGCGCGGCACCGAGTCGAGGTAGCCCATGCCGACGTTGTCGGCTTCGTCGGTGAAGGTGTTCTTCTCCGGTTTGTTTTTGACCGCTGCCGTGCTCACTTGTCAGATCCCCCCTGCTGCCACGCGCGCCGCTGCAAGCCAAAGAAGCTGAACAGGATGGCGGCCAGCAGAAACGGCACCATCGCGATCGCGATGGCCGCGCCTTCGGACAGAGCGCCACCCGAGATTGCGCGCTGGAACGACAGCGTGGCCATCAGGTGGGTGCTGTTGAGCGGCCCGCCACGCGTCAGCACATAAATCAGCTGGAAATCGGTGAAGGTGAACAGCACCGAGAACGTCATCACCACCGCGATGATCGGCGTCAGCAGCGGAAAAGTGACATGGCGAAACTGCTGCCAGCGCGTGGCGCCGTCGATCGCCGAGGCCTCGTAGTAAGAAGGCGAAATCGTCTGCAAGCCGGCGAGCAGGGTGATGGCGACGAACGGGGTGCCGCGCCACACGTTGGCGGCGATCACCGAGAAGCGCGCGTTCCACGGGTCGCCCAGAAAGTCGATGTATTGATCGATCCAGCCCAGCTTGACGAGCGCCCAGCTGATGATCGAGAACTGCGCGTCGTAGATCCACCAGAAGGCGATCGCCGACAGCGCGGTAGGCACGATGTACGGCAGCAAGATGGCCGCGCGGAAGAAGGTCTTGAAGCGGATGTTGCGGTTCAAGAGCAGCGCCAGCCACAAGCCGAGGCCGAACTTCAACACGCTGGCGACGAAGGTGTAGAAAAGCGTGTTGAAGAGCGCCAGCCGCGTGACCGGGTCGCCCCACAGGAACTCGTAGTTCTCGAGGCCCACCCATCCGCCGGGCCGGCCGATCTTGTAGTCGGTGAAGCCGAGCCAGATTCCGAGGCCCAGCGGGTAGGTCAGGAACAGCAGCAACAGCACCGCCGCCGGCAACATGAACAACAGGCCGAGCCCGTTGCGGCTGTTCTGCAGCCGCGCCAGCAAGGGTTGCCGGCGCGGTGCAGAAGCGGCCAGGGTGGCGGAAGGTGCGGCCATTCGATGCAGCAGGCTCAGGACGAGGAACCGATCAAACCCGGTAGTAACGCTCGGCTCGCTTCTGCGCGCGCTCGGCTGCTTCCTTCGGCGTCATCGACCCGCTGGCAGCCGAAGCCACCATGTTCGGGATGATGAAGTCGGCTGCGGCGCCAGCCGACGCATAGCCGAGCTTTCCGGCATAACCCGCCGGACGCAGGTTCTTCAGTGCATCGCGGTAAGGCGTGTTCTTCGGGTCGGCGGTCCAGACCGGTGCCTTCGCGTACTCCCCCAGCGGCGGCGAGATGTAGCCGGCCGCGCCTGTCAACCAGGCTTCGTACTGTGGCTTTTCCATCATGAAGGCGAGAAAGGCTTTGGCGGCCTTCGGGTACTTGCTGTACTTCATCACCATCTGGTTGAAGAACAGATGCGACTCGGTCGGCACCCCGACCGGCCCGATCGGGTACGAGGTGTGCTGGATGTCGGCGGCGATCTCGTTGAGCTTCGGGTCTTTCGAGGTCTTGGCCGCGTAGTAGATCGAGATGCCGTTGTTGGTGAGTGAGATCTGGCTGTCGAGGAAGGCCTTGTTGTTGTTCGGATCCAGCCAGGACAAGGTACCCGGAATGAAGGTGGCATAGAGCTGCTTGCTGTACTCCAGTGCCTTGATGGTCTCAGGGCTGTCGATCACCACCTTGCCGTCCTTGTCGACCAGCTTGCCGCCGAAGGCCCACACCAGCCAGTTGCACCACAGGCTGTCGCCGGTGGCATTGCCCAACGCCATGCCCGGCGGCGTGCCCTTGGCATGCAGAGCCTGGCACAGTTTCAAAAAGCCATCGGTGTCTTTCGGAAAGGTGTCGAAACCAGCGGCCTTCACCATGCTTTCGCGATACACCAGCATCGCGCCGGCAGCACCCAGCGGGATGCCGATCCAGTGCTTGCCGTCGGGGCGCAGGTAGGTTTCACCGGCGGCATACCAGCCGCCGTATTTCTTGCCCAAATAGTCGGCTACATCGGTCACATCGGCCAACTTGTCCGGGTACAGGTTGGCGTCGTCGTTGGTGGACAGGATGATGTCGGGGCCGGCGCCGGTGTTGGCGGCCACAGCGGCCTTGGGTCGCACGTCTTCCCAGCCTTCGTTGTCGACTCGCACCTCGACGCCGGTGGCGTCGGTGAACTTCTTGACATTGACCATGTAGGCGTCGATGTCGCCCTGCACGAAGCGGCTCCAGCGCAGCACGCGCAACTTGGCGCCGGCTTCGGGCTTGATGTTGAAGCTTTGTGCGGCAGCCGTGGGCGACCACAGCGCGCCGGCGCCCATCGTCGCGGCGGCAGCCACGCCGGCCGAGCTTTCGAGAAACTTGCGGCGGTTGAATTCGGACATGGTCGGTCTCCTGTCTTGTGGTGGGTGGGTCTGAAAAATCGGGATCAGGCGGCCAGCCGGTTGCCGCTGGCGGCGTCGAACAAGTGCGCGCGTTGCAGGTCGGGTTGCAGCCGGATGGTGCTGCCGGGCTCGAAGCGGTGGCGTTCGCGGAACACCGCGGCCAGGTCGGCGCCGGCATGACGGCACAACACCAGGGTTTCAGCGCCGGTGGGTTCGACTACCACGACCTTGGCTGAGATGCCGCTGCTGCCGTCCATGTCGGCGTCCCCTTCTACCAAGGTCAGGTGTTCGGGCCGGGTTCCGACCACCACCTGCTGCCCGTCGCTGGCGCTGCCATGCGCGGGTGCCGGCAGGTGCGTGCCGTCGGCGAATTCGACTCGGGCATCGCCGCCGGCATGGCGCAAAGTGCCTGGCAGAAAGTTCATGGCCGGCGAGCCGATGAAACCGGCCACGAACAGGTTCGCAGGCTGGTCGTACAGGTCCAGTGGGCTGCCGGTTTGCTCGATGCGACCGTCTTTCATCACCACGATCTTGTCGCCCATCGTCATCGCTTCGATCTGGTCGTGGGTGACATAGACCGAGGTGGTGCCCAGGCGCTGGTGCAGTTCCTTGATCTCGCTGCGCATCGCCACGCGCAGCTTGGCGTCCAGGTTCGACAAGGGTTCGTCGAACAGAAACACCTGCGGATCGCGAACGATGGCGCGGCCCATCGCCACGCGCTGGCGCTGGCCGCCTGAGAGCTGCCGCGGGTAGCGTTCCAGCAAAGGGGTCAGGGCCAGGATGTCGGCCGCACGCCCGACCTTCTGGTCGATGGTGGCCTGGTCCTGCTTTGCCAGCATCAAAGAAAACGCCATGTTCCTGCTCACCGTCATGTGCGGATACAAGGCGTAGTTCTGAAACACCATCGCAATGTCGCGTTCTTTCGGCGGCAGGTCGTTGACGCGCTTGTCGCCGATGCGAATCTCGCCGCCGCTGATCTGTTCCAGCCCCGCGATCATCCGCAGCAGGGTGCTCTTGCCGCAACCCGAAGGTCCGACCAGCACGGTGAAGGAGCCGTCTTCGATCGCGATGTCCACTCCATGCAGGATCTCGACCTCGCCGAAGCGTTTTTTGACTTGGTCGATGCTGACACTGGCCATGCGGGTCCTCGGCGGGATGTGGTGACGGTCGACGCCATGGAGCTGGCGATTCGTCACACGATAGCCTCGGTCTGGAAAGCTGCAACATCGGAGTTTCCCGTTGTCGCGGTCGGTCTGCCGCTGTTAGCCTGTGGCGACGCCGGCATTCAAAGGAGTAGGACCGCGATGAAACTGCTCATTACCGGCGGTGCTGGCTTCGTTGGCGCTCGCCTGGCGCGCGCCTTGCTGAATCTGCGGACGCTGAACGGGCGCTCGATCGAACAGCTGGTGCTCGCCGACCAAGTCTCGCCGCCTGCCGATCTGCGCGATCACCCGCTCGTGGAGAGCCGCACCGGGCCGCTGCTGTCGCTCTGCGAGGCGCTTCGCAGCGAAGCCTTCGACGGCGTGTTTCACCTGGCTTCGGCGGTGTCGGGCGAGTGCGAAGCCGATTTCGATCTGGGCTTGCGATCGAATCTCGACAGCACCCGTGCCCTGCTGGATGCGCTGCGCGCCCGCACCGAAGGTGGCGCTGCGCCCGCCAAGTTGGTCTTCGCCAGCTCGGTGGCAGTGTTCGGCCCCGATCCGGCGGTGCCGCTGCCGGCTTTGGTCGGCGACGTCACCTTGCCGGCACCGCAGACCTCTTATGGCACCCACAAGCTGATCTGCGAACACCTGGTGGCCGACTACACCCGCAAGGGCTACATCGACGGCCGTGCGGCGCGGTTGATGACGGTGACGGTGCGGCCCGGCCGGCCCAATGGCGCAGCGAGTTCGTTCTTCAGCGGCATCATCCGCGAACCCCTGGCCGGCGAGACCGCGATCCTGCCGGTGTCGCTCGATGTGTCGCACCCGGTCTCGTCGCCGAAGCGCACCGTCGAAGGCTTGATCGCGGTTTACGAAGCCAGCCGCGAGGCCTTCGTCGGCCGTAGCGCGTTGAACCTTCCGGCGCTGAACGTGACGGTGCAGCAGATGCTGGATGCGCTGGAAGCGGTGGCCGGTTCGCAGGTGCGAGCGAAAGTGCAGTTGCAGCGCGACGAGCGCATCGCGGCCATCGTCGCGAATTGGCCGAAGGGCGCGACGGCCAAGCGCGCCGCCGCGCTCGGCTTGCAGCCCGAAGCCCGTTTCGAGGACATCATCCGGCAGTACATCGAAGACAGCCGGTCCACACCAGAGGCATTGAAAGGTATGCAGACATGAACCAGATCGACCTCGGTGGGCGCGTGGCGGTTGTCACCGGTGGTGCCCAAGGCATCGGATTCGCCACCGCGCAGCGCTTGCTGCAATCCGGCGCAGAGGTGGTGATCTGGGACATCGACGCAAACAAGCTCGCCGACGCGTGCAAACAACTGGGCGCATTCGGCACGGTGCGAGGGGAGAGCGTCGAATTGACCGACGATGCCGCTGTCGGCAAGGCCGCGGCGGCCGAGGCCCGCATCGACATCCTCGTCAACAACGCCGGCATCACCGGCGGCAACGCCACCACCTGGGAGCTGGACCCGGCGGTGTGGCGGCGCGTGATCGAGGTCAACCTGATCGCGCCCTACCTGACCTGCCGCCATGTCGCGCCGAAGATGGCGGCTGCCGGCTATGGCCGCATCGTCAACATCGCGTCGGTGGCCGGCAAGGAAGGGAACCCGAATGCCTCGCACTACAGCGCCAGCAAGGCGGGGCTGATTGCGCTCACCAAGTCACTGGCCAAAGAGGTGGCGACGAAGGGCGTGTTGGTGAATGCCATCGCACCGGCAGTGGCGCGCACCGCGATGTTCGAGCAGATGACCCAGGCGCACATCGACTACATGCTCGGCAAGATCCCGATGGGTCGTTTTGTCGAAGTCGAAGAGGTCGCAGCAATGGTCGCGTGGCTGGCCAGCGAAGAGTGTTCGTTCTCGACCGGTGCGGTGTTCGACCTGACGGGTGGGCGGGCAACTTACTGAAGCGCCGCGCGCCGCACCGAGGCGGCCTACACGGCAGCTGACCCGATCCGCCCCAGCAGCAGGTATTCCATCAACGCCTTCTGCGCATGCAGCCGGTTCTCGGCTTCGTCCCAGACCACCGATTGGGGGCCGTCGATGACTTCGGCGGTGACTTCCTCTCCGCGGTGCGCGGGAAGGCAGTGCATGAAGAGCGCATCGGGCTGCGCAACCGCCATCATTTCTTCGTCCACGCACCAGTCGACGAAGGCCTTCAAGCGTTCTTCGTTTTCGGCTTCGTAGCCCATGCTGGTCCAGACATCGGTGGTCACCAGATGGGCGCCTTCGCAAGCTTGCATCGGGTGGTCGAAGACGCGGTAGCAACGGGTGTCGCGGATGCCGGCCGCAGCGGGGTCGACCTCATAGCCGCTCGGGGTGCTGACATGCACGGTGAATCCCAGCACCTCAGCCGCCTGCAGCCAGGTGTTGGCCATGTTGTTGCCATCTCCTACCCAGGCCACCACACGACCCTGAATGCTGCCACGCTGCTCGATGTAGGTGAAGATGTCGGCCAGGATCTGGCAGGGGTGGAATTCGTTCGTCAGCCCGTTGATGACGGGGACTCTTGAGTGCGAGGCGAAGGCTTCGAGTTTGGCTTGCTCGTAGGTGCGGATCATCACGATGTCGCACATGCGGCTGATGACGCGGGCGGTGTCCTCGACCGGTTCGGCCCGGCCCAGATGGGTGTCGCCGGTGGTCAGGTTCACCACCGAGCCGCCCATCTGGTACATGCCCGCCTCGAAGCTGACGCGGGTGCGGGTGCTGGCCTTCTCGAAGATCATCGCCAGCGTTCGGTCCACCAGCGGTTGATACCGCTCGTAGTTCTTGAAGCGCGTTTTGATGGTGCGCATGCGCTCGAACAGGTAGGCGTATTCCTCGGTTCGAAAGTCCTTGAACTGCAGGTAGTGGCGCATCAGTGAGTGCCCGGGTTTCATTCGCTGGTGTTCATTCGCAGATCTTCATTCGCAGATCTTCATTCACGCTTCTCACTCGGCCAGGAACGCCTTCACCAGCGGGCACAGGATGGCAACGATCTGGCGCGCTTCGTCGGCGGTCAGGATCAGCGGCGGCACCAGCCGGATCACGCTGTCGGCGGTCACGCTTATCAACAGCCCGGCCTCGGCCGCTCGGCCCAGCAGCACGCCGCACGGGCGGTCGAGCTGGATGCCGATCATCAGGCCCGCCCCGCGGATCGACACCAGTCCCGGCAAGCCTTGCAGCTCTTGAGCCAAGCCGGCGCGCAGCACCTCGCCGACCTCAGCAGCGTTCTTCAGCAGGCCGTCGGCTTCCATGATCGACAGCGTTTCGACCCCGGCACGCATCGCCAGCGGGTTGCCGCCGAAGGTGGTGCCGTGGTTGCCCGGGCCCAGCACATGCAACGCGCGCTCGCCCACCACCACCGCACCGATCGGCACGCCCGAGCCGAGGCCCTTGGCCAGCGGCATCACATCGGGCTGGATCCCTGCCCACTGGTGCGCAAACCACTTGCCGGTGCGGCCGATGCCGCATTGCACCTCGTCCAGCATCAAGAGCCAGTCGTGTGTGTCGCACACGCGGCGCAGAGCCTGCAAGTATTCGTTGCGGGCGGTGTTGATGCCGCCTTCGCCCTGGATGGTTTCGAGAAACACCGCGACCACGTTCGGGTTGCTGCGTGCCACTGCTTCGACCGCTTCGATGTCGTTGAGCGGAATGCGCACGAAACCTTCGACCAGCGGGCCGAAGCCGGCCTGGATCTTCGGGTTGCCGGTGGCCGACAGGGTGGCGATCGACCGGCCATGGAACGCGCGCTCGTAGACGATCACCGCCGGCTGGTCGATGCCCTTGTCGTGGCCGAACTTGCGCGCGATCTTCAGCGCCGCCTCGTTCGCTTCCAGTCCCGAATTGCAGAAGAACGCGCCCTGCAGGCCGGAGATTTCGCAGAGCTTTGCGGCCAGTTGCTCCTGCAGCGGGATCTGGTAGTAGTTGGAGGTGTGGATCAGCTTGCCGATCTGCTCCTGCAGCGCAGGCACCAGCTTCGGATGGGCATGTCCGAGGGTGTTGACCGCGATGCCGCCGAGGCCGTCCAGATAACGTTTGCCGTCGGTGTCCCAGACCCAGCAACCCTTGCCATGCGACATCGCGATCGGCAGGCGGCCGTAAGTGTTCAGCACATGCGGCATCGCCGGTGCAGACGCCAGGACAGCGGGTTCGGGAGCATTCATCGCAGGGCCTCGGGTCGATACCAAACAAGGGCGTCGATTCTAGGGTCGCGTCCAAAGGCCACCAGAAGCGCCGACTTGCCTTGCTGCATCGCAGCACGGGCAAGGCACAATCTGCTCGCTGTGTCCGACGATGCCTTCCGGCGTGCCGGCGCCGATGCAACGCATGACCTCAATCCCGCCCCGTCAATTCCTGATTCGCGGCGTCACCAGCGGGGGGCGCAGCTTCAGGCCGAGCGATTGGTCCGAACGGCTCGCGGGTGCGATGTCCAGCTTCAGACCCGGGGGCATGCAAGGCGGTATCGGCGCCTACATCGGCTATTCGCCGTACTGCGTGCCGCGCCTGATCGACGGCGTCAAGTGCGTGCTGGTCAGCGAAGCACTCAAGGGCGTGGAGCCGATGGCGTGGGACTTCGTGATGAACTTCGCCCGTGACAACGAGCTGCCGGTCGAAGAGGCGTCACCCGGGGCCGCGCCATCCGGTCCGCCGCAGAAATGAAAAAGGGCTCGCAAAGCGAGCCCGTTCTTCGGCAAACGGCTCAGACAGTCAGGCGGCTTGCGACAGCACCAATGCCTTGACCCGCGCATTCAGACGGCTCTTCAATCTGGCGGCCTTGTTCTTGTGAAAGATCCCTTTGTCTGCCACCGAATCGATCACGCTCTGGGCGTGCTTGAAGTTGGCGGTGGCCTTATCCTTGTCGCCAGCTGTCACCGACTTGACGACGTTCTTGATCACGGTGCGAAATTTCGAGCGCAGCGAGGTGTTGGCGGCATTCAGCACAACGCCTTGTCTGGAGCGCTTCAGCCCGGACGCGAGTCGGACGGTTTTCTTCTTGGCTTTGGACGTGGTGGCCATTTTTTAGTGCGAGCTCGTTGATTCGAGTTTAGTTGGGCAAAGAGCGTCGAGTATAGCACCCGGATGGAAGGCGACATCACGGCGGCCATGCCGGCATCTATACTCCGCCGCCCTCCGAATCCTGCGTGAATCTTCTCAAGGCCGCCTCCACCGTTTCACTGCTGACTTTACTGTCGCGGGTGTCGGGCCTGGCGCGGGAGCAGTTGATCGCGGCCAGCTTCGGCGCCAGTGGCGCCACCGACGCGTTCAACGTCGCATTCCGGATTCCGAACCTGTTTCGGCGCTTGTTCGCCGAAGGTGCATTTTCTCAAGCCTTCGTGCCCCTGCTGGCCGCCACCCGCGCCCGAGATGGCGACGCGGCCACGCACCAACTGATCGACGCCGTGGCCACAGTGCTGGCCTGGGTGCTGGTGGCTGTCTGCATCACCGGTGTGCTGGCCGCACCGCTGCTGGTTTGGGCGATGGGCTCGGGTCTGGAACGCATCGACACCGCTGTGGTGATGACGCGCTGGATGTTCCCCTACATCGGCTTCATGTCCCTGGTCGCACTGTCGGCCGGCATCCTGAACACCTGGCGTCGCTTTGCGGTGCCCGCCGTGACGCCGGTGCTGCTGAACCTGTGCGTCATCGCGGCAGCAGTATGGGGCGCACCGCGCCTGGCAGCAGCAGGCTTCGAGCCGATCTACGCCCTTGCGCTGGGGGTGATGGTGGGTGGGGTGCTGCAGGCGGCGGTTCAGATCCCGGCGCTGGCTGCGGTGGGGTGCCTGCCGCGCATCGGCCTGCTGCCGGGCCGGCTGCGCGCCGCCTGGCAGCACCCGGGCGTCGCGCGGGTGCTGCGTCTGATGGCACCCGCGGTGCTGGGGGTGTCGGTGGCGCAGATCTCGCTGCTGATCAACACCCAGATCGCCTCGCATGTGGCGGTCGGCGCCGTGTCGTGGCTGACCTATGCCGACCGGCTGATGGAATTTCCGACCGCATTGCTGGGCGTGGCGTTGGGGGTGGTGCTGCTGCCGCAGTTGTCGGCGGCGCAGGGTCGGCAAGATTTGCAGGCCTTTTCGTCGATGCTGGACTGGGGTCTGCGGTTGGTGCTGATGCTGACCTTGCCTTGCGCGCTCGCGTTGCTCATCTTTCCACAGGCGTTGGTGGCGGTGCTGTTCCACTATGGCCGCTTCACTGCAGACGATGTGGCGATGACCACCGCGGCGCTGCGGGGCTATGGCGTCGGCTTGATCGGCATCGTTGCCATCAAGGTGCTGGCGCCGGCTTTCTACGCCCGCCAGGACATCCGCACCCCGGTGCGCATTGCCATCGGCGTGCTGGTGGCCACGCAGGCGATGAATGCGGTGCTGGTGCCTTGGCTCGGCCATGCCGGGCTCGCGTTGTCGATCGGGGTCGCGGCACTCATCAACGCCGGCTTGTTGCTGAGCGGTTTGCTGCGCAGTAGGGTGTTCCGCCCCGAGCCGGGCTGGGGCTTGTTCGCAGCCCGCGTGCTGGCCGCCAACCTGGCGCTGGGCGCTGCGCTGTTCTGGGCAGCGCGCCGCATCGACTGGCTCGGCTTGCAGGCCGAGTGGGCGTTGCGCGCCGGGGCGATGGCGGTGGTGCTGGCCGGTGTCGCGCTGCTCTACTTCGCGGTGCTGGCGCTGTGTGGTCTGCGGCCGCGGCATCTGCTGCGGCGGGGCTGACCTACACTGCGAGGGATGGCCGGCCCCCTGCAATTCGAAGCGACGACCGCGCTCGATTATTTCGCGGCGCTGGTGGCCGACGACGATGGTTTCCCCCTGCTGGAAACCGCAGTCGCGTTGGCGCAAGACGAGCAGCCCGACCTGGACGTGCAGGGCACCCTGGCCGATGTCGACGCGCTCGGCGAGCGGTTGCGCGTGCGCATGCCGCCCGATGCGGCGCCCCTTCAAAAGCTGCGCTTGCTGCATCCTTACTTCTTCCAGGAGCTGGGCTTCGGCGGCAACGTCAACAACTACTACGACCCTGCCAACAGCCTGATCCCCGAGGTGCTTCGCACCCGCCGGGGCATTCCGATCACGCTGGCGTTGGTCTACATCGAGATCGCTTCCCATGTCGGTCTGAAAGCCGAAGGCGTGGCTTTCCCCGGTCACTTCCTGGTCAAGCTTCAGTTGAGCCGCGGCGAGATCGTCATCGACCCGTTCGACGGACGTTCACTGGGCCGTGACGATCTGGAAGAACGCTTGCAGCCCTGGCGACCCGGCCCGGGTCAGGTGGGCGGGCGCATGCCGCTGGAGCAGGTTCTGCAGGCCGCCCGCCCGCGACAGGTCATCGCCCGCATGCTCGCCAACCTGCGCGAATTGCACCGCAGCGCACAAGACTGGAGCCGGCTGGCAGCGGTGCAACAGCGCATGGTGCTGTTGCTGCCGCAGGTGCCAGCAGAGCGCCGCGATCTGGCGCTGGCCCTGGCGAACGATGGCCGCCACGCGTCGGCTTGCGAGGCCCTGCTTCGCTACCTGCGGGACTGCCCAGAGGCCGCCGATGCGGCTGCGATGCGCTTGCAACTGCGGGCGTGGCAGCGCTTGCAGTGACGCGCGCCGCACAGATTCAACTGCCGTTGCCGATCGGTTTGCGGCCGGCACGCGGGTTCGGCAATTTCGTCACCGGAGCCAACGCCGCGGCGTTGTTGCACTTGCAGTCGCTGGCCCCTCCTGCGCTGCAGGCGCCGCCGGTGTATCTGTGGGGACCGGTCGGCAGCGGAAAGTCGCATCTCTTGCAGGCCCTGGCTTCAAAGACCCGAGCCGCCGGCGCGAAGGTGGTTTGGTTCGACCCGGCGGGCGCGCGGCCGGCGGTCTGGTCTGACGACACCGCGTTGCTGGTGCTGGACGGCTGCGACAGTTTCGACGCCCCGGCCCAGCAGTCGGCTTTCAAACACTTTGTAGAAGCCACTACCGTCGGCGTGCAGGTGGCGGCTGCGGGGCGGCTGCCACCGGTGGATCTGCCGTTGCGCGACGACCTGCGCACGCGGCTCGGCTGGGGGCTCGTGTTCGCGGTGGAGCCCTTGTCCGAGGCCGACACACGACAGGCGCTGCTGCAGGAAACGGCGGGGCGCGGGATCGAATTGGCCGAAGGCGTGCTGGCCCATCTGCTGACCCACTTTCCCCGCGATCTCTCGAACCTGATGCATCTGCTGGACCGGTTGGACGACCATGCGCTGGCCAGCCAGCGCCGCCTGACCGTGCCACTGGTTCGCGATCTGATGCGGACCGATGCCGATCAAGCGTTGGCCGGCCCGCCCGCGGTGCGGATGGCATGAGCAGCCAAGATGGCATGCGGCTGACGCTTTTCGACCTGGACGGCACGCTGATCCCGCAGGATTCCGACCACTTGTTCGGCGAGCATGTGATCGAACTCGGTTGGGTCAACCGGCGGGCCTTCAAGCGTCAGAACGACGCCTTCTATGACGACTACAACGCCGGCCGGCTGGACTTGGCCGCGTATGTCGAATTTGCTACCTCGCCGTGGCGTGAGCGCAGCGCCGACGACCTGACTGCCGCGTTGGCTTCATTCATCCGGCATCGCGTGCGCCCGATGCTGCACCCGGCGGCGCTCGATCTTGTTCAGCGCCACCGCCAAGCCGGCGACCGGCTGGCGATCGTCACCGCCACCAACGATGTGGTGACCCGGCCGATCGCCGACCTGTTCGGCATCGACACCCTGATCGCCACGACGTTGGCGCGGGATGCCAGCGGCCGCGTCACCGGCCAGATCGACGGTGTGCCGGCTTTTCGCGAAGGCAAGATCGACCGCGTGCGCCAATGGCTGGCGCAAGATGGCCTGACGCTTGCCGATTTCGAGGCCACCCGCTTCTACAGCGATTCCATCAACGACCTGCCGCTGCTCGAGCAGGTCAGCGAGCCAGTGGCCACCAACCCCGGCGCGTCCCTG
>JBBSPW010000025.1:0-27582 GCA_038258365.1 Burkholderiales bacterium | reverse complement strand
TTGTTGGGCGCTGGAGGCTTTGCCGTCGATCAGGCGACGGGCTTGACGGCCTTCTTCATTTGCTTGGTCTTTTTCGTGGCGTGCTTGCCATGCTTGGCAGTCTTGTGCGCAGCTGTCTTCTTCGCCTGAGTCATCCCCTTGTCGGTGGTGGCTTTGCCGACCGGAGCGACTGCGGCCCGGGTGGCGCCAACCGGTGCCACGGCGGCGGGTGCCGGGGTGCTCATCACCGGGACCGGAGCGGGCATTGGTTTGACGGGAGCGGTGGTGGCTGCGGGTGCCTGGGCGAAGCTGATGGCGGCAGTGCCGGCCAGCAAAGCGGCGACGATGAGGTTCTTGTTCATGGTGGGTGTTCGGCCAGTGGGGAGAGGTCCGGAATCGAGTGGCTTCGTTTCCGCAGAGCAACCCCGGAATGTGCCGAGGCTGGACGATGAACGCGCCCCCGCAATCGGCGGTTGACAGCCTGCATCAGCGGGTAGCGGACTCCGAAACCGAAGCCGCATTCGGGGGCACAGTCCCAGGCCCATTCGCGGCCATCCGCGCGCGCGCCACCGCCTGCCCGAGTTCGATCACCGCCAGCGCGTAGTAGCTCGACCGGTTGTAGCGCGTGACCGCATAGAAATTGCCGGTGCCGGCAACGAAGCTCGGCGCCAGGTCGCCGTTCTGCAGTTCCACCAGGGCCAGCAAGCCGTCGAAGCGCTGGCCGTCCGCCGACAGCACCGCGCCGCGCGCACCGAATTGCGCGGAACTGAAGCTCGGCAGGATGTCGGGGCCGAGCAGGGCCGCCCGGTCGGCGCTGTCCACCGGCGCGGCCACCGCGAAATGCGTGGCCATGCCGCGCTGCCAGCCGTACTGGGCCAGGTAATGCGCCACGCTGCCGATCACATCGGCGGGGCTGCGTTGCAGGTCGATGTGGCCGTCGCCGTCGAAGTCGACCGCATGGTTGTTGATGCTGCTGGGCATGAACTGCGGCAATCCCATCGCGCCGGCATACGAGCCCTGCACCGATTGCGGGTCCAGGCCTTCGCGCGCGCACATCACGAAGAAGGCTTCGAGTTCGTCACGGAAGAAGCTGCTGCGGTCCTTGCGCGGGTTGCCAAGGTTGCTGCTGCCCTCGACCGGATAGTCGAAGGCCAGCGTCGCCAGCGCATCGAGCACCCGAAAGCTGCCGGTGATGCGCCCGTAATAGGTCTCGACGCCGATGATGCCGGCCACGATCTCGGCCGGCACCCCGTGGCGCTGTTCCGCCAGCGCCAGCCAGCTTGCGTTGGCGCGCCAGAAGGCCACCCCGGCGGCGATGCGCTGCGGCTCGACGAAGCGTGCGCGGTAGGCGGCCCAGTTCTTGGCGGTGCCGGCGGGTGGCGGCGCGATCAGGCGCCGCACGCTGTCGTTGCGGCGGGCCTTCGACAGTTCCAGCGACAGCCATTCGGCGGGCAGGCCGGTGCGCATGGACACCGCGGCGATGAACGCGGCTGCGTCGCCGCGGTCGCGGTAGTGCGTGGCCGCGGTCTGGGCAGCGGGGGCCGCCGCGGCAGTGGTACCGCCACCGGCTTTTCGTTTGCCGCTGGCGGCTTCGGCGGGTAGGCCGATGAGCAGCACCACCAGCGCGGCAGCAGCACTCCGCGCCCGCATGGTGCGGATCGCGCGCCTTTCAGATGTGACAGCAGCGCCGGGGGCGGGAATCGTCATGTCCGGATTATCGGCAGCACCCGCGCGGCAGCCCGGAAGCGGCGCCACCACGACTGCAGACTCGGCGGGGGCGGTTTCAAGTGTTTGCGGACGCGATCGCTGTCCGTGTCCGTGTCCGTGTCCCTGTCGCCATAGCGCTCCGCATCCAAGCCGTCCAGCAGATCGGCCAATGCCTGCCCGCGCGCGCCCAATGCCGCTCGCACCCGAGCCGCGCGGCTGCGTGGCGCATCGTGCGCTTGCACCGCCACGCCCAGGGCCGCCAGGCGCAACTGCACGCGGCGCTGCAGCCGTTGCCATGGGTCTTGCCGCCGGCGGTCCCACCAGGCCCAGGCGGCGCCGGTCAATGCCGCTGCGCACAGCAGCAAGGTCAAAAGCCGCGCCAGGTCCTGCCAGCTCGGCGCTTCGATGCCCAGCTCACGCAGCAGATCGAATTGCTGGCCGCGCGAATAGTTCAGCACCCACTGGTTCCAGCGGTTGTTCATGCCTTCCAGCATGCTGCGCAAGCGCGTCGCCAATGCCGGATCGATGCGGTCCATGGTGCTGGCGACGAAGCCCTGCGCCGGCGCCAGGCGCAGCCCGCGCTGCACGCGTTCCGGCGCCACTGCGGCAGTCGGGTCGACCCGCAACCAGCCCGCGCCCGGCTGCCAGATCTCGGCCCAGGCATGGGCATTGCGCTGGCGCACCACCCACCAGCCGTCCTGCGGCAGGTCGTCGACACCTTGATAGCCGGTGACGATGCGAGCCGGCACCCCCATCGCGCGCATCACCACCACATAGGCGCTGGCGAAGTGCTCGCAGAAACCCAGCTTGCGGTCGAGCCAGAATTCGTCGATGGCATCGGCGCCGCTGGCGCTGTAGCTGCCCGGCTCCAGGGTGTAGGTGTAGTCGCCGTTGCGGATCTGCTGCAGCACCGCGTCCGACAGCTTGCGCGGATCGGCTTGCTGCAGATCGGCGCGCTGCTTCAAGGCCGCAGCCCAGGCCAGCGTGCGCGGGTTGGCGCCGGGCGGCAGGTCCAGCAGGTCGCGCAGGCCCGGCACCGGGTCGCGCGGGCCGTGTTGGTGGTCCAACCAGGCGGCGACCTGCACCCGCAAGCGTTCGGTGACCGGGCGCGACACCTGCCATTGCGCGTCCGAGCGCAGCGTGGGCAGCCAACCTTCGAGTTGCGGGGCCGCGTCGGCGCGGTCGGGGGTGATCTCCAGCAGCGGCAGCAAGGTCAGCCGGCTGGGCTCGATCGTCATCTCGTAGCGCACCGGATCGCCCCGCAAGCGAAGCTCGAGCCGCGGGCGCTCGGCCACCGGCACGCTCGGGTTCAGCCGGGTCCATTCGATGCCGTCGAAGCTCGACAGCACCGGCCCGCGAAAGTACAGCTGCTGCTGCGGCGGCACCGGCCCGGTGAACCGCAAGCGCAAGGCGACCGAGTCGTCTTCGGCGATCGAGGCCACATTGCCGAGCCGCATCGACCCCGAAAGCCCGGTGCGCCCGGCCGCATCCTGCGGCAAGCCCCAGAGCGGGCCGATGCGCGGGAACATCACGAACAGCAGCACCATCAGCGGCAGGCCGAGTGCCGCAGTTCGCAACGCCACCCGGCCGGCCCGCCACAGCGGCGGCCGACCCACCGGCATGTGGGCCAGCACCAGTGCGGTCAGCAAGCCCCAGACCGACAGCAGCAGCCACACCCCGGTCAGGAGCGACTGCGAAAACAGAAAGTGCGTCAGCACCAGGAAGAAGCCCAGGAAGAACACCACCATCGCATCGCGCCGGGCACGCAGCTCCATGGTCTTCAATGCCATCAACACCACCAGCATCGTGATGCCGGCTTCCTTGCCGAGCAGGGTGCTTTGTGTGGCCCAGGTGCCCGCGGTGGCCAGCGCCAGCAGCGCGCTGATGGCCCAGCGGCTGGGCAGGGGTCGGCTGGTCAGCGCAAGTCCGGCCCGCCAGACCAGCAAACCCGCCGCCATCAAGCTGCACCACAGCGGCAGGTGCAGTGCATGCGGCGCGGTGGTCCAGGCGATGATGGCCAGCAGGAAAAGGGTGTCGCGGGACTCGCGTGGCAGCTGCAACAGCGGTGAGACGCTCGCACCGAGTCGGCTGCCGAGCTGGGTGCCGAAGCCCGTGCCGAGCCGCGGGTGGGCCGGGTCAGCGCCTGTCATTGGCGGTGCTTCATCGGCGGTGCGTCATCGGTGGTCCGCCAGCAGGTCCAGCGCAGCGCGCTGCTGCGCCGTCCCCTGGCCCATCGGCAAGCGCCCGCCGGGCAGTTGCAAGGCAAAGGCCAGGCCGCCTTGCTCGGCCTGGATCACCCATGCGGCCAGGCGCGACAAGCGCTGCTCGGCATCGCCGGCCGCTGCCGCTGCCGACCAGTCCAGCAGCAATTCGCGCGGCGGCTGACCCGCCGTTTCGCGGCTCACCAGTTCGCCACTGCGCGCGACTTTCTTCCAGGCCACCTGGCGCATCGAATCGCCGCGCCGCCAGGGGCGCACGCCATCGAGTTCGCTGCCCACGCCGCGTCGCGTCTGGCGACTGTCGCCGGTTGCGGCATCGGCTGGCGGCAGGTGCGGTGCCGGGTGTTCGGGGCGCGGCCATGCCAGCAAGCGGGCTGCCGGGCGCCACACCGTCCAGGCGCGAAACAGGCCGAGCGGGAACACGGTCTCCAGCACCAGCGCGGGCAGCGGTTGCCAGCCACGCTGGTCGGCGGGCAGGCTCAGGTGGGCGTTCGCCTGGCCCTGCGATGGCGCGTCACACCAGGTGATTCCGGCGCTCGGGGCCGGGGTCAGGCTGAAACCGGCAGCCCCGCGGTTGTCGAGGCGAAGTCCCAAACCGTAGCGATGGCTGCGAGGATTCGACAGCACCACATCCAGCAGCGCGGCATCTCCCACGAACACCGCCGACGGCGGCCGCAGATGCAGGGTCAAACCGCGCAGGTTGGCATGCGTCAGGTGCATCGACACCAGCCCGGCACCGGCCAGCAGAAAGGTCAGCGCATAACCCAGGTTGAGCTGGTAGTTGATGCTGGCCAGCAGCATCACCACCAGCGTGAGCGCAAAGATCAGTCCGGCGCGGGTCGGCAGGATGTAGATGTTGCGCTGCCCGAGGGTCAAGCTGTCCGACTGCGGCAGACGCGCCAGAAACCACCGCCGGAGTGGCTCAAGCAGCGCCGCGGAGCCGGCTTTGCCCGGTTGCGAGCGAACGTTCCCCAATTTGCTTAACCGCGGGCCAGCGACCGCCTGGGAGCGTGGGGGACTCACGGAATGGCCGTCGCCTCGACCATGGCCCGAACCTGCTCGACCGGCCCGCGGCCCGCGCCTGTCACCGGCTGCAAGCGGTGGGCGATGGCTTGCGGCAGCACCGCCTGAACATCGTCGGGCGAGACATGGCTGCGGCCGGCCATCAACGCCTTGGCCCTGGCCACCCGCAGGACCGCGATACCGGCGCGCGGCGACAAGCCGTCGACGAACCAGGTGCCCGATCGGGTGGCTGCGATCAGCGCTTGCAGATAGTCCAGCAGCGGCTCCGAGGCATGCACCTTCACCACCGCCTGCTGCGCTGCCAGCAGCTGCCCGGCATCCAGCACCGGCTGCAGTTGCATCGCAGCGGCGCGGCGGTCGCCGCCACTCAGCAACTCGCGCTCGGCCTTGCGATCGGGGTAGCCGAGGGTGATGCGCAGCAAAAAGCGGTCGAGCTGGCTTTCAGGCAGCGCGTAGGTGCCGAGCTGGTCGCTGGGGTTTTGCGTGGCGATCACGAAGAACGGCCGCGGCAGCAGGCGGGTCTGGTTTTCGACCGAGACCTGCTGCTCTTCCATCGCTTCCAGCAAGGCGCTCTGGGTTTTCGGTCCGGCGCGGTTGATCTCGTCGGCCAGCAGCACCTGCGCGAAAACCGGGCCGGGGTGGAAGACAAAGGCTTCCTTGCTGCGCTCGAACACGCTGACACCGATCAAGTCGCTGGGCATCAGGTCGGCGGTGAATTGCACCCGCCGGAAGTCGAGTCCGAGCGACACCGCCAGCGTGTGCGCGAGCGTGGTCTTGCCGACACCGGGCACGTCTTCGATCAGCAGGTGGCCGCCGGCCAGCAGGCAGGCCACGCTGTCCTCGATCTGCTGCCGTTTGCCCACCACAATGGTGCTAATCTGATCCACCAGCCTAGACAACTGGCGCGCCATGCTTTGATCCATGCGCAGAACCATAACCGAGCCGCATTCAGCCCGATCCGCCGATGAGCCTTGCCTTCTACAGCCATGCCGCCTGCCGCGAACACGACATGGGCGCCGGCCACCCCGAATGCCCGCAGCGGCTGGATGCGATCACCGATCACCTGCTGGCCACCGGGCTCGACATCGCGTTCCAGCATCTTGACGCACCGCAGGCCACGGTCGAGCAGCTGTGCCGCGCCCACAGCGCCGGCTATGTGGCCGAACTGCAGGACCTGCTGCAGCAGGTTCGCAACGAAGGCAAACCCCGCAACCTGGACCCCGACACTGTGGCTTGCCCCGCCACCCTGGAAGCGGCACTGCATGCCGCCGGTGCCGCCGTTGCCGCCACCGACGATGTGATTGCCGGCCGCGCCGAAACGGCCTTTTGCGCGGTGCGTCCCCCCGGCCATCACGCCACCCGCGACAGCGCGATGGGCTTCTGCTTCTTCAACAACGTCGCGGTGGCCGCGCGCCATGCGCTCGATGTGCACGGGCTCGAAAGGGTGGCGATCATCGACTTCGACGTGCACCACGGCAATGGCACCGAAGACATCATTGCCGGCGACGAACGGGTGCTGATGTGCAGCTTCTTCCAGCATCCGCTGTACCCCTACAGCGGCGGGGTGCCGAAGGGCACCAACATGGTCAACCTGCCGATGCCGCCCTACACCCGCGGTGACAAGGTGCGCGAAGCCGTGACCGCGCAATGGCTGCCCGAGCTGGAGCGTTTCAAGCCGCAGATGGTGTTCATCTCGGCCGGCTTCGACGCCCACCGTGAAGACGAACTCGGGCAGATGGGGCTGGTCGAAGCCGACTACGCGTGGCTCACGCAGCAGATGGTGGATGTGGCAAGACGGCATTCGCAGGGGCGCATCGTTTCGTGCCTCGAAGGCGGCTATGCGCTGGGTGCGCTGGCGCGCAGCGTGGCCGCGCACCTGCGGGTGTTGGCCGAGGTGGACTGAGCGGGTCCGCATGGCCTGTGTTTTGCGCTGCCCGCGTTCTCAACTTCCTTGAACCCTATCGACACCACGCGCGCCTCGGCGCTGGCTGAATTTGCGCGTTTGATGGGTGCGCTGATGCGGCCCAGTGCGGTGATCGAGCTGGTTGCCACCGGCGCCTGTTTGCTGGCTGCCTACGGGTTGGTGGCGCTGGTGCGCGGCCCGCGCCGCGCGGCCGTTTCGATCTGGTTCGGCCGCCGGCTCTACGACGGCGTGCTGTTCCCCTTGTTCGCACTCGGTCTGGCGCTGATCGCCCGCTGGCTGCTGCGCGAGCAGATGGCCATTGCGGTGTTCGCGCTGGTGGTGCCGATCCTGGCGTCGCTGGCCGCGATCCGCTTGGTGGTGCGGGTGTTGCGCCATGTCTTTGCGCAGTCGGAGGTGATGCGTTTGTTCGAGCGCAGCCTGTCGTGGCTGGTGTGGATCGCGGTGGCGTTGTGGGTCACCGGGCTGATGCAGCCGGTGCTGGCCGAGCTGGCCGCCATCCAGCTGCCGCTGGGCGCCACATCGATTTCGCTGTTGGCGCTGATCCAGGGACTCATCAGCGTGGTGCTGGTGATGGTGCTGGCGCTGTCGTTGTCGACCCTGATCGAAACCCAGTTGCTGGACGGCGCGGTCGACAACCTGTCGGTGCGCAAGATGACCGCCAACGCGCTGCGCGTGCTGTTGTTGTTCGTCGGCTTGATGGTGGCGTTGTCGGCAGCCGGCATCGACATCACCACGCTCGGGGTGCTGGGCGGTGCCATTGGCGTGGGCATCGGCTTCGGGCTTCAGAAACTCGCGTCGAACTACATCAGCGGCTTCGTGATCCTTGCCGAGCGCAGCATGCGCATCGGCGACAACATCAAGGTCGACACCTTCGAAGGCCGCATCACCGACATCAAGACCCGCTACACGGTGGTGCGTTCCATCAGCGGCCGCGAAGCCATCGTGCCCAACGAGATGTTGATCACGCAGCGGGTCGAGAACTTGTCGCTGGCCGACCCCAAGGTGCTGCTGACCACCACCGTGCAGGTGGCCTACGGCACCGATCTGGAGCTGCTGATTCCGCAATTGGTGAGCGCAGTGGCGGCCGTGCCGCGGGTGCTGACCGACATCAGTCCCGGGGTGCAGCTGTCGGCCTTTGCGCCCGACGGTTTGGAGCTGACCGTGGCGTTCTGGATCGGCGACCCGCACAACGGGCAGGGCAATGTGCGCTCCGATGTCAACCGGATGGTGCTGCGCACCCTCAACGCAGCCCGGGTGACGATTCCGTATCCGCAGCGGGTGATGCGGACGAACGATCCGGACGGTGCGCCATCTGCCCCGCCGGCGGTTTCGGCGGCGGATCGATCGAACGGTCCAGCCCCCGCGCCGCCTTCATCAGCAGCAGGGCCGACACCGGCGCCGTGAGCATCAGGAACAGCGCCACCAGCAGTTCGCGCCCGCTGGTCTCGCCCTGAAAGCCGAACCACAACGCCGCTGCTGCCAGCACGCAGCCCACCCCCAGCGTGGTGGCCTTGCTGGGCCCGTGCAGCCGGCGCGTGAAGGTCGACAGCTTCGCAAGCCCCCAGGAGCCGATCAGGGCGAAGCCGGCGCCGACCACCAGCAGTGTGGCGATGGCGATGTCCAGCCACAGCGGCAGCGGCAGGGGCGCGATCTCGGGCAGCCAGTTCACTTTTGCACCCTCGCGCTCCGTGCGGCCCCGCCAAGCGGGACGGGAGCATTTCCGTCGGGCGGCCGTGCGGAACTGCTCATCTGGCGATGTCCCCGCGCAGCACGAACTTGGCCAGCACCACGGTGCCGATGAAGCCCAGCAGGCCGATCAGAAGCGCGATCTCGAAATATTCGCTGTTGCGCAATTGCATGCCCACCACCACCAGCAAGGCCAGCGAATTGATGTAGACCGTGTCCAGCGCCAGCACGCGGTCCGGCAGGGCGGGGCCGCGCAGCAGCCGCCACAGGTTCAAGAGCAGCGCCAGGGTCAGCATCAGCAGCACCCAGGGCATGACGAGTGCGGTGATCATTCGAAGATCTCTTTCAATGGACGCTCGTAGCGCTGCTTGATCTCGGCCACCAGCGCGTCGGCGTCTTCCACATGCAGCGCATGCACCAGCAGGTGCGTGAGGCTGTCGTCCAGATCGGAAGACACGGTGCCCGGGGTCAAGGTGACGATGGCGGCCAGCATCGCCGCCGCATGTGGATCGCGCAGGTCCAGCGGCACCCAGACCCAAGCCGACTTGAGCTTCGATTCGCGCCCCAGCACCTGGCGTGCGACCTGGACATTGGCGGTGACGATGTCCAGCAGCACACGGGCCAGCAGCTTCAACGCGACGCCGGCGCGGCGCGGGCTCGCTTTCTCGGGCCGCCAGCGCTCGACCGCGATCGGGATCGCGATCGCCAGCAACAACGCCAGCAGCAGGTGGCCCGCCGAAACCGAGGCGTTGACCATCAGCCAGGCCACGAACAGTGCCGCACTCATGCGCGGGGCCGGCAGCAGACGGGACATCGCGGTCCGGCGTGCGCGGGTCATTCGAGCTCACCCCGTTCGCGCATCTCCTTGCGCACATCGGACGCCGGCGCCACCGGCCGCGCGCCCATCACCGCGTCGATGTAGGGCGTGCGCTCCATCAACTGCTGCGCTGCCGCGCCGGTGTAGCGGGCCAGCGGGCCGGCGGCCAGCGCGCAAGCGGCCACAGCGGCCATCAACGCCAGCAGGGCGATGGTGTGCGCGGGTGCCGGCCGCTCGGTGGCAGGAAGGGGTGAAGTGGCTCCCGAGGGCTCCCAGAACAGCGTGGCGCCGGCGCGCGCCAGCGCCACCACCACCGCCAGGCTCGATCCCAGCACGCAGGCCACCGCTGCTGCGGCCCAGGGCGTTTGCCCCGCTGCCTGCAGCAGCATCGCCTTGCCCATGAAGCCGGCCAGCGGCGGCAACCCGGCCACCGCCACCGCAGCGAAGAAGAAGGCCATGCCCAGCGGCGCCCAGCCGTAGGCCAGCGGCAGCGGCACCAGACGCCCTGCGGTGCCGCGCGCCAATGCAAGGCGGTCGGCGATCAGGAACCAGGTGGCCGTGATCAGGGTGCTGTTGACGAGGTAGAACAGGCCGGCGGCCAAACCGCCCTCGGTTGCCAGGCCGAGGGCCAGCATCAGGGTGCCGGCCGATCCCACCACCAGATAGGCCACCAACCCGCGCAGGTCGTGCGCGGCCAGAGCGCCCATGGCGGCCAGCACCAGCGTGGCCATCGCCAGGGGCGGCAAGAAGGGCGCCATCAGGTCCAGACCGAAGATCAGGGTGGCCACCCGGGCCACCGCATACACACCGACCTTGGTGAGGATCGCGAACAGCGCCGCGACTGGCGCGCTGGCCGACGCATAGGCTTCGGGCAGCCAGAAGTACAGCGGCAGCAGAGCGGCCTTGATGGCAAACACCAGCAGCAGCAGCAGCGCCGCAGACCGCGCCAGAGAAAGGTCGTCGCCCTGCAACTGCGCCATGCGCCCCGCCATGTCGGCCATGTTGAGGGTGCCCGTGACGCCGTACAGCAAAGCCACCGCGATCAGGAACAGCGACGAGCCGACGAGGTTGAAGACCACATAGTGCAGGCCGGCCCGCAGGCGATCGCGCCCGCCGCCATGCAGCAGCAAACCGTAGCTGGCCGCCAGCAGCACCTCGAAGAACACGAACAGGTTGAAGAGGTCGGTGGTCAGAAAGGCGCCGCCCAGACCCATCAGCTGGAACTGGAACAGCGCATGGAAGTGCGGGCTGGTGTCGGCATCGGCATAGCGCTTGGGCCGCCCGCTGGCATAGACCAACGCCGCCACGCCGACCACCGCGGTCAGCACCAGCATGAGTGCGGCCAGCCGGTCGAGCGCCAGCGCGATGCCCCAGGGCGCTTGCCAGTTGCCGACCAGGTAGACCTGCACCACACCGCTGTCGGCTTGCTGCAGCAGCCACAGCGCCACGGCCAGCAGCAACCCGGTGGAGGCAATCGACACCGGGGTGGCCCAGCGCGAGCGGCGTGCCTCCAGCAACAGCAAAACCGCGCCGGCCAGCATCGGCAGCACCACCGGCAGCACGATGGCGTGGGGGTCCATGAACAACGCGAACCAGGCCAGCGCGTTCATCCCTCGACCCCGTCCACATCGTCGGTGCCGGTCTCCGCACGGGTGCGCAATGCGATCGCCAGCAGCAGCGCGGTCATGCCGAAGCCGATCACGATCGCGGTCAGCACCAGGGCCTGCGGCAGCGGGTCGGCGGTGTTGGCGAGTGTGGCCGTCGCTGCATCGCCGGCCTTGCCCAGCAACGGCATCGCACCCACTTGCACCCGCCCGGCCGCGAAGATGAACAGGTTGACCGCATACGACAACAAGGTCAGTCCCAGCACCATGTCGAAGCTGCGCTGCCGCAGCAGCAGCCAGATGCCGCAGCCGGTCATGACCCCGATGCCCAGCGTCAACATCAGCAGCATCAGCGGCCCCGGGTGGACGACAAGCGCGCCATCGCCATCAGCATCGCCAGCGTGCTGCCCACCACCACCAGGTAGACCCCCAGGTCGAAGGCCGAGGCGCTGGCCAGCGGCACCCCGCCCACCCCCGGCAGCCACGGGTAGTCGTAGGTGCTGGTCATGAACGGTGCGCCGAAGATGAAGCTGGCGACACCGGTGCCGGCAGCGATCAACAGACCCCAGGCCATCCATTGGTTGAAGCTGCGGCCCCGGTTGCCGCCCAGCCGGGCTTCGGCCCAGTCGTTGCCATGTGCCACCGGCTGCAGCACCAGCGCCAGCGCCAGCACCAGCCCGGCGATGAAGCCGCCGCCCGGCAGGTTGTGGCCGCGCAGGAACAGGTGCACCGACACCAGCAGCGCCAGCGGCAGCACCAGCCGCGCCACCAGTTGCGGCATCAACGGGTTGCTGGTTTGCGCAGGTGGCAGGCGCGGCTGCCAGCCGGTCAGCACCGCGCGGATCGTCAACGCCGCAATCGCCAGCACCGTGATCTCGCCCATGGTGTCGAAGGCGCGGTAGTCGACCAGGATCACGTTGACCACGTTGCCGCCACCGCCGAGCGAGCGCGCGGTTTCCAGGAAGTATTGGGAGATCGACACCGCCGGGCGGTTCAGCAACTGCCAGGTCAGTGCCGCCATGCCGAGGCCGCAGGCCAGCGCGATGGCGCCGTCGCGCCAGGCGATCCAGCGCAGGCCAGGGCAGTGTCCGCTCACATGGCGCTCCGGCGTGCTCTCGTCGGGCAGCCAGCGCAGCGCCAACATCATCAACGCGGTCATCACCACCTCCACCAGCAGCTGTGTCAGCGCCAGATCGGGGGCAGAGAACCAGGCGAATGTCAGGCACACCACCAGGCCCGTGGCACCCAGCGCCACGACCGCGATCAAGCGCTTGCGGTAGAGCACGGTGGTGGCCAGCGCGGCGACGATGCCGATGGCGCCCACGCCAGTCACCGCCAGGTTCAGGTCTCGCAGGTGAAGCGCCGGCCATTGCAGCGGCACATCCCACAACGGCCACGCCCCGGCGGCCAGCGACATCAACACCAGCAGCAGCAGATAGCGCTGCAGGCTGCCGTTCTGCAGCAGCCCGGTGAGCCCGCGCGCCGCGGCCACCCCGGCGGCCAGCAGCACATGGAAGAACTCGCGCCCGCCGGCCGAGAACCAGCCCGGCAGCCGCACCAGCCGGTGCAGGTTGATGAAACGTTGCAGTCCGAAATAGAGCGCAAATCCCACCACCACGGCGATCGCGCTCATCAGCAGCGGCAGGTTGAATCCATGCCACAGCGCCAGGCTGTAGGCCGGCAGCGCCGGGCCCGGCGTGCCATGCAGCGCGGCCTGCGCAGCGACGGCCAGCATCGCGCCCGCGGTCTGCTGCGGAAAGATGCCCACCGCCAGGCACAGCGCGGCCAGCAACAGCACCGGCGCCACCATCAGGAAGGGCGGCTCGTGCGGTTGGCGGGGCAGGTCGACCGAATCGCCGTTGAAGAACACGTCATGCACGAAGCGCAGGCTGTAGGCGATGCCCAGGATGGCGGCCAGCAACGCACCGGCAGGCAGCAACCATTCCATCGGTCCGTGGGTCTGCTTGGCCAGCGATTCGGCGAACAGCATCTCTTTGGTCAGAAATCCATTCGCCAGCGGCACGCCGGCCATCGCGGCCGCAGCCACCATGCCCAGCGTGGCGGTCAGCGGCATCACCTTCCACATGCCGTTGATGCGCCGCATGTCGCGGGTGCCGCATTCGTGGTCGATGATGCCGGCCGACATGAACAAGCCCGCCTTGAAGGTGGCGTGGTTAATGATGTGGAACACCCCGGCCACCACCGCCAGCGGCTCGTTCAGGCCGAACAGCAGCGTGATCAAGCCCAGGTGGCTGATGGTGCTGTAGGCCAGCAGTCCCTTCAGGTCGTGCTGAAAGATCGCCACATAGGCGCCGAACACCATCGTGGTCATGCCGGCCACCGAAACGATCCAGAACCACTCTTCGGTGCCGCCGAGCGCGGGGTAGAAGCGCGCCAGCAGGAACACACCGGCCTTGACCATCGTGGCCGAGTGCAGGTAGGCCGACACCGGCGTGGGCGCGGCCATCGCATGTGGCAGCCAGAAGTGAAACGGGAACTGCGCGCTCTTGGTGAAAGCGCCCAGCAGCACCAGCACGAGCGCGGTGACATACAAAGGGCTTGCACGGATGACATCGCCGGCTGCCAGCACCGCGGCTAGCTTGTAGCTGCCGGCGATGTCGCCCAGCAGCAGCACGCCGGCCAGCAGGCACAGGCCGCCGGCACCGGTGATGGTCAGCGCCATGCGCGCGCCGAGCCGTGCATCTCGGCCGTCTTTGGGGTCGGCATGCCACCAGCCGATCAGCAGGTACGACGACAGGCTCGTCAGCTCCCAGAACAGCACCAGCAGCAGCAGGTTGTCGGCCATCGCGATGCCGAGCATCGCGCCCATGAACATCAAGAGGAAGATGAAGAAGCGCCGCACCGGCTCGTCGGCGTCCAGGTACCAGGCGGCATACAGCACCACCAGCGCGCCGATGTTGCCGATCAACATCACGAACAACCAGGCCAAGCCGTCCATCCGGAAGCCCAGATCGAGACCCAGCACCGGCAACCATTGCACCGACCAGGTCGGCACCTGGCCGCCGAACACGGTGGGCACCAGCGCGAAGTTGAGCCCGGCCACCGCCACCGCCACCGCACCGGCGAGCCAGGTCGACGCGCGGCGCGCATCGGCCGGCAGGCAGGCCAGCAGCAAGGCGCCGAGCCAGGGAAGCGCCGCGATCAGCGGCAGCGTGGTCATTCAGGGCGCGAGGCGTTCACGCAGCCAGCTGCGGCCGTCGGCATCCAGCCGGAAGCGCAAGCGGTCGTGGAGCCGGTTCTTGCGACCCTGCCAGAACTCCCAGCGATCGGGGCTGAGCCGGTATCCGCCCCAGCCAGGCGGGCGTGACGGGTCTTCACCGTGTTCGGCCGCAGCCGCCTTGGCCGCGGCTTCGAGCACCGCACGCGAGTCGATCACCTGGCTTTGCGGTGAAGCCCACGCGCCGATCCTGGAGCCGAGCGGGCGGCTGCGGAAGTAGGCATCGGACTCGGCTGGATCGACATGGACCACCCTGCCTTCGATGCGCACCACCCGTTCCAGCTCGACCCAGTGGAACTGCAACGCGGCCTGCGGATGCGTTGCAAGTTCGTGCCCCTTGCGGCTGTCGTAATTGGTGTAGAAGGCCAACCCGCGCTCGTCGATGCCCTTGACCAGCACGATCCGGGTCGACGGCTTGCCGTCTGCACCCACAGTCGCCAGGGTCATCGCATTGGGTTCGGGCACCTGGGCGTCCAGCGCCTGCTGAAACCAGCGCTGGAACTGCTGCAGCGGGTCGTCTGCGGCCTGCGATTCGACCAGCTCGTCGCTTTCGTAGCTTTTGCGCAGGTCGGCAATGGCGGTGCGTTCGGTCATTCGATCAGTCACGCGGTCAGTCATGCAACCAGTATAGAAACGCGCCAACAGCGGCTGTCAGAGAGCGCCTGAGCATTCATTCGAACCCGCGGGCGGGGCATCCCTTACGGGGAACGCCGTAAGTGAACGTCCCACTTCAAGCGGGCCGCTCGGGTCGCCATTCTCGGGGCTTCGTTCGGCGTCGTTCGATGCCACTGGCATCACCATTCGGCCATGCGTTTTCGCCCCACCATCGTGATTCCTGCAGCCGGCCTGGGCAGCCGCTTCGGCGGACCCGCGCACAAGCTGGAGCAGCGCTTCGAGGGCAGCACGGTGCTCGGGGCCACGGTGCGCCATGCGGTGCAGACCCAGCTGCCGGTGGTGGTGGTGACCACCGCCGCGCTGGCGTCGCAGGTGGGCCAGTGGCTGGCGGTCAAGGACATCGTGGTACTGAGTGCCGACGAAGCCGCGCGCGGCATGGGGGCATCGATCGCAGCGGGGGTGGCGCAGTGCAGCGGAGCCCCGGGCTGGCTCGTGCTGCCGGGCGACATGCCACTCATCAAGCCGTCCAGCATGCTGGCGGTGGCCACGGCGCTGGAGCAGCATCCGGTGGCTTATGCACAGCACCGTGGCCACCGTGGCCACCCGGTCGCCTTCGCCGCCGAGTTGTATTCCGAGCTGATCCTGCTCAACGGTGACGACGGTGCGCGCCGCGTGTCGGCGCGCTATCCGGCCCATGGGCAAGAGGTCGACGACCCCGGGGTGCTGCTGGATGTCGACACCACCGACGACTTGAGCGCGCTGCGGGAGCAATTGCAGGAGCGCCAGCCAATGACATCGGCTCCGCGCGCCGGACGGTCGCCCCGATCCTGAGAGCGCAGAAGGTCTGATCGTGGTGCGTTCGTCGTTCCAGCGAGTCGGGAGAGCGATCAATAGAGCGACCCTCGGCAGGTAGACTGCGCCATGTCTGCTGAACACCGTTCCGTGTCGATGGTTGAGCCCGAACTGGCTGCGCTCGCTGCGCACTTGCGCGACAGGCGTGAAGCCATCCTTTCCAGCTGGCGCCGCGCAGTCAAGCGGGACCCGGCCCTGACCACGGCCGACGCGTTGCCTCGGGCGCAACTCAACGACCACATACCGGCGCTACTGACGACCTTCGAGGATCGGCTCGACTCCCCGCTCGGGATGGAAGCAGCCGAGGCGAAGGCCGCTGCCGCTTCGAATGCCACCGCGCACGGCCTGCACCGCTGGCAGCAGGGCTACGACCTGATGGAGGTCTCGCTGGAACTCGGACGCCTGAACGAATGCATGGTCGGCGAGCTGGAAGACTACTCACGACAGCATCCGCAGCTGCGGCACGAGGTGATGGCCACCGCGCGATCTGTGTGGGCAGAACTGATCGCGCTGGAAATCAGCGAAAGCATTGCGGAGTACTTCCGGCTTCAGAAGGTCGAAGCCGCCGGCCACATCGACGATCTCGAACAGGCGCTGAAGGGCATCCGCGAGGTGGAGCAACAGCGGGCCGAGCTGTGGCACGAAGCTGCGCACGACCTTCGAGGCAACCTCGGTGTGGTCGTCGCGGCGACCGCCGGGATCACCCGCTCACCGATCGCCAGTCCGCCGCCGACGCGGTTCCTGCAAGTGCTCGATCGAAACGTGAGGTCGTTGCAACACCTCCTCGACGATGTGACCGATCTGGCACGCCTCCAGGCTGGCAAAGAGCGCCTTCAATTGGGCCAGGTGGATATCGCTTCGCTGTTGGGCGAGCTGGCCGGAGACCTTCGCGAAAGAGCCGAAGAGCGCGGGCTGTCGGTCACATTGGGTGGGCCGTCGCCATTCATCGTCAACGGAGATCGGGTCAAGATTCGGCGGATCGCCCAGAACCTGGTGCTCAACGCGATCAAGTACACGCAGCAGGGCGGCGTCACGGTAGCCTGGCACGACGAAGTGGCCATCGATGGCAAGCGTTGGGTGCTGTCCGTGCAGGACACCGGCCCAGGCTTCGCGGCGGGGCCTGGCGCTCCGCTGATCGCTGCGCTCAAGGCCGGCACTGCGTCGGTGCATCAGGTCGAGGCGGAAGCGCCCGCG
The DNA here is from genome assembly GCA_038258365.1 of Burkholderiales bacterium. Lineage (GTDB taxonomy): Bacteria > Pseudomonadota > Gammaproteobacteria > Burkholderiales > Burkholderiaceae_C > Rubrivivax. Next base: position 10,724 of record JBBSPW010000025.1, on the reverse strand, counting down.
GGAAGCAAGCCCCCGTTGCCGGCGGAAGTGGCGACGCCAGCCCCCACGAATCCGTCGCATCAGCAACCCGGCGAAGGCATTGGCCTGTCGATCGTCAAGCGCTTGTCAGAATTGCTTGATGCGAGTGTCGAAGTCGAATCCGCCGCCGGCGTCGGCACCACGTTTCGCGTCCTGTTTCCCAGGCACCACGGTGGGTGAGCGCGGCCCGAGGGTGGCTTCAGATCAAGGCGTGGCGCTTGGCCAGAGCCATCAATCGTTCGACTTCACGATCGTGTACCCGTTGCTCGCGCAGGGCATGGGCGGTCTGCACCAGATAGTCGAGCGTGCTGCCATAGCGGCCCTGCGCGTGGCGCAGCACATGCAGCATCTGGCCGTCGGACAGCGGCGGCAGGCAGGAATCGCTGCGACGCGCCAGCGTGAAGGCCAGCGCTGCAATCGGTCCGTCGCTGATGTGACAGCTCAGCACGCGGGCGTCATAGACCCCGGTGGGCATCTCGCGCGCCCACAGACGGTCGATCTCGGCTTCGGCATGCCCGGGCTCTAGACGGTAGGCCACGCCGCGGCAAGCCCCGCCGGGCAACAGCGCAAACACGAGCCCGGGTTCGTCGGCGGTGCCACGGTTGACCCGCGAGCGCATCCGCAGGGCGCGATGCCAGCCGTGAACGCGTGCCGTCCGTCGCTCGGCGGCTTCGAATTCCGGTCGCCAGATCAGCGACGCATAACCGAACACCCAGCGCTCGCGGTGGCCGGGCCAGCGTTCGCGCAGCGCGGCCAAAGCTTCCTGTGGGTCGCGCACGATCAGGTGCTGCGCGTTGGGTTCGTGCGCAGACGGGGTCGGCTCCGCCCGCTTCGGCGACGCAGGGACGTCCAGGTTCTTCAACTTGTGATGCGTCCGCCGGTAGCAACCAGCGTGGCCATTGCCGCGTGGCCATCCGCTTGCAACCCGGCCACCTCCCCTGCGCGGTCGGCAGCACCATGGTTCTGGCTGAGCTTCCACTTGCCCACCAGTTGCGTCACCGCGATCTCGATGCCGACGATGGCGCGCAGCATCTGCTGCACATAGACGGCCGGCGCATCGGCCACGGCCCAGGGCTCGGCGCGCGCTTCCTCCTGCCGGGCCGTCAGCTCCGTCACCAGCGCATGCACCCAGGGTGCGTCATCGACGACGCGCAGCACGCCCTGGGCATGCACCACGCTGTAGTTCCAGGTCGGCACCACCTTGTGCGTCAGCGCCTTGGTGGCAAACCAGGACGGTGTGATGTAGGCCTGCGGACCGCTGAAAACGGCCAGCACGGTCTGGCCAACTGCCAAACGCCACAGCGGGTTGGCTCGCGCCACATGGCCGCGCAGGGTGTGTGTGGCCGCATCGAACATCAACGGGATGTGGTCGGCTGTGGGCGAGCCTTCCTGCAGCGTCACCAGCGTGGCCAAAGGATGCGCTCGCATCAACCCTTGCAACTGCGCCGGGTCGGTGGCCTCGAAGTGGCTGGGTCGGTACATGCATGCCCGATCGCGAAGACCGGCAGCGCCTACCAGCTGCCGACGTTCTTCATCGACTGCCAGGGCTCGGCGGGCGCCAGCGCCGGGCCGGCCTGCAGCAGCTCGATCGAGATCTGGTCGGGCGAGCGCACGAAGGCCATGCGGCCGTCACGCGGCGGGCGCAGCACCTGCACGCCGTGGTCCAGCAGGCGTTGGCAGGTGGCGTAGATGTCGTCGACCGCATAGGCCACATGGCCGAAGTTGCGGCCACTGCCGTAGTCTTCGGTCTTGCCGTCCTTGGGCCAGTTGTAGGTCAACTCGATCTGCGCGTTGCGGTCGCCCGGCGCCGCCAGGAAGACAAGCGTGTACTGGCCGGCCTCATGATCGCGGCGCGACAACAGATCCATGCCGAGTGCGTCGCGGTAAAAGGCGAGCGAGGCTTCGATGTCGGTCACGCGGACCATCGTGTGCAGGTATTTCATGGCGCCGATTGTGAAGCTTGCGAGATCTCGCCGGCGGCGGTCGCAGGCCGGCGCGGCGCGAAGATCAGGCAGGTGGTTGTGGCGTGGGCATACAAGCGGCCATCAGGGCCGACCAGGCGCGCTTCGGCGGTGGCGGTCTGCAGGCCGACATGGATGGTCTGGCCGATGGCCCGCACGCGTTGCACCTTGGGGCTCAGCGCGCGGATCAGGTTGACCTTCAGCTCCAGCGTGGTGTAGCCGCGGCCGCCCGGCAGTGTGGTGTGCACCGAGCAGCCGAGCGCCGAGTCCAGGATGGCGGCATACCAGCCGCCATGCACACCGCCCATCGGGTTCAGGTGCTTGGCATTCGGTGCGCCCTGGAACACCGCGCGGCCGTGCTCGACCGAGATGATGGTGAAGTCCAGCGTGCGACCGATCGACGGGGCCGCACTTTCACCGCGCAGCATCGCCTGCATCATCGACAAGCCGTCCAGGGTCGCGACCTGATCCGGGCCGGCCACGCCGATGCCGACGCCGCCTTCGATGCGCTGCCGGACCGCATCTTCTTCTGCAATCCAGGTGGCCAATGTGGCGTCTGCGTCGGTGGCTGCGTCGGCGGTGGCGGTCGCGTCTGCGTGGCTGCCCACGCCGACGGGTTTCGATTGATCGCTGCTCAAGCCGCCACCGTGTAGTTCAACGTCATGCGGCCGCCGTCGACCACCACGATCTCGCCGGTGACATAGCTGGCCGCATCGCTCAACAGGTAAGCCACCACATCTGCTATCTCCGATGGTTCACCCAGCCGCTTCATCGGTGTGCGGCTCATGATGCGCGCCTTGGCTTCGTCGCTGGTCAGCACGGCGCGTTTCGCGAGTTCGGTGGCGATCGTGCCGGGGGCGACCGCGTTGACCCGCACACCGCGGTCGGCCAGCGACAGCGCCATCACCCGCGTCAACTGGTTGATGGCGCCTTTGCTGGCGTTGTAGCTGGCGATGCTGGGTATCGCCAGCGTCCCGTTGACCGAGCTCATGTTGACGATCGCACCACTGCCTTGCCGCGCGAGTTCGCGCGCCACGGCCTGACCGACCAGGAACGAGCCTTTCAGATTGACCGCGATCACCTCGTCCCAGTCGGTTTCGGTGATGTCCAGGAATTCCGCGGCCCTGAAGATGCCCGCGTTGTTGACCAAGCCGTCCACACGGCCGAAATGCGCCAGGGTGGCCGCCAGCGCAGTGTCCACGTCGTCCTTGCTGGCGACGTTGCAGTGGTGGTATCTGGCCTGGGCGCCGTTCTGGGTCAACGCATCGGCCAGGGCCTGCCCGGCGCCATCTGCCACATCCCAAAGTGCCACAGCCGCGCCGTCTCCCGCAAGCCGGCGGGCACATGCTTCGCCGATGCCCTGCGACCCGCCGGTGATCACCACCACGCGGCCGTCCAGGCCGAAATGAACCCCATGCGCTGTCGCCATCGATGTCTCCTGCGGTGTCGAGCGGTATCAGTTTAGAAGCCGGTGGTGTGGACGATCTTGCGGCGGTTTTGTCATCCTGCAGCGATCGGCCAGACAACAAAAAGCCGGCAGACGCCGGCTTCGATGCAGCGCCCGGCTTGACGGTCAACCCGCAATCGTCCACAGCCGGGCGATGTCGGCCACGCCGTCGGTACCGCGCACGCCGCGCAGCGTTTGCAAGCCTGCACTCTTGGTTTTGGCCGATTGCAACTGGGCCTGCCCCAAACGCAGCTTGGCTTCTTCAGGTCGCTTCAGCCCACCCTTGGCAATGCCTTGCTGGATCAGCTTGATGCCGGTGTCGGTCTGCCCCATCGTCACATACGTGTGCCCCACATCGACCAGGTCGTCGCCGGTCTTGGACGATGCGGCTTCGGCAGCGCGTCCGGCGATGGCGGCTTCGGTTTCGGCTTCGCGCTTGACCGCAAGGTCGCGCAGGCGCTGATGGCGCCCGGCTTCGGCGCCGGTGCCCAGCACGCCTGCTTTGTAGCCCTGCTCGATGACGCGCAGCGCTTCGGCCGGCAATCGATCTTGCAGCGACAACTGAGCCATTTCCATGTAATCGGAAGCATCGGTCAGCGTGCCGGTCGCCAGCTTCAGCCGCAGCACGTCGAGCGAGTAGCGGTCGGCAAAACCGGGCTTGCGCGTGATGCGGCCGAGATAGGCGTTCCAGTAGTCCTTCTTCGGATACGCCAGCAGCAGTTTCTCGAGCGTCTGCACATAGGCGTTGCTTTGGCTCATGCGCTGCTGCGCATCGGCCAGACGCAGCAGGTCGCCTTCGTCGGGTCGGCGGCCGGCTTTCTCGGAGGCCGCCACGTTGCCGGCCGCATCGGCTGCGATGGCCTTGTAGTCGCCGCTGGCGGCTTGCAGATAACTTTGCAACTGCTGGATGGTCGCGCTGTTGTTGCCGGCTTGAATGGCGCGGTTCATCCACAGCGTGGCTTTGGCGTTGTTGCGCTGCTGCGCATAGGCTGATGCGATCTGTTCGGCGATCTGGCCGGCTTCACGGCCGCTGACCTTCGGGTAGATCGAATCGAGTGCATCGATGGCGGTGTTCATGTCGCCGGCACGTTGCGCGGCAGCGGCCTTCATGCGGTCGATGATCAACTGCTCGCTGGCGCTCTTGCCGGGCACTCGCTCGGCTTCACGCACCTTGGCCAGCGCGTCGCGCGGGTTGCCACTCTTGAGCAGGTCACCGGCTTGTTGCAGCGGTTTGCCGATCTCCGGCCGCAAGCCCTGGGCCGATGCGGTGATCAGAAAGCCGGCCGTCAAGGCCGCCACTGCCGCGGCTCGCCAAGCGGTGGAGCGGCCAGCAGCTTTGGGCAGCATGGAAACAAAAGAGAAAACTTGAACCATCAGAGGAATTGTTCGTTGCCGACGATGCCGATCTTGGTCACGCCGAGTCGCTGGGCTGTGGCCATGATGAAAGCCACATGCTTGTAGGTGACGAGCTTGTTGGGGCGCAAATGCACCTCGGGCTGGGTGGGCTGAGCGGCCACGGCAGCCAACCGCTGCTCGACAGCCGCCCGGTCGCCTGCGGGGATGATCTCGCCGTTCCAGCCAATGGTGCCGTCGAAGTCGACATCGATGCGCACGATCTCGGGTGGCACCGGCGGCGGCGCCGAGTTGTTCGGCACCGGCATGTTCATCTTGACCGCGTGGGTCTGAATCGGGATCGTGATGATGAACATGATCAGCAACACCAGCATCACGTCGATCAACGGCGTGGTGTTGATGTCCACCATCACCCCGCCGTCTTCATCTTCGCTGGCCGAGCCGACATTCATTGACATGTTGTTTGACTCCTACTGCCTGGCCGCGGCACCAGCCGGCGGCTCGGTGATGAACCCGACCTTGAAGATGCCGGCGCGCTGGCAGGCCACCACCACACGCCCCACCGATTCGTAGCGCACTTCTGCGTCGCCGCGGATGTGGACCTCGGGTTGCGGCTCCTTTACCGACTCGGTCTTCAGGCGCGCGACCAATGCTTCGGTGTCGGGCATGCGTTCACGGCCCCAGTAGACCTCACCGTCGCGGTTGACCGCGATCACGATGTTCTCGGGCTTGGTCTGCGTGGGGAGGTTGCGCTCCTTGGGCAGGTCCAGCTTGACGGTTTCAGTGACCACCGGGATGGTGATCAGAAAGATGATCAACAGCACCAGCATCACGTCCACCAGGGGCGTGGTGTTGATGGTGTTGTTGAGTTGGTCTTCGCCGTCGTCACCGCCGACGGACACGTTCATGCCCATGTCTAGCGCCGTCCGGCAAGCAGCACGTTGTGCAGGTCACCCGCGAAGGCGCGGGTCTGGTCCATGATGCCCTTGTTGCGGCGGATCAGCCAGTTGTAGCCCATCACCGCGGGCACCGCCACGGCCAAGCCGATGGCGGTCATGATCAGCGACTCACCGACGGGCCCGGCCACCTTGTCGATCGATGCCTGGCCGCTGATGCCGATCTTCACGAGGGCGTTGTAGATGCCCCAGACGGTGCCGAACAAGCCGACGAACGGCGCGGTGGAGCCGACGGTAGCCAGCAGCGCCAGACCATCCTGCAGCCGCCCCTGAATGTTGCTGACCGAACGGTCGACCGACATCGTGATCCAGGTGTGCTTGTCGATCTGGTCGACCATCGTGCCTTCGTGATGGTCTGCCGCCTTGATGCCCTGCTCCGCAATAAAGCGGAAGGCCGAGCCTTCTTTCAATTCGGTCACGCCGGAGTTGACCGAGCTGGCCTTCCAGAAGGTGTCGGCCGAATTCTTGGCGCTGCGTGCCATCGTGCTTTGCTCGAACAGCTTGGTGAAGATCACATACCAGCTGCTCATGGACATCAACAGCAGGATCACCAGCGTGGTTTTGGCCACGTAGTCGCCCTGACCCCACAGCGCTTTGAGGCCATAAGGGTTGTCCACCGCTTCTTGTTCAACGACCGGTGCAGGCAGTGTGTTCTGGGTGGCGATCGCCGGCGGAGTCGGGGCCGACATCGGGGCTGATGCTTCGGTGGCGGCCGGCTCGGAAGCGGCCTGCGCCAGTGCCAGCGTGGGCATGCTGAAGGCCAGAACCAAACCGGCCAGCAGGCCGGCTGTGGACTTGGCGACCCATGAACGCTCGGATGGGGAATGTTGCAGTGACATGTGGACTCCAGAGGAACGGACTTGCACAGCTTCGTGGGCTGCGTCAGTGGGGGATCGAAGGGGAATTGAAAAACGCAACGGGAATCGAAACGCGGGTGCTGGGGACAACGACGGCCTTATTGCAGACGCCAGACGTACTCGACCTCGAACGAGCCGCCGACCGCACGTCCATTCTCGTCGGTGCCCGGTTTGAAGGTGCATTCGCTGAGTTTGGATTGGGCCAGCCGGTCGAGCATCTTGTGCTCGCGGCTCGACCCGGCCGAGCGCACGACCTCTGAATTCAAGAGGCGTCCTTCGGGACCGACGTTGAACTTGATCTTGGTGGTGCCGGTGGCTTCCGCACGGCGCGCTGCGGTGGGGTAGTCGTCTGGCCCCGGAGCGCAAGACGACACGTTGCCGATGGCGGGAACCACCGCTGCGCGCCGGACCACCGGCGGTGCGGGCGGGGCCGGCGGAGCAGCCGGCGCCGGTGGCGGGGCGATGAACACCGGCGGCGCCGGCGGTGGTGGCACCACTGTCGTGGTGATGACCGGCGCTGGCGTCGGCGGCGGGTTGACCACCACCTCGGGCGGCGGCACGAAAGAGGGCGGCGGCGGCGCGAACTTGGGCGGCGGCGGCAGGTTCTCGGGCGGCGGCGGCGGTGGCGGCTTGACCTCTTCGATGATCTTGGTTTCGATCGGGGCCCGGATGACCTCGACCAAGCGCTGCGCCAGTCCGTTCAGCAGCGCCCAGCCCAGCACCACATGAAGTGCCAGCACGATGCCGATGCCGACCACATGCTTGCCGGGATTGCGTTGTTGTTGGGCGAAATCCAATCGTCTCTCCTGCTGATCGCACTGGCGCTCACTGCACTTTCATACTTGCACAGGCTCATGTGCACAGACTCATTCGCGCAAACGCAGTGCGCGATGCGGCCCCATCTTCTTGGTGCATCTTGCAACCCCATCGGCCGTCGTCAGATCGCCCCAACCTGATGCGACCAACGCGGCGGCACTATATCGCGAAGCACCTCGCTCCCGGCCCCGGGGCACACCCTGACAAGGGGGCTTGCAGAACTGTGAAAGAGGCTTGCGCTGAGCCTGCGTTCAGTGCTCGCAAGTTCGGGGCCACCTGCTGATCAGCGCGCCGCCAGGTCCAGCAACAGTGCCACGGCGCGGTTCTGCGCGTGACTGTCGTCGCAGGCCAGCACCTGCCGCTGTGGCATCGCCCGCAACCAGGTCAACTGTCGCTTCGCGAGTTGGCGGGTGGCGGCGATGCCCCGTTCGCGCACAGCTGCGGTGCTTCCCTGATCCAGCGCGCACCAGGTCTGGCGGTAGCCGACGCAGCGCATCGACGGCAGGCTCGCGTCGAGGTCGCCGCGCGCACGAAGGCTGCGCACTTCGTCGATCAGCCCCCGGGCCAGCATGGCATCGAAACGATCGGCAATGCGCTGGTGCAACCAGGCCCGGTTCTGCGGCTCCAGCGACACCATCGGCCATGCGGCGGACATCGACATCGGCTGCGCAGCAGTCGGCATGGCCGACCGCTGTTGCCAGTCGGACAACGGCCTGCCACTGCTGCGCCAGACCTCGAGCGCCCGTTGAATGCGTTGCGAGTCTGCCGGCGCAAGCCGTGCCGCGGTCACCGGGTCGACGCGCGCCAGGTCCGCATGCAGGGAAGGCCATCCGCGCAGCGCGGCATCGGCTTCGATCTCGGCGCGCAGTGCCGGGTCGGCGGCCGGCATCGGGTCGAGCCCGCTCGAAAGTGCCTTGAAGTAGAGCATCGTGCCGCCAGTCAGCAGCGCCAGCCGGCCGCGGGCGTTGATCTCGGCCACCAGCCGCTCGGCATCGGCCACGAAGCGGGCTGCGGAATAGGCTTCGGTCGGCTCCAGGATGTCGATCAGGTGGTGCGGCACCGCGGCACGCTCGACTGCGGTCGGCTTGGCGGTGCCGATGTCCATGCCGCGGTAGACCAGGGCCGAGTCGACGCTGACAATCTCGATCGGCAGCTCTTGGGCCAGGGCCATGGCCACCGCGCTTTTGCCCGACGCGGTCGGGCCGGCCAGGCACAGCGCAGCGACTGCCAAGGCCGACTCAGGTGCTGCGACCATGGCGCTGCACCAGGGTCCAGGCCACCGCTGTGGTCAGCACCGCCCAGAACGCCAACCCGTATGCCAGCGGCCGCACCGTGCCGTCCAGCGAAACCCCGAGCCAGCGTCCGATGCCATAAGCCACCAGTGCCAGCAGCAAGCCGGCCAGCGCCGATGCCGAACCGGCCGCCCGCGGAAATGGCCCGACCACGCCGGCTTGCCCGCAAGGCTGGTGCAGCCCGTGGCCGAAGCAATACAAACACTGCGGCAGCAGCACCGCCCACACCGCCTGCACACCGGCCGCCGCCAGCAAGGCCATCGACAAACCGCCGGCGAGCGTGAACGCCGCACCGCGGCGCACCGATCCGGCCATGCCGTGGCGGCCGATCCAGCGCCGGCAGACGAAGGTGCCAGCCAGATAGCTGAACGAGCCGGTCGCCATCGCCGCTCCGTAGGCCGCAGGCGACAAACCCAACACGTCGATGTAGATGAACGACGACGCCGCCAGCAAGGTGAACAGGCCGCCATAGGTGCAGGCCACCAGCAGCGCCCAGGACAGAAACACCGGGTGGCGGCCGATGGCCAGGAAAGCCCGCAGCTGCGGGCCGGGCCGGGTGGCAGCGGGGTTTGCATGCCGCAGGGTTTCGGGCAGCCGCCAGGCGACGAACGCCAGCGTGGCCGCACCCGCCAGCGCCACCAGCGTCAGCGCACCACGCCAGCCGAAAGCGGCAGCGACAGCGCCGCCCAGCAGCGGCCCGGCAATGGCAATCACCCCCAACCCAGACAGTGCCAGCGCCATCACCTGCGCACCGGTCACGGGCTCGTACAGGTCTCGCACGATGGCTCGCGCACAAACCACCGCAGCCGCCAGGGCGGCGCCCTGCACGGTGCGCCAGACGATCAGCATGTCGATGTCGCCGGCCGCCACACAACCGATGCTGGCGACCGTGTAGAGCGACAACCCGGCCAGCAGCACCGGCCGCCTGCCGATGCGGTCGGCCACCGGTCCCCAGACCATTTGCGCCAACCCGAAAGACAGGATCAGCAGCGACATCGTCAGCTGTGCCGCATCCATCGGCGCCGACAGGTCCTGCCGCAGCATCGGCAGCGCCGGCAGGTAGACATCGGTGGTGATCGGCTGCAGGCCCAGCAGCAACGCCAAAGTGAAGGCGGCCATCGCATGCGAGACCTTCAGCGGCGCGGCAGCCCTGGCGGGGGTGCCGGTGGCTGCACCCTCGCGCGAGTCCGGCATCAGAACCGTTCGTCGTCGCGCAGGTAACGCCACTGGCCCGGCGGCAGGGCACCCAGCACCACGCTGCCGATGCGCACCCGCTTCAACGCCAGCACCTCCAGCCCCACCAGTTCACACATGCGGCGGATCTGGCGCTTCTTGCCTTCGCGCAGCACGATCCGCAATTGCTCCTCGTTCTGCCAGCTGACGCGGGCCTGGCGCAAAGCCACGCCGTCCAACTCCAGCCCGTGGCGCAGGCGCTCCATCTGGTGTTCGGGCAAGGGGCCTTCGTGGCGGTGGCGCACCCGCACCAGGTACTCCTTTTCGATCCGCGTCTGGTCGCCGATCAGCAGCTTGGCGATGCGGCCGTCCTGGGTCAGCACCAGCAGCCCCGTGCTGTCGATGTCCAGTCTTCCGGCGGGCACCAGATGGCGCAGATGACCGGCGTGGAAGTCGATGCCCGAGCCATCGCCCTGCCAGTGGTTGACGGGTTTGACGAGCACAAAGGCCGGCTCGTAGCCATCTTCGGCCTGACCGCTGACATATCCCATCGGCTTGTGCACCAGCACCGTCACGCGGTGGGACTGTTGCTGCTGTGCTTTCGGGTCGATCTCGATCGCAGCGTCCACTGCCACGCGCTGGCCCAGCACCACCGGGCGGCCATCGACCCGCACCCAGCCGGCAACGATCCAGTCGTCGGCCTCGCGGCGCGAAGCCAGGCCGCGTTCGGTGATGAGCTTGGAGACCCGCACGCCGTCGGCATGCGGGCCGGGCGGCGCGGGGGGCGGCGCAGACGGTGGCTGCGGCGGCTGCTGATGTGTCTGCTGCGGTCGCTGTGAATGTGTCTGCTG
>JBBSPW010000024.1:0-27667 GCA_038258365.1 Burkholderiales bacterium | reverse complement strand
TCGGCCTTGGCCTGGTCCACCGAGGTCAACACCTTGTTGGCGGCTTCTGCGGTTTTGGTGGCGATGTAGGTCAGGCGGCTGCGTGCATCGGGCAACCCCTCGGTGGCGCTTTGCAACGTGGGCATCACACCCAGCTGCTGCATGGTGTCGTGCAGAAGCCGGGTGATCGTGCCGATCTGCAGGTACACCTCGGTGGTGGTGATCGGCTCGGGCTGCAGGGTGGCAGCGGTGTCCATCTTCATGTGGATGTTCTCTTTTTCAGGCCTGGGCAACTGCCGCGAGTTTTTGCATGATCTTCTGCACCTTGTCTTCCAGCGTCGCCTTGGTGAAGGGCTTGACGATGTAGCCGGCGGCGCCGCTTTGTGCGGCCATCACGATGTCTTCCTTGCGCGCTTCGGCGGTCACCATCAGCACGGGGATGTGGCGCAGCGACTCGTCTTCCTTGACCGCCTTCAGCAGGTCGAAGCCGTTCATGTTGGGCATGTTGATGTCCGACACCACAAAATCGAACTTCTGCGCTTTCAGCATCGCGAGCGCAATGGCGCCGTCTTCGGCTTCGTCGGCGTTCTGGCATCCCATTTCGCGCAGCAAGCCTCGCACGATGCGGCGCATCGTCGAAAAGTCGTCGACGATCAGGAATTTCAGGTCGGTGGATGCGGTCATGGTGCGGGGCTCATGCTGGGTGAACGGTTTTTTTATCGGACGCCGACGCGGGGACTTGAGACCGCTGTGGCCGGCTCGGAGAGCGGCTCGGAAGGGGCTTCGGGTGTGGCCTGAAACACGCGCTCTTCGGCGTCACGCGTCATCACGACGATGCTGATGCGGCGGTTGGCCGGTGCCGCCGGATCGCGGCGGTCGAAGGGATTGCTGGCCGCCAGGCCCTGCACGCGCAGCACCTGCTCGTCGGGCAGTCCGCCGCTGATCAATTCGCGGCGCGACGCATTGGCGCGGTCGGCGCTCAACTCCCAGTTGCTGTAGCCCGGTGTGGCGCTGGCGCGAGCGAAAGGCATCGCATCGGTATGCCCTTCAAGGGTCAGCCGGTTGGGCACCTCGGCCAGCACGCTGCCCACCGCCCGCAGCAACTCGCGCATCCCGGCCTCCACGCTGGCGCTGCCACTGGCAAACATCGGCCGCTTGTCTTCGTCGATGATCTGGATGCGCAAGCCGTCCGGGGTCATCTCCAGCAGGATCTGGCGGCCCATCGCGGCAAGCTTCTCGTTGCTGGCCAGCTTGGCTTCGACCTTCTTCTTCAGGTTCTCCAGCCGTGCCACTTCGGCGCGTTGCTGCTCGGCCTTCAGCTGGTGCACGTTGACGGTCGACTTGGTGGCTTCGATGTCGCCGCGCTTGACCTGGCCGGTGCTGCGTGTCAGGTCCTGTCCGCCGCCCTGGACCACATGCGACGAATCTCCGCTGCCGGTGCCCCCGTTGAGCAACGCCAGCTTCAGCGGTGAGCCGAAATAGTCGGCGATGCCCTTCTTGTCGCCCTCGCTGGTGCTGCCCAAAAGCCACATCAGCAGGACGAAGGCCATCATCGCGGTCACGAAGTCGGCATAGGCGATCTTCCACGCGCCGCCGTGGGCACCATGCCCGCCCTTCTTGACGCGCTTGATGATGATCGGCTGCAGCTTCTTCGCGTCACCCGCCATCACTCGCCCCCAAGGCGCCGGGACCGGCCTCGCTCCCCTGAGGCGGAGCGGTCCGCTTCGGGAGCGGCTCGGCAGCGGAACGGTTGCACGTGGCAGCAGCACCGCTCGCTGGCGCGAGGCGGCCCGGGCGATCCCGTACGGACAGCGGAATCGGCAGCAGATCCCCCCACAGGCTCATCTGTCGGTGGGCCGCCACGGGTCTGGCACGGCCGGCGGGGGCAACCAGGATCGTCATTTCTTGCCTTTCACATGGCCTTCGAGTTCGCTGAAGGTCGGACGGTCGCCGCTGTAGAGCACCTTGCGGCCGAATTCGATCGCCACCTGCGGCGCATAACCCTGCATGCTGGCGAGCAGCGTGGTCTTGATGCACTGCAACTCCTTGCCGGCGTCTTCCACCTTCTGCTCCAGCAAGCCGCCCAGCGGCTCGACAAAGCCGTACGCCAGGAAGATGCCCAGGAATGTGCCCACCAGAGCCGAGCCGATCATGCCGCCCAGTACGGCCGGCGGCTGGCCCACACTGCCCATGGTGTTGACCACGCCCAGCACCGCCGCGACGATGCCGAAAGCCGGCAGGCCGCCGGACAGACGGGCGATGGCCGCGACGGCCGCGTGCTCCTCTTGATGGTGCGTTTCGATCTCGCTGTCCATCAGGCTTTCGATCTCGTGTGCGTTCAGGTTGCCCGAGACCATCATGCGCAGGTAGTCGGTGATGAATTCCGTGATGTGGTGGTCCTTGCCCACCGTCGGGTACTTCTGGAACAGCGGCGAGTTGTGCGGGTCTTCCACATCGGACTCGATCGACATCAGGCCCTCTTTCCTGGCCTTCTGCAGGATGTCGAACATCAGCGCCAGCAGCTCCATGTAGCGCGCCTTGCTGAACTTGCCACCCTTGAAGCACTGGCCCAGCCCGCGCAACGTGGCCTTGACGACTTTCATCTGGTTGGTGGCCAGAAAAGCGCCCAGCGCTGCGCCGAAGATGGCGATCAGCTCGAAGGGCAAGGCATGCAGGATCACGCCAATGTTGCCGCCGTGCGCGATGTACACGCCGAAGACGCAAATCAGTGCGATGACCCAGCCGACGATGACGAACATGAGGAGGAGTTGGTGCGGCGATGCGCTTGAGTTGGGTGTTCCGGTGCGCAGCTCTGCCGCCCGGTTCCTGGGTGGTTATCGGCTGACGCTGCGGCTGGTTGAGCGCACAGACGACCGGTTTGCACCGGCTGTTCCGGGCAGCCGATAGACCCACAGCGGGCGTTGCCTGCGGTCTCTCAGGCAGCCCTGCAGGCAGCGCTGCGCTTGCGGCCCCGGCACTTCGAATTCCAGACTCAGCAGCCAGCCCCCTTGCGGGCGGGCAGCCACCGCCTGGGCGAACTTGTCGAATGCACGGCCCATGTTCTCGGGGCGTTGAAAAAGGTAGACAAGATCGAAGGTGGCCCACGACGCCGCCCACATGTCGCCACGCTGGACCTGGGCACCGATGTCGCGGCAGCGCAGCCGCGCCAGCCATGTCAGCGGCAGGCTCCACTCCAGCCCGCAGAGTTGCGCGCGCGGCCAGGCGGCATGCAACGCCCGAAGCCCATGACCCAGTCCGCAGCCCGCGTCCAGCACGCGCTGCGGTGGCAGCGGAATCACCGTGTGGATGCCGTCCAGTGCATCGGCCGGCGACGGAAAGAACGGTGCGTCGCGCCAGGTGCGCAACGGATACGCTGCCAGCAACGGCAGCAGCAACAAGAGCCACGCCCAGGGCGGCGCGCTGGCCGCGCCCAGCACCACAGCCGACAGCGGGAAACCCAGCGCTGCAATCGAAAGCCGCAGCATGCTGCGGGTGCAGGCCCAGGCCACGCCAGCGGCCATCAGCATGGCCCCGATGAACCCCGTTTGCGCAGGCACTGCCGCCCATTGCAACAGCGCCAGCATGCCCCAACCGGTGGCCCATGCTGCGGCAGCCGGCAAGGGCCAGGGCAGCATCCTCTTGCGGTGACGTGCAGGCTGCGGAGCGTTCGAATGAAGATGCACCTGCGACGGACTCATCCGGGCAGTGTCGATGCCGTCGGCTCCGAAGCAGCAGCGGATAAGCGGCACGAAAACGGTTGCGCGGATGCAACCGCCGGCCGTGCAACGCTACCGCATCGCCAGCAGCCGCTCGTGCGGCGGGCGCACCCGCACCGACGCGGGCGACACCGCGCCCTTGACGGCGTGGCGGCTTTCGATCGTGTCGCGCAGCGCGGGCTCGCCCAGCGGGTTGCCGCTGGGCGACACCAGCGCGGCAACCACCGGCAGGTTGGCGCGCCGGCCGCGTGCCAGCACGATGCCCAGCTCGCCACTGACCAGTTCGACGAAGCTGCCGGGCGGATAGAGGCCGACAGCCTTCAGCAGCGCGCCGCCGATCTCGTCGGGTTTGCCATCGGAGCCGAGGCAAGCCTCGCGCGCAGCCTGCACCGGCGACATCGGCACGCGGTTGCGCCGCCGGCTCATCTTGGCGCAGAAGATGTCGACGCGGCGCAGCAGGTTGGCCATTCGGCGCTCGGGTGGCTGGGTCGCCAGCGGCTCGGCGCCGAGCTGGCGGTCGTGGTGGAGTCGCACCACCTGCAGGCACAGCGCATCGGTCAGTCCCCCTTCGGTCAGCAGCAACGCGCCCATTTCCGGGTGGCGTTCGATCTGCCTGCGCACCTCGGGCGTGGGTGGCATCTCGGAACTTGCCAGTTGGTCCTGCAAGCGCACCATCGCCACATTCATCACCAACGCAGCCAGACCGAGTTTTTCGCAGGCGGGTTTCGGCCACTGCAGGAGCGGCGCGGCTTGCTCGCAGATCAGCATCGTCAAGAGCGCATGGTGGCTGGAGTACTTCTCGGTCGAATGGCCAGCCGAGTACACGAGGTGGTAGAGCGACGCATCGGGCCGTTGCTCCACCAGGGTGCGGGCGCGGGCATGCACGCTGTGCAAGCGATTCAGCCAGTCGCCGCCGATCTTGACATCGCGCAGCGCCGAGTCGAGTTGCGAAACCAGACCGTCCCACTTCTGCGGCAACGAAGGCTCGGCTGCCACCTGGGGCGGCGCGTTGGCATCGGGCCGGACCACCGACAGTTCCTGCAAGGTCGCGTTCTGGCGGATGGCGCTGTCCAGCGCCGCGGACAACCGCCGTGTCCATTCCGCCGATTCCGACTCTTCCGAGTAGAGGGTCTGATGCTGCAACTGAGTCAGCAGCGCAGAGCCGCGCAGGATCTGCCCGGCGGCCAGCAACAGGCGGCCACCGGCGTCGCGCAGGCCGAAAGGCAGGGCCCCGTCGACGCGCAGGTACTGGCACGAAAACGGAACGAGCTTCATGCTGGAGGCGGGCATAAAAAAAGCGGACCCCGAGAGGTCCGCTTGAAAGCACAGCGAACTGTGCCAGGAGGAGACATGCAATGCACTCAATGGGTTGTCGGCAACCGTTGCCAGTACTTGAGCGACATCCGAAAAATCAGGCTGCCAGTGCGACCGGCGTTTCAACCGGAAAGCGGCCGGGGCTGTTGCCCAGCGCACCCAGGCTGCCGGCCAGCCGACCTTTGCCCGCCCTTGCCGGCGGGTTGCACAACCCGCAGACATAGTGCCGGGCGATCTCGTGCGGGTGGGTGACATAGTGGCCGCTGCATTTGCTGCAGGCGGTCATCGTGAGCATGCCGTTGTCGACGAACTTCACAAGGCGCCAGGCGCGGGTCACGCTCAAGAGCGGCTCGAGCCCTTGTGACGCCATCTGTTCCACATAGAGTTGGTAGGCCTTGATGACCACGTCGATCTCGTCGATCGCGGCGACCTTGTTCAGGTATTCGTGGATGTTCAAAAACAGGCTGCTGTGGATATTGGGCTGCCAGGTCATGAACCAGTCGGTGGAGAACGGCAGCTGGCCCTTGCTCGGGCTCTTGCCCGCAACTTCCTTGTACAGACGCAGCAAGCGCTCGTAGCTCAGATCGGTTTCCGACTCCAGCACCTGCAGGCGGGCACCGAGGTTGATCAGGATGACCGCGCGCTCGATCTGGCGGGCTTCGGTCAGGATGCTTTTGTTGCGGGCCATGTCGTGCTCCTCCGGCTGGTGGTGTGAATGACGGTCAGGCGGCTTCTTGGTGGCGACCGGCCATCAGAATCGATGCGTGCAGACGGCTCATGCCGTCGTTGGCTGCGCCTTTGCCGTGGCTGGTCAGCAGGTTCCAGACCATGTCGTCGTCCATGCGGAAGCGGCACAGCAGCGTGTTGCCGGTGGCGACTTTCATCATCTGCGCCGGGGTCAGCGCGCCGATCAGCTTGGCGGTGTCTTCGTTGACACCCAGGCGGAACAGCGCTTGTTCCAGGTCTTGGCGCACCAGGCTTTGTGCCAGCATCAGGTAGGACAGATTGGCTTCGCGGATTTCGGCCAGGATTTGCTCAGAGGTCATGTCGGGCTCCAGGTGTGCGGCGGGTGGAATGAACGCAGCTTGCAGGGTGAGGTGGGCGGTGCGTTGGAATGAACTGTAGGCAGCACAAATGGACTGCGACATCAGGTCATCTCCGTCGCTTCAGTCCCGCTTTTTCCAGCAGCGCTGTAAGGCAAGTTCCTACACGCTGCTGCGAGGTGTGAAGTGCGTCACGGGGAACGCGCAGCGGGGCCGGAATCCCGGCTGAAGTCGCTCACGCATCCCGCGTCGGACCGGAGCACCCCACCGACTGCTCAGCCATTGGCTGCTGCCTTTCCGCCCTTCAAACCTTCAGCCCGTTGGCTCAGCGCTCGATCCGCGCATACGCGCTGTGGTTGTGGATCGACTCGAAGTTCTCGACATCGACCGAATACCGCCCGATTCGCGCATCGCGGTTCAATGCCAGTGCCACGTCGCGCACCAGGTCTTCGACGAACTTCGGGTTCTCGTAGGCATGCTCGGTGACCCACTTCTCGTCGGCGCGCTTCAACATCGGCCAGATTTCGCTCGACGCCTGGTCTTCGGCGAAGCGCACCAGCTCGGTCCATTCCACCGGCTGCAGCAACTCGACACGGATGGTCACGATCGAGCGTTGGTTGTGCGCGCCGTAGTCGGAAACTTCCTTCGAGCACGGACACAAGCTCTTGACCGGTACGGCGACCTCGGCCCAGGTGGTGGTCGGGGGCTCGCCTGCCGCGGTATCGCGGGTCTCGCTGTTGCGGGAGTCGCGGTTGCGGGTCTCACAGATGAAGCGGCCACGGTAGTCGAGCAGGCTCTGCACACCCGACACCGGCGCGCGCTTTCGGATGAAGAAGTCGAAGGCGGCCTCGGTGCGGCCTTCCTTGGCAGCCAGCCTGGTGAGCATCGCCGCATGGCGCTCGAGCAAGGTGGGTGCGTCGATCGCCGTCTCGGCCACGGCCATTTCGTCCAGCCAGGCCACGAACCGCGACATGTGGGTGCCCTTGGCTTCGGCGGGCAGCGCCACGTCGAGCGACCAGGTGCCCACCGTGGCCTGCACCGCACCGGCCACGCGCAACATCAGCGGATAGCGAAGGTCCTTGATGCCCACGCGCTGAATCGCAAGGTGACGGTGGTCGACCTCACTTTGCGTGTCGGGGATCGGCAGGGCCGGAATGTGGAGCATGTCGTTCAGATCACTCATGGTCTGCCAAGGATGACATCAAAGCAGCGACCGCAGCGCCCTGCGGGTTGCACGACGGCATTGCAAGCGCTTGAACGGTCGTGCCGTTGCGCGGCGACGTGACGCAGACGGGATGCAGAACTCAGGCCACCAGCGCCGGGCGACTGCCGAAGCGGCCGACGATCGACTGCTCGATGCCCGCGGCGTCGAGTCCGCAAGCAGCGAGGATCGCGGCCGGGTCGCCGTGTTCGGTAAAAACATCCGGCAGGCCCAGCTGCAGCACCGGCACCGCGAGCCCGGCTTCGGCCAGACATTCCAGCACCGCGCTGCCGGCGCCGCCCATCACGCAGCCTTCTTCGACCGTCACCAGTCCGTCGTGGCTGCGCGCCAAGCGCAGCACCAGCTCGGTGTCCAGTGGCTTGACGAAACGCATGTCGGCGACCGTCGAGCCGAGCTTGTCGGCCGCTGCCAAGGCTGCATGCAGCAAGGTGCCGAAGGCGAGAATGGCAACGCGCCGACCTGGCCGCGGGTCACTGCGCGGGGTGCCTTCGCGTCGCACCACGCCCTTGCCCCAGGGCCAGTCTGTGAGGGCCTTGTCGATGTCGGCGCCGACACCGGCACCGCGGGGGTAGCGCACCGCCACAGGCCCGCTGCCATGACGAAACGCGGTGGTCAGCGCCTGCCGGCATTCGTTTTCATCGCTGGGTGCGAGCAGGCTGCAGTTGGGCACGCAGCGCACATAGGCGATGTCATAGGCGCCGGCATGCGTCGGCCCGTCGGCGCCGACGATGCCCGCACGGTCGAGCGCAAACACCACCGGCAGGTTCTGGATCGCGACATCGTGAATCAGCTGGTCGTAGCCGCGCTGCAGAAAGGTGCTGTAGATCGCCACGACCGGCTTCAGACCCTCGCAGGCCATGCCTGCCGCAAACGTCACCGCATGCTGCTCGGCGATGCCGACATCGTGGTAGCGGTTCGGGAAGCGCCGGTGGAACTCGACCATGCCCGAGCCTTCGCGCATCGCCGGGGTGATCGCCACCAGACGGGGATCGGCTTCGGCCATGTCGCACAACCACTGGCCGAAGACCTGCGTGAAACTGGGCTTGCCGGGTTTGCTGGCGGCAAAGCCCTTCGCCGGATCGAACTTGCTGCTGGCGGCGTGGTATTTGACCGGATCCGCTTCGGCCAGCGTGTAGCCATAGCCCTTCTTGGTCACCACATGCAGGAACTGCGGACCGCTCTTGGCGCGCAAGTTCTCGAGCGTAGGGATCAACGCGTCCAGATCGTGGCCGTCGATCGGGCCTACATAGTTGAAGCCGAACTCTTCGAAGATGGTGCCGGGCACGACCATGCCCTTGGCGTGTTCCTCGAAGCGCCGCGCCAGCTCGAACAACGGCGGCGCGTTCTTCAGCACGCCCTTGACTCCCTGGCGCGCGGTCTCGTAGAAATGGCCGCTCATCAACCGCGCCAGATACTTGTTCAGTGCGCCCACGGGTGGGCTGATCGACATGTCGTTGTCGTTCAGCACCACCAGCAGGTTGGCATTGACACCCGCATGGCTGACACCGGCGTTGTTGAGCGCCTCGAAAGCCATGCCGGCGCTCATCGCGCCGTCACCGATCACCGCCACCGCATGGCGGTCCTCGCCTTTCAACTGGGAAGCCAATGCCATGCCGAGGGCAGCGCTGATGCTGGTGCTGCTGTGGGCGGTGCCGAAGGTGTCGTACTCGCTTTCGTCGCGGCGCGGGAATCCTGCCACCCCGCCGGCCTGGCGCAGGGTGTGCATGCGGTCGCGGCGGCCGGTCAACACCTTGTGCGGATAGGTTTGGTGGCCCACATCCCACACCAGCCGGTCGTGCGGGGTATTGAAGACGTAATGCAGCGCCACGGTCAGCTCGACCGTGCCCAGGTTGCTGCCCAGGTGCCCGCCGGTCTGGCTGACGGTTTGCAGCACATAGCTGCGCAGCTGTGTGGCCACCGTTTGCAGATCGGCGCGGCTCAGGCGGCGCAGGTCGGCGGGGCTGTTGATCGAGTGCAGCAGGTCAGGCATCGGTGGCGGGTGTTTTCACAGGTCTCAGGCTTTCAGCTTTCGCGTTCGACCACCTGGTCGGCCAGCATCGCCAGCAGGCCCGCTGATGCGGCCACGCCGCTTCGCCCCAACGCGGCATGGGCCTGCTGCCGCAGCCGCTCGGCATGCGCGCGCGCGGCCGGCAGCCCCAGCACCGAGACATAGGTGGGCTTGTTGTGGTGGCGGTCCTTGCCGGCGGTCTTGCCGAGCGTGGCAGACGCCTGGGTTTCGTCCAGGATGTCGTCGACCACCTGAAAGGCGAGCCCGATGGCGGCGCCATAGTCCGACAGCGCTGCCGTCAGCCCGGCCCCGCTGGCAGTCTGGCGCAGGCCATCGGGCGCGCAGGCAGCCCCCATCAGCACGCTGGCGTGCAACAGGGCGCCGGTCTTGCGGCGGTGCATGTCGCACAGCGCGGCTTCACCCAAGGGCTGCCCGATGCTGGCCAGGTCGATGGCCTGACCGCCGGCCATGCCGGCATGGCCGGCGGCACGCGCCAGCAACGCCACCAGCCGGGCCTGCAGGGCGGGATCGAGCCCCGACTCGGGGGTCAGCACCTCGAAGGCCAGCGCCTGCATCGCATCACCCGCCAGCATCGCCTGAGCCTGACCGAATTCGACATGCACGGTCGGTTTGCCACGGCGCAGCACATCGTCGTCCATGCAGGGCATGTCGTCGTGCACCAGCGAATAGGCATGCACCAGTTCGACCGCCACTGCGGCGCGCATCGCCGCCACGCGGTCGCCCGCCACCGCCTGGCAAGCCGCCAGCACCAACAGCGGTCGCAGCCGCTTGCCACCATCGAGTACACCGTAGCGCATCGCCAAACCCAATCCGGCCGGCGCATCGGCCGGCACCCATCGGTCCAGCGCGGCTTCGACTGCAACCCGCTCCGCGGCGGCCCAACTGGCGAAATCGTCGGTCCGGAGTTGCGCCGGAGCCCATGCGGCGGACCGGTGCTCGACTGCCGGCACATCCAGATCTGTCTGCACCGGACCACTCATCCAGCGCTCCAGGACTTGAGCTGGCCATCGTCCAGCAGCTTCACCTGTTCCTCGACCGACTGCAGGCGGCTGCGGCAATAGCCGAGCAACTGCGTGCCCCTGCGGTAGCCGTCCAGCAACTGGTCCAGCGGCAGCTGGCCGCCTTCCATCTGCTGCACCAAGCGGTCCAGCTCTTCGAGGGCTGCCTCGTAGTTGGCAGGAGCCTGGGCAATCGCCGCCGAGCGCGCAGCATCGGCTGCGGACGCGGCCGGTTTGGCGGTTGGCGATGGGGTCTGGGAGGCGATGCTGCGGGCCATTTCAGAAGATGAAATTCAGGAACGATTCTAGACAATGCGAATCAGCCCTCATCCAGCCGCCGGGCATGGCGCGTGCGGGGTCGCGGCAGACGGCCCAGGCGAGGGTGTAGGGCCATGGTTTTGGGCAAGGGAGGGCGCCGCTAGAATCGAGCCCTCTTTCACCGGCTGTGCAGATCGTTGCGCAGCCGTCACACGTTTGTCGCTCGCGGGGCCACCGGGCGACAGGGTCGACTCTTTGAAGAAGGAGGATCCGTTCGGATCATGTCGGACCTGAGCATCAGTCTCCAAGCTCTCCAGCGCAGCCACGCGCAACTTCCAGTCAGCAGCTACTTCGACGACGCCGTCTACCGGCGCGAGTCGGTGCGCATATTCGATCCTGGCCCGCGTTACGTCGGACACCGGCTGTCGGTGCCCGAGATCGGCGACCACCTGACCCTGGCCCAGGAAGGTGAAGGCCGTGCTTTGGTGCGCACCGAAAGCGGGGTCGAGCTGATCTCCAACGTCTGCCGCCACCGCCAAGCCCTCATGTTGAAGGGCCGCGGGCGTGTCGACGGCAACAACAGGGGGCATGCAGCGTCGCACATCGTCTGCCCCTTGCACCGCTGGACCTACGACCTGCACGGGCGGTTGGTGGGAGCGCCGCACTTCGACGAAGACCCGTGCCTGAACCTGCGCAACTATCCCCTGCAGGACTGGCAAGGGCTGCTGTTCGAGCGCCGCACAGGCGGGCGCGATGTGGCCACCGATCTGGCGCAGCTGGGCGCCGCGGCCGATCTGGACTTCAGCGGATTCGTCTACGGCAGCGCCCATGTCCACGACTGCGCCTACAACTGGAAGACCTTCATCGAGGTCTACCTGGAGGACTACCACGTCGGCCCGTTTCACCCCGGCCTGGGCGGCTTCGTGGCCTGTGACGATCTGCGCTGGGAGTTCGGCCGCCATCACTCGGTGCAGACCGTGGGCTTGCAGCCATCGCTGGCCAAAGCCGGCAGTGCCGCCTACCGCCGCTGGCAAGACGCAGTGCTGGCACAGCACCCCGAACAGCCCCTGAAGCACGGCGCGATCTGGCTCACGCTGTATCCCGGCGTGATGGTCGAGTGGTATCCCCATGTGCTGGTGGTGTCGACCCTTCTCCCGCAGGGTCCGCAGCGCACCCTGAACCTGGTGGAGTTCTACTATCCTGAGGAGATCGCCGCCTTCGAGCCCGAGCTCGTGCAGGCGCAGCAGGCTGCCTATCTGGAAACCTGCGAAGAAGACGACGAGATCGCCTTGCGCATGGACGCCGGGCGCAAGGCACTGATGGATCGCGGCGACGACGACGCGGGCCCCTACCAGAGCCCGATGGAAGACGGCATGCAGCACTTCCACGAGTGGTACCGACGCGAGCTCGATCTCGGTTGAAAGCGATCCTCTGACCACCCTGCGCTCGGGTCTGGCGCCGTCGTTGCTGATGGCCGGCGCCGCCCTGTTGTTCGCATTGATGGGTGCGGTGGTGAAGCTGGCTTCGCCGCTCTATGGTGCGGGCGAGCTGGTGATGTACCGCTCGGCCATCGGCTTGGTGCTGATGCTGGTGGTGCTGCGCGTACGGGGCATCGGCTGGCGCACCCCAGTGCCCGGCATGCATGCGGTGCGCAGCATCACCGGAACGGTGTCGATGTGCTTGTGGTTCCAGGCGCTGGCCGCGCTGCCGCTGGCCACCGCCACCACCCTCAACATCATGTCGTCGGTGTGGATCGCGCTCTTTCTGCTGGCGATTCCGCGCATCGCCGCCTGGCGCGGCGCCACGCCCGCATTGCAGAACGCCAACCCGGTCGATTGGCGTTTGCTGCTGGCGGTGGCCGGCGGCTTCGTCGGCGTGGCACTGGTGCTGCAGCCGACGATCGAAGCGCAACAGTTCGCGGGCGGCGTCTTCGGTCTGGCTTCGGGTTTGCTGGCAGCCACCGCTTACCTGCAGGTGACCTCGCTGGGCCGCGTGGGCGAACCCGGTGAACGCGTGGTGCTGTACTTCAGCGCCAGTGGCGTCGTGCTGGGCTTGCTGTTGTCGACGCTCACCGGCGGACTGCATGCGCACACGGTGCCGGGGGTCGGCTTGCTGTTGGTGATCGGTTGCCTGGCCACCGCTGCGCAATGGATGCTGACGCGTGCGTACACCACCGGTGCCACGCTCGGCATCGCTTCGCTGCAGTACCTGGGCGTGGTGTTCGCTTTCGGGATCGGCGTGCTGGCCTTCGGCGACCCGGTGACGGGCGTGGCGCTCGGGGGTATGGTGTTGATCGTCGGCGCGGGGGTGGCAGCCACCTTTCTGCGGCCGAACATTCGCCGCCCGGCGCTGCCGCCGCGTCGCACCGACTGACCCACTCGCTTCGTAAGAATCGCCATGGCCCACGACACCCTGATCTCTGCTCAAGCGCTGCAACAGCTGCAGTCATCTGCCACGCCACTCGTGGTGCTGGACTGTGGCTTCGACCTCGGCGATCCGGCTGCCGGACAACGCGGTTTCGACTCCGGACACATTTCCGGCGCACAGCATGCCGATCTGGAGCGCCAGCTGTCGGGTCAGAAAAGCGGCCACAACGGCCGCCATCCATTGCCCGACCGCGACACACTGGCGCGACAAGCCGGCGATTGGGGCATCGCCCCTGGCGTGCAGGTGGTCACCTACGACGCACACGGCCTGCCCTATGCGTCGCGTGCCTGGTGGCTGCTGCGCTGGCTGGGCCACGCCGACGTGGCGGTGCTGGACGGCGGCGCTGCGGCCTGGAAAGCAGCTGGCGGCGCGTGGACCACAGCGCCCGGCCAGCCGATCGCGCAGCCGCCCTACCCCGCCACTGCCGAGCCCGCAATGCCGACCATCGATGCGACCCATCTGCTGGCGGGACTCGGCAGGTTGAAGGTGCTGGACGCCCGCGCCGCCGAACGCTACCGGGGCGATGTCGAACCGCTCGACCCGGTGGGCGGCCACATTCCCGGTGCGCAGAGTCGGTTCTTCAAAAAAAACTTGCAGGCCGATGGCCGCTTCAGGCCGGCCGCCGACCTGCGGGCCGATTTCGAGGGTCTGATCGCCGGCGCCGATGGCGCAGGCGAGCCGAAGGCCGTGGTGCAGCAATGCGGCTCCGGCGTCACCGCTTGCCACAACCTGCTGGCCATGGCGCATGCCGGGCTCGGCATCAGCACCCTCTACCCCGGCTCTTGGAGCGAGTGGTGCAGCGACCCGATGCGCCCGGTGGCCAAGGGAGACGGCGGATGAGCCACGCCCTCGTTCGCGGATGGCTCACCGGCACGCTGTCGGCTTGCTTGACGCTCGCAACCACGGCGTCTTTGTCGCAGCCCGCGCCATCGGCCCAGCAGCATCCGGATGTGCTGCAGGCCACGGTGCGGCCCAGCAGCGGCACACCCGGACGCTGGGATTTCGAGGTGACGATGTCCTCCCCGTACGACAGCCAAGAGCGCTATGCCGACGCCTTCCGCGTGCGCGGCAACGGCGGCACTGTGTACGGCGTGCGCACCTTGTGGCACGACCATGCCGACGAACAGCCGTTCACCCGCGACCTGCAGGGCGTGGCGATCCCCGCCGGGGTGCGCACCGTCACGGTCCAGGGCCGCGACCAGCGCCACGGCTGGGGTGGCAAGACCTTGCAGGTCGACTTGCCGAGTCGCTGAAATCAGTGCTGAAGCAACGCTGGCTCTACCGCTGAATCAACCGCCAGAACTCCACAACATGTACCAGCGCATCCTGTTTCCCACCGACGGCTCCGAGGTCACCGACAAGGCGCTGCAAGCCGCGCTGGAGCTCGCGCGGCTGGCAAGTGGCACGGTCTACGGCCTGGCGGTGAAGGAGCCGTTTCCGTTCAGCGCCATCTCCGAGCTGCAGCCGGTGCCCCCGCCCGACTACTACGACCACCAGGAACGCGAAGCCGCCGCCCGCTTGCAGGTCGTCGAGGCTGCGGCGAGCCAGGCCGGCGTGCCGTTCCACGGGCACACGGTCGAAGCCCTGCACCCCTGGGAAGCGATCCTCGAACATGCGCGCTTCCAGCGTTGCGATCTGGTGGTGATGGGCTCGCACGGCCGCCGCGGCATGAACGCGCTGCTGCTGGGCAGTGAAACGCAGCAGGTGCTGGCGCACGGGCATCTGCCCGTGCTGGTCATCAAGTAGCTTGTCTCTGCGCGCTCAATGCGAATGGCGAATCGTCATCGCGACCCCCACCAGCCCCAAACCAGCCACCAGCCACAGCAGTTGCGATGCGGTTTCGCGCCAGGGCAGGCGCCGCTGCAATTGCGGCAGCAAGTCGGCCACCGCCACATAGACGAAGCTGCTGGCCGCCACCACCAGCAGGTAGGGCAGCACCGACTGCCAGGGGCCCACGAGGTAGTAGCCCGTCACGCCGCCCACCACGGCCGCCAGTCCTGAGATGGCGTTGAAGAACAACGCCCGCCCCCGGCTGAAACCCGCGTTCAGCAGCACGATGTAGTCGCCGGCTTCCTGCGGGATCTCGTGCGCCATGATCGCCAGCGCGGTCACCAGGCCGAGCCCCGGGTCGGCCAGGAAAGCGGCGGCGATGATCACCCCGTCGCAGAAGTTGTGAACCGTGTCGCCCACCAGCACCGACAAGCCACCCCGCCCAGCCTGTTGGGCGTCGTGATGGTGGTGGTGGTCGTGCCCGTCGCCTTCGTGGTGGTGGTCGTGGCGGTACAGCTCGGTCTTCTCCAGCAACCAGAAGAACAGCAAGCCACCCAGCAGCGTGCCGAACAGCGCCTGCGGCGACGCGCTGCCCTCGAACGCTTCCGGCAGCACCTGCAGCAGCGCTGTGCCCAGCAACACGCCCGCCGACAAACTCACCAGGCTCTTGACCACCCGGCTCAGCACCGCCAGCGTCAGCGAAGCCGCCACCAACACCGACAGCACGCCACCGGCTGCGGTGGCGATGACGATCCAGAGCAGGGTCACGGCACCGCGCGGTCAGGCCAGGCCGTGCGTTTTGAACCAGGCCAGGCAGCGCTTCCAGCCATCGCTGGCGGCGGCTTCACGGTAGCTCGGTCGGTAGTCGGCATGGAAGGCATGCGGGGCTTCGGGATAGACCACGAATTCGCTGGCCTTGGCGGCCGCGCTTCCGGTTGCCAGCGCCTTCTTCATCTGCTCCACGGTGTCCAGCGGGATGCCGCTGTCGGCACCGCCATACAGACCCAGCACCGGCCCCTTCAACGCACCCGCCACATCCACCGGATGCTTGGGATTGAGCGCCGATGTCGGCCCCACCAGCCGCCCGTACCAGGCCACGCCGGCTTTGACCGCCGGGTTGTGCGCGCTGTAGAGCCAGGTGATGCGGCCGCCCCAGCAAAAGCCGGTGATGCCGACGCGCGACGCATCGGCGCCCTGCGCACCGGCCCAGGCCACGGTGGCATCCAGATCGCCCATCACCTGCCCGTCGGGCACCTTGGAGATGACCTCGCTGATCAGCTTGGCGATTTCGCCGTAGGCCGCCGCATCGCCCTGCCGGATGAACAGCTCCGGGGCCACCGCGAAGTAGCCTTGTTGCGCAAACCGCCGCGCCACATCGGCGATGTGCTGGTGCACGCCGAAGATCTCGCTGACCACCAGCACCACCGGCAGGTTGCGCTTGCCCTTTGGTGCAGCGTGGTAGACCGGCATCTTGAAGTCACCGACCGTGACCATGGCCTCGCCCACGTCCAGGCCGTCGGACGAGGTCTTGATGACCGTTTGCGCCACCACCGGCATCACCGCGGCGGCGAATCCGCTGCCCAATGTGCCCTGCACGAATGCGCGCCGAGCGATGCCGCCCCGCGCCGGCACCAACGTGTCGAAGTCTTCCTTGAGCATGGCGTCTCTCCTGTTCAGCAGCTGGCGAAGCCGGCGATTGTAGGAAGGCACCGGCGGTGCAGCCCGCGCACGAAGCGACGGTTAGCATCCGCGCCATGAAATCAAGCGTCAGCCCGGGTGGCCCGTTGGCCGCGGTGGACATGGGCTCGAACAGCTTCAGGCTCGAGATCGGCCACCTGCCCCACGGCCGCTACCGGCGCATCGACTACCTGAAAGAAACCGTGCGCCTAGGTGCCGGTCTCGATGCGCAGGGCCACCTGGTCGAAGACGCAGCGCAACGCGGTTTGACCTGCTTGCGGCGTTTTGCCACCCGGCTGGCCGGTTTCGAGCCCGGGCAGGTGCGCGCCGTCGCCACTCAGACGCTGCGCGAGGCGCGCAACCGCAACGCCTTTTTGCTGCGCGCCCAGGACGCGCTCGGCTTTCCGATCGAAGTCATCTCGGGGCGCGAAGAAGCGCGCCTGATCTATGCCGGCGTGGCCCACCTGCAGCCCAGCGAAGACCCGCGGCTGGTGATCGACATCGGCGGGCGCAGCACCGAATTGATCCTCGGCAAAGGCGCAGTGCCGCGGGTGGTCGAATCTTTCGGCGTGGGTTGTGTGAGCCTGTCGCAGCGCTTCTTCGAGGACGGCCGCATCAGCGAAGCCGGTTTTCGCGGCGCCCAGGTCGCCACCGGAGCCGAGCTGGAAGAAGCGCTGCAGCCTTTCGCCCGCGAGCACTGGCAACAGGCGCTGGGGTCGTCGGGCACAGCCGGCGCGGTGTCGGGCGTGTTGCTGGCCGCAGGGCGCAGCGACGGTCGCATCACACCCGACGGCCTGCGCTGGTGCATCGAACATTGCCTGCAAGCCGGCAGCTTCGACCGCATCGACCTGCCGGGCCTGCGGCCCGACCGCCGCGCGGTGCTGGCTGGGGGCCTGGCGATTCTCTACACGCTGGCGACGCACTTTCAGATCGACACGCTGTGGGCTGCCAAGGGCGCCTTGCGCCAGGGCGTGATGATCGATCTGCACGACCGGCTGCAGGCCCTGCGCGGCGAAACCTCC
The DNA here is from genome assembly GCA_038258365.1 of Burkholderiales bacterium. GTDB lineage: Bacteria > Pseudomonadota > Gammaproteobacteria > Burkholderiales > Burkholderiaceae_C > Rubrivivax. The sequence goes on along the minus strand of JBBSPW010000024.1, from coordinate 10,212 downwards.
GGCGACCTGCGCGATGAATCGGTGCTCGAGCTGCAGCAGCGCTTCGCGGTCGACACCGCGCAGGCCGCACGGGTGGCCAGTGTGGCGTTGGCGCTGTTCGACGGGTTGGCGGCAGCCGAGCCCAAGCTCCAAACCGACCCGGAATTGCGGCGCGAGTTGGCCTGGGCCTGCGCGCTGCACGAGATCGGCCAGATGGTGTCGCACCACGACCACCACCGCCACAGTGCCTACCTGCTCGCCAACGCCGATGTGCCGGGCTTTTCTCAAAGCCAGCAGCGCCGCATCGGCGACCTGGTGCTGGGCCAGCGCGGCGGTTTGCGCAAGCTGGAGTCGCAACTGGGCAACGAAGGCTTCGCATGGCAGGTGCTGTGCCTGCGGTTGGCGGCACTGACCTGCCATGCGCGCGGCGCGGCCGACACGGGGGTGTTGTCTCTGAAGACTCGCGGCAAGGAAGCCCGGCTCGACTACCCGGCCGACTGGGCCGCTGCGCACCCCCGCACCGCCTACCTGCTGCACGAGGAAGCGGGCACCTGGGCGCGCAACGGGCCGATGAAGCTGGTGCTGCCGGTGGCCGAACTGGTCCTGTAGTCGTCGGCGCTGCGGCTGTTGCAGGGATCGCTGCTGCCGCTGTTGCTGTCGATCTCGGATCGGCACCCGTTGCTTCAGACCACCTCGGGCGACACCACCGCATGCAGCACCACCTGCATCGCACCGTCTCGCTCCCGGGCCCGCAGCCACCACGCCGCGCCCTTGCGCACCGTCCAGGGCACGGGCTGGCCGGCCAACAGGTAAGCGCAAGCGATGCCCAGTGTGGGCTGGTGGCCGATCACCAGCACCGGCTCGCGTGCATCGGGCCAGCGGGTGGCCTGCAACAGGGCGTCGACGCTGCCATCGGGCGCCAGCGCGGGCACGGTTTTGAACTTGCGCTCAAGCGCAGCAGCGGTTTGCTGGCATCGCAGCGCCGGGCTCGCCAGCACGCGGGTGCTGGCGGGCAGCTGCCGGTTCAGCCAGGCGGCCATGCGCTGCGCCTGGCGCTCGCCCTTGGCGGTCAGGGCACGTTGCAGATCGTCTTCGATCGACACCGGCACTTCGGCATCGATCGCCTCGGCATGGCGCCACAGGATCAGGTCCATCGTGTGCTTCTTCGAGCGGGTCTTCTGCGTCGGTTCCCGCATCAGCTGTAGCGGGTCATCAGCGCCTGCTGGGCGCTGATGCCTTGCTCGGCCACGCGCTGGTAGCGACCGTCGGGTCCGAGCGTCCAGCTGTCGGCTTCGTCGTGCAGATAGGGCACCAGACACTCGTCGATCACGCGCTGGCGCGTGGCCGCGTCGGTGATCGACCATGCCAGCTCGACCCGGCGGAACATGTTGCGGCTCATCCAGTCGGCACTGCTGAGGTAGAGCACCTCGTCGTCATCGCCTGGCCCCCAGCGGAAATACATGATCCGCGAATGCTCCAGAAACCGGCCCACGACCGACCGCACGCGGATGTTGTCGGTGTGACCCGGCACGCCGGGCGGCAGCATGCAGGCACCGCGCACGATCAGATCGATCTGTGTGCCGGCCTGCCCGGCGGCCATCAGCGCATGGATCAGCGGCGGGTCGGTCAATGCGTTGACCTTGATGACGATGCGCGCCGGTGCACCTGCGCTTGCTGCTTCGGCCACCTGGGCCAGGTGTCGCAGCATCCGCTTGTGCAGAAAGAACGGCGCTGTCAGCAGGTGCTTCGGCGCGCGCACTTTCGTTTGGCTGGCCAACTGCAGAAACACCGCATCGGCATCGGCGGTCAGGCCGGGGTCGGCCGTGAGATAGCCGATGTCGGTGTACAGACGCGAAGTGCGGGCGTTGTAGTTGCCGGTCGACAGGTGGGCATAGCGGCGCAGCCGGCTGCCCTCGCGGCGCGTCAGCAGCATCAGCTTGCCATGGGTTTTCAAACCGACGATGCCGTACACCACCTGCGCGCCCACCGCTTCGAGTTGCTCGGCCCAGTTGATGTTCGCCTCTTCGTCGAAACGCGCTTTCAGCTCCACCACCACCAGCACTTCCTTGCCACGCCGCACCGCTTCGATCAGCAGGTCCATCAGTGCCGACAGGGTGCCGGTGCGGTAGATGGTTTGCTTGATGGCCAGCACATCGGGGTCGTAGACCGCTTCGCGCAAGAACTGCACCACCGGATCGAAACTCTCGAAGGGATGGTGCAGCAGCACATCGCCCTGGCGCAGACGCTGGAAGATCGACCCGCCACGCGGCAAACGGCGCTCGGGCCATACAGCCTCGAAAGGGGAGAAGCGCAGGTGATCGGCATCGGCCTGGTCGATCAACTGATTCAGGCGCACCAGATTGACCGGGCCGTTGACCAGGTACAGCGCGTCCTCAGGCAGGTCGAATTCCAGCCGCAGCATCCGGTGCAACTCGGGCGGGCAGGTGCTGACCACCTCGAGCCGAATGGCGCGACCGAAATGGCGCGTCGTCAGACCCGTGCGCAGCGCCTGGCGAAGGTTGATGACGTTGTCGTCGTCGACTTCCAGATCCGAATCGCGGGTGACACGGAATTGCGAGAAGTGTTCCACCGTGCGGCCTGGAAACAGCTCGGCCAGGTGGGCACGGATCACGCTCGTCAGCAAGACGAAGCCCTGGCGCCCCGGTGTCAGCTCGGCCGGCAGGCGGATCACGCGCGGCAGCACCCGCGGCACCTTGACGATGGCAATGCGGTTGTCGCGGCCGAAGGCATCGCGCCCGTCGAGCCGGGCAATGAAGTTCAAAGACTTGTTGGCCACCAGCGGGAATGGGTGGCTCGGGTCCAGGCTGACCGGCACCAGCAGCGGCCGAACCTGACCTTCGAAGAAGTCGGCAACCCACGCGCGCTGCGCCTTGTTGCGCTCGGAATGGTTCAACACCACGATGCCCTGCCGCTGCAGCGCCGGCATCACGATGTCGTTGAAAACGGTGTACTGCTCGTCGATCAGTGCATGGGCAGCAGCGGCCACATGGGCGATGTCGGCGCGCGTGACCCCCGAGCCCGGCAGGCGCGAGGCTTCGACGATGTCGGCCACCCGCACCTCGAAGAACTCGTCCAGGTTGGACGAAACGATCGTGATGTAGCGCAGCCGCTCCAGCAGTGGCACATCGTCGCGCCGGGCTTGCGCCAGCACGCGTGCGTTGAACTGCAGCAGGGATTGCTCGCGGTTCAGCAGGGGCAGTTCGAGTGCGACCGGCATGCCCGAGGGTTGCGCAGGATGTGGGTGCACTGCGCTGGAAACGTCGTTCATCGCCTCAGTTTAGACAGGGCGCGAGTCACAGCCATGACATGCAAGCGGGGGCTGCGCGGTCAAAGCGCCAGCAGGTGCGTGCGGTAGTGCACCAACTCGTCGATCGATTCGTGAATGTCCGCCAGCGCCGTGTGCGCCTGGGCCTTCTTGAAGCTGCCCATCACCGCCGGCTTCCAGCGCCGGGCCAGTTCCTTCAGCGTGCTGACATCCAGGTTGCGGTAATGGAAGAAGGCTTCCAAGGCCGGCATGGTTCGCGCCATGAAGCGCCGGTCCTGGCAGATGCTGTTGCCGCTCATCGGGCTCTTGCCTTTGGGCACATAAGCCGACAGGAACTCGATCACCTGCCGCTCGGCTTCGGCTTCGTCGATGGTCGACGCCCGCACCCGCTCGGTGAGCCCGCTCTTGCCGTGGGTGCCGGTGTTCCATGCGTCCATCGAGGCCAGCACCGCATCGCTCTGATGGATCGCCAGCACGGGGCCTTCGACTCGCACGTTCAGATGCGGGTCGGTGACCACCACCGCGATCTCGATGATGCGGTCGGTGTCCGGCAGCAAGCCGGTCATCTCCAGGTCGATCCAGACCAGGTTCTGGTCGGCAAGGGCAAGCACGGTGTCGGTCATGGCGTGGAATGAAGCAGGCTTGGGGCAACGGCGATGTTGGCAGCGGTGATTCTGACCGACGCCTAAACTTCGGTTGTATGCAGGCATCCACCTTCACCCTGGCCTTCGCAGCGGCCTTGCTGCTGTCATTGGCCTGCAAGTTCTGGCTGGCCACGCGCCAGATGCGGCATGTGGCGCTGCACCGCAACCAGGTGCCTCCGGCTTTCGCCGGCACGGTCACGCCTCAAGCCCACCGCCGCGCGGCCGACTACACCCTGGCCAAGGGCCGCTTCGGCATTTTCACCACCGCCCTGTCCAGCACGGTGCTGCTGGGTTGGACCTTGTTGGGCGGCCTGGATGCCCTGAACCACGGGGTGCGCGAAGCGCTTGGATGGTCGATGGAGCGTTCACCGGGCCCGCTGGGATACCAGTTGCTGCTGCTCGCTGCGTTCACCGTCATCGGCGCCCGGATCGAATTGCCGCTGGATTGGTACAGCACCTTCAGGATCGAACAGCGCTTCGGCTTCAACCGCAGCTCGCCGAAGCTGTGGCTGACCGACCAGTTGAAGGCCACCGCTGTGGGCGCGCTGATCGGCTTGCCCCTGGCTGCATTGATCCTGTGGATCATGGGCGCTTCGGGCGGGTTGTGGTGGTTGTGGGCCTGGGGTGCGTGGGTGGCCTTCAACCTGGTGTTGCTGGTGCTCTACCCCACCGTCATCGCGCCGCTCTTCAACACCTTCGAGCCGCTGGCCGATGCCGACCTGAAAGCCCGCGTGCAGGCCTTGATGCAGCGTTGCGGCTTCGCGGCCAAAGGCTTGTTCGTGATGGACGGCAGCCGCCGTTCGGCCCACGCCAATGCCTACTTCACCGGTCTGGGCGCCAGCAAGCGGGTGGTATTCTTCGACACCCTGCTGCAGCGCTTGAGCCCGGCTGAAGTAGAAGCCGTGCTGGCGCACGAGCTGGGGCATTTCAAGCACCGCCATGTGATCCAGCGCATGGTCGGCATCTTCGGTTTCAGTTTGCTCGGGCTCGCGCTGCTGGGTTGGCTGGCGCAGAACCCGGCCTTCTACCTGGGTCTGGGTGTGGAGCCGAACCTGGGTGCACCCAACGACGCGTTGGCGCTGCTGCTGTTCATGCTGGCGCTGCCGCCCTTCGGCTACTTCTTGTCGCCTTTGACGGCTTGGTCGTCGCGCCGCCACGAGTTCCAGGCCGATGCCTATGCAGCGCAGCAGGCCGATGGCCGCGACTTGGCGAGTGCCTTGCTGAAGCTGCACGAAGACAACGCCGCCACGTTGACCCCCGACCCGCTGTATGTGCGCTTCTACTACTCGCATCCGCCAACCTCCGAGCGGCTGGCCGCGCTGCCGCAACCCGCGGCGGCTGGCTGACGCTTGCGCAGCGCCGGCGCCCTTGTTCCCCCGACTTCCAAGCCACCTCACCCGATGAACGACCTCGCCACCCGCAACTGCCAACCGCTCGAAGGCCAAGCGCCGATGGGCCATGCCGAGGTCACGCAGCACCTGTCGAAGGTCGATGGCTGGGCGCTGGCGGACGGTGCGATCCAGAAGCGCTTCGAGTTCGACGATTTCCACCACACGGTCGGCTTCGTCAACGCAGTTGCCTGGGTCGCCAACAGCCAGGACCACCACCCGGATCTGGCGGTGAGTTACGGCCAGTGCACGGTGCGCTTCTCCACCCATTCGGTGGGCGGTCTCTCGATCAACGACTTCATCTGCGCCGCCCGCGTCAACGCGCTGCAGACCTGATGGCCGGCAAGGCGGTGGCGGACGGCGGAACGCCGCTGCAAACGGGCCTGGTGGTGGCGGCACACGGCCGCCATGTGATGGTCGAAGCCGCCTCTCAATTCGAAGGGCACAGCGGGGGCGTGCAACGGGTGCTCTGCCACCTGCGCAGCAAGGGCCGTGGCACGGCAGGTGATCTGGTGGTGGGCGACCGCGTGCAGTGGCGCACAACCGGTGACGGCGGCGTGGTCGAAGCCACCGAGCCGCGCCGCAACCTGCTGTTTAGGCAAGACGAATGGCGCAGCAAGTCGTTTGCGGCCAACCTCGATCTGATGCTGATCCTGGTGGCGCCGGAGCCGGTGTTCAGTGAGTCGCAGTTGAGCCGCGCGTTGATCGCTGCTGCCGACGCCGGCATTGCGGCCTTGATCGGCCTCAACAAGACCGACCTGCCCACGGCGCCGCTGGCGCGGGAGCGGCTGGCGCCGTATCGGGCGATGGGCATCGATGTGGTCGAACTCGCGGCCCGCCGTGAACCCGATGCCACCTGTGTTGCGCTGCAACCCTGGCTGGACAACCGCACCACGCTGATCCTGGGACCCAGCGGCATGGGCAAGAGCACGCTCGTCAACCTGCTGGTGCCGAGTGCTGCCGCGCAGGTCGGTGAAATTTCGACCGCACTCGGCACCGGACGCCACACCACCACCAGCAGCACCTGGTACTGGCTGGACGATGCCCGCAGCGCCGCACTGATCGACTCACCAGGATTTCAGGAGTTCGGCTTGCACCAGGTCGAGCCCGCGCGGCTGGCCACGTTGATGCCCGACTTTGCCGCGGCGCTCGGCCACTGCCGGTTCCACAACTGCAGCCACCGGCACGAACCCGGCTGCGGGGTGCGCGATGCGATGGCCGCCGGCGCCATCAGCCCGAGCCGTCAGCGCATCTACCAGGAGTTGTGGGACGAACTCTCGACCGACTGAACGGGCTGCCTCAGCCCACCACGTTGGCGAGCGTCAGCAAAGCCAACAAGAACAACCACAGCACCACCGACCGCCACACCAGCCCGACCAGGGTTTGCAGGTGCGCCGGTTGCGGCTCGGCTCCTGCGGTCGAGCCCTCGGCATCGGCACTGCCGTCGTCACCGCCAGCGACGAAGGTCTTCGATCGATCGGGCGTGACTCCGGGCGCCGCAGCACCCCCCAACTGCACACCCATCGCACCGGCAGCCGCCGCCAGCAGGATGCCCTCGCTCTGAAACTGCCACAGACCGGCGTCGCGGCGCCAGCTGCTGATCGCTTCTTCGAAGTTGCCGACCACCGCGAAGCCGAAAGCGGTCAGGCGTGCAGGCAGGTGGTCGATCAGCGCAAACATGCGGCGGGCCAAGGTCAGCAACGCATGGTTGGCCGGCACATCGGAGGCGAACTGCCGGTAGCCCCAATAGCGCATGCTGAACTCGGCCATGCGGTAGAGCACCGCGCCGGTCGGCCCCAGCCCTACCGCCGACAGCAGCACGAACCAGAAGAAGACACCGAAGACATGCCGGTGGGCCGCCAGCAAGGCGTGCTCGATCACATGGCGCAGCAGCTCGGTGCGGGGCAATTCACTCGCATCCAGGTGGCGCCATTCGGCCAACAGCGCACGTGCTGCGTCTTCATCGCCGCGATCGATGGCGTCGCGGATGTCGGTGAAGTAGTGGCTGAAGTGCCGAAAACCGAGCGTCAGGTACAAAAGCCCGACATTGAATACCAGCGCCAGCACGGTGCTGAGATGGGCCACCCCCACATACAGCCCGCCCACCAGCAACGCCGGCCCCAGCACAGCCACGCACCACACCACGCGGCTGTGCCGAAGCTTGCCGGCGTCGAAGTTGCGGCCGGTCCAGCCGACCCACGACACCAGCGTCCGGTGCACCCAGTTGTCGCGTGGCAGCGGCTTGAACTGCTCGATCAGCAGCGCCAGGAGAACCGCGAAAAAGCTCATCGGCCGGGATCATAGGGGCTGCGATCGGCAGCCTCTGCGCCGCGGCAGATTGCTCAGTCAGCCAACAGCCGGTACAGGTTGCGCAACATCGCCGCAGTGGCGCCCCAGATGTAATGTTCACGCGTCGAGCCGTCGGCGCGGGTTTCCGTCCAGGGCATCGAGAGAAACTGGCGCGGCACGCCCTGCACCACCAGCGCATGGCGGCGGTGATGGGCCGGGTTCATCAGCCAGGCCAACGGCACCTCGAAGGCTTCGCTGACCTCGGATGGATCCAGCTGCAGGGTCAGCGACGGATCCACCAGCACCACCACGGGCGTGACGACGAAGCGGGTGACGGTGCTGTAGGCCGGCAGCAATCCAATCACCTCCACCAGCTCGCTGGCCAGACCGATTTCTTCGCGCGCTTCGCGCAAGGCGGTATCTGCCGGACCGTGGTCGCTGGCCTCGCTGCGGCCCCCGGGGAAACTGATCTGACCGGCATGGTCGCGCAAGGCCGTGGCGCGGTGCGTCAGCAGCACCTGCAGCCCGGCTTCGCGCTGCACCAGGGCCACCAGCACAGCAGCGGCGGCCGGCTCGCGGGCATCGATCTCGCCCCCATCACGGCCGCCATCGCCCAGCAGTTCCGGCGACCAGCCGGCGATGCGCGTGAAACGCTCGCGCAGCGCAGCGCTGTTCAGTCGGTCCACAGAAACGGCAGGCAGATGTGCGTCGACCCCCAGCACCGGGAAGATGCGGGGGTCGACGATGTGCGAAGTAGCGCTGCCGGCGCCCGAAGCGCCGGGCGAGCCGGCCGAGCCGACCGAGAGGGTCAGGCCAGCTTCTCTTTGATTCGCGCCGACTTGCCGCTGCGCTGGCGCAGGTAGTAGAGCTTGGCGCGGCGCACATCGCCGCGGCGCTTGACCTCGACGCTGGCGATCAGCGGGCTGTAGGTCTGGAAGGTGCGCTCCACACCTTCGCCGCTGGAGATCTTGCGCACGATGAAACTGCTGTTCAGCCCCCGGTTGCGCTTGGCGATCACCACGCCTTCGTAGGCCTGCACGCGTTTGCGAGTGCCTTCGACGACGTTGACGCTGACGATCACGGTGTCTCCGGGCGCAAAGACGGGGATGGTGCGGTTGAGACGGGTGATCTCTTCCTGCTCTAGGGTGGCGATGAGGTTCAAGTGGGATTCTCCATGCGATCTTGCGGCGGGCGGATGGAATGCTCGATGGATGAGCTGTTGGCGCTGATTCAGCGTCGTTTGTGTGAACCCCGAAAGAGTTCGCCGCGCAGAGGATCGAAAAGCCTTTGAGTATAGCCCGACCTACGCGCGACGATCTTCGCCCGAAGGTACCCGTCAGTCAGCGGTTGCGTCGCCGCAGCCACTGCTCGTCGGCAGCGTTCAGCCCCCCGGCCGTGCGGGCGGCATCGATCAGGTCCGGGCGGCGATCGGCGGTCAGCTGCAGCGACTGCTCGCGCCGCCAGCGGGCGATCTCACCGTGGTGTCCGGACAAGAGCGGCGCGGGAACCACGCGTTCCGTGCCATCGACAGCCAGCACTTCCGGGCGGCTGTAGTGCGGTCCTTCGAGCAAGCCGTCGCCGAAGCTGTCCTGCTGGTGCGAAGGCGCACTCAGCACCCCGTCCTGCAGCCGCGCCACCGCGTCCAGCAGTGCCAGCGCCGGCAGCTCGCCGCCCGACAGTACGAAGTCACCCAGGCTGATCTGGTGTGTGACCCGGGCATCCAGCAACCGCTGGTCGATGCCTTCGTAACGACCGCACAGCAGCACCGCGCCGCTGCCTCGCGCCCACTGCGCAACCGCCGGCTGGTCCAGGCGCGTGCCGGTCGGCGTGAAGTGCACCACCGGCAAGCCCGCCATTGGCGGCTCGCCGCGATCGGCGTTGATGGCGTCCAGCGCCCGCAACAGCGGCTCGGCCAGCATCACCATGCCCGGGCCGCCGCCATAGGGACGGTCGTCGACCTTGCGGTGCGGATCGGTTGCGAAATCGCGCAGCGGCCACAGCCGCACATCGACCTGTCGAGTCTCGAACGCCCGTCGCGTGATGCCGTGCAGCAGATGCGCCGCGAACAACTCGGGAAACAGCGTGACGATGTCGAAGCGCACCGCCGCCGGCCTTCAGCCCACGCCTGCTGCGGCGTTGTCGGACTCGTCGTAGCGCGGGTCCCAGTCGACCGTGATGCGGCGTGCGGCCAGGTCGACGCCATCGACATACGCGGCCACGAACGGGATCAGGCGCTCGCGGGCTTCGCCCTCGGCAGCCGACGAAACCACGCGCAACACGCAGTGCGGACCGGTTTCGATCAGTCCTTCGACCGAACCCAGCACCCGTGCATTGCGGTCGAACACCTCGAGCCCGATCAGGTCGACCCAGTAGAACTCGTCTGGATCGGCGGTTGGAAAGCTGGCCCGTGAAACAAACACCCGCGCACCCTTCAGCGCTTCGGCCTGGTCGCGATCGGTGATGTCGTGCACGGTGGCCACCACCGTGTCACCTTGTTCGCGGGCCGAAACCACCTTCAACAGCCGCGGCAACGGCTTGAGCGCGGCAGCGCCGGGTGGGCGTGGCAGCTCCGAAGGCTGCAGGTGCCAGCGCTTGCTGGAAAACAGCGCCTGCGGGTCGGCAGAAT
>JBBSPW010000023.1:0-27774 GCA_038258365.1 Burkholderiales bacterium | reverse complement strand
GGGCGGCAGCAGGGCCAGCCTTTCACGCCGCCGCCCGATTGGGACGAAGGCTTCGAGTTCAGCGGAGCCGGCACCGGTGCCAATGCCGGCTACGGCACCGAAGGCATCGACCCCGACGCCTACAGCGACTTCTTCGCCGAGATGTTCGGCCGAATGGGGCGCGGCGGCGGCCGCGGTGGGCCGGGCGGCCGGTCGAACCGCGGATCGGGCCGCGGAGCCGACCACCATGTGCGGGTGACGCTCGATCTGGTCGACGCCTGGAAGGGTGCGGTGCGCCAGATCACGCTGCGAAGCCCGCAGGTCGACGCAGAAGGCCGCGCCTCGTTGCGCGAACGCACGCTCGAGGTGCGCATTCCCGCCGGTGTGCGCACGGGGCAACTGATCCGCCTGAGCGGGCAGGGCGGCCCCGCAAACGGGCCTGCAACCGGCGGGGCAACAGCCGGCGACTTGCTGATGGAGGTCCAGATCCGGCCCCATCCGGACTTCAGCCTGGACGGGGCCAACCTCGTCACCAGCCTGCCGGTGGCCCCCTGGGAAGCCGCGCTGGGCGCGGTGGTGCCTGCCCGGCTGCCCGACGGCTCGGTGTTGAAGGTGAGGGTGCCGGCCGGCGCCCAGAGTGGCAGCGAGTTGCGGGTGCGCGGGCGCGGCATGCCGGGCTCCACCCCGGGCGATCTGGAGCTGCAGGTGAGGGTGGTGCTGCCATCGGCCGACGACCCGGCGGCTCGAAAGCTCTACGAACAGATGGCGACCGAGTTGAGTGGCTTCGATGCCCGCAAACCATCCGCCGACAAACCTGCTGAACAAGCCGCCAAACCAGGCACCGCGCAAGGACCGACACCATGAACCAGACTTCCACCGCTGGCGTGATCACGGAAGTGGCCGAAACCGGCGTTCTGCTGTCGCTGGACGAGTTGTGCCATGCCGCGGCGCTGAGCCCGCAATGGGTGGTCGAGCGGGTGCAGTCGGGTTTGCTGGTGGACTTCAGCGGCGAACCCGCGGCCTGGCGTTTCGACAGCTGGGTGCTGCGCCGAGCCTGCAGCATGGCGCGTTTGGAACGCGAGTTCGACGCGGTGCCCGAACTGGCCGCGCTGGTTGCCGATCTGGAAGACGAGGTGCAGCGGCTGCGTCACCGGTTGCGGTAAGGCAACCTGCGGCAGCAGGTGCGCGGTCGCAACCCGCACCAGCAACTCAGTCGGCCTTGACCGTCCGCTTCAGCCGAAGGTGCGCTACCAAACCGCCATCGGGTGCGTTGACCATCTCCAGGGTGCCGCCCATGCGCTGCATGGCCTTGTCGACGATTGCAAGCCCCAGGCCAGCGCCCGTGGCGGCGGTGCGCGCGGCGTCGCCGCGAAAGAACGGCGTGGTCAGTTGCGGCAGCTTTTCAGGTGCCACGCCGGGGCCCTGGTCGCGCACGCTGATGATCGCCCAGGGGCCGGTTTTGGCATGGGTCACCGTGACCTCGGCGATGCCGGTGTCGTTGCCGCGGCCGTAGCGCCTGGCGTTCTCGAACAGGTTCAAAAACACGCGGCCGAGTTCGCTTTCGTCGGCTTCCACTTCCAGATCGATCGCCACGCGCGAGGTGATGCGGATCTGAGCCGGATCGCGAAAACGCATCGCTTCCAGATCGATCAGCTTGGCCACATGCACCGGACGCAATTGCGTTTCGCCCGGTCGGGCGTAGTCCATGAACTTGTCGATGATGGCGTCGAGCTGGTCGATGTCCATCGCCATGTTGGCCTTGGCTTCTTCGTCCGACACGCTCATCTCGGTTTCCAGCCTCAAACGCGCCAGCGGCGTGCGCAGGTCGTGGCTGATGCCGGCCAGCATCACCGCGCGGTCTTCTTCGACCCGCGCCAATTCGCGCGCCATGCGGTTGAAACCCATGTTGACCTCTCTGATCTCGCTGGTGAGGGTGGTTTCGTCCAGCCGTGAATCCAGATCGCCATCGCGGATGCGGCTGGCCGCAAACGACAGTTGTTTCAGCGGCCGGTTGATCAGACTCGCAATCGTCACCGACCCGACCAGCGTGGCCAGCAGCGCCACACCGATCCAGATCAACCAGGTGAATTGTTTCATGTCGCCGACGCGCGGACTTTCCGTCTGCACCCAGTAACGATCGCGGTCGATGGAGAAGCCGACCCAGGTGCCGACCACGCCGTTGACGCTGCGCGCCACCACTGCATCGGCGCCGAGCGCCGAGCGCACCTCCTGGCCGACCCGGCGCGAAAAGGCATCGGTCTCGAAGCTCTCCCAACTGTCGTCGGGTTCGCGCGGCTTGACGCGGATCACATCCTGCGTCGACAGCGTTTTCATCAGCGCGATGCGGTTGATGCCATCGGCCTGACGCAGCGCCGCGCGCGACAGGTTCACGAGCCCGGCGGTTTGCTGCGCGGCGCTCAGGGCGCGCGGCTCGAATTCCAATTCGCGCAGGGTCTGCACCCACGCGAACACCCCGCCCAGCAGCAAGATTGCCAGCAGCACGAAGGTGCGCCAGAACAGGCTGAAGCCGCGTGTGGGGCGGCCCTGCTCCCGCAGCAGCGGTGGACTGCGCCGTTCGCGGCGCCAGAAGGCCAGCCGCCTCGGCAGACTGTCAGCCCGCGCCATCCGGAACGAAGACATAGCCCACACCCCACACGGTCTGGATGTAGCGCGGCTGCGCCGGGTCGGGCTCCAGCATCTTGCGCAAGCGCGAGATCTGCACGTCCAGGCTGCGGTCGAAGGGCTCGAATTCGCGACCGCGTGCCAGTTGCGCCAGCTTGTCGCGCGACAAAGGCTGGCGCGGGTGGCGCACCAGCGCCTTCAGCATGCTGAACTCGCCAGTGGTCAATGCGATCTGCTCGCCGTTTTTCGACAGCCGGCGCAACGACAGGTCGAACTCGAATGGACCGAAGTTGACCACCTGGGTGTCCTTCGACGGCGCTCCCGGGGCCTCGGGTGCCGGCCGGCGCCGCAGCACGGCATGGATGCGGGCCAGCAATTCGCGCGGGTTGAAAGGCTTCGGCAGATAGTCATCGGCACCCACTTCCAGCCCCACGATCCGGTCCACGTCCTCGACCTTCGCAGTCAGCATGATGATAGGGGTGCGGTCATTGCCGGCCCGCAAGCGGCGGCAAATCGACAAACCGTCTTCGCCCGGCAGCATCAGGTCGAGCACGATCAGGTCGACGGTTTCGCGCGTCAGCAAGCGGTTCAGCGCCTTGGCGTCTTCGGCCAGCAGCACATCGAAGCCTTCTTGCGCCAGATAGCGCCGCAGCAGGTCGCGGATGCGTGCGTCATCGTCCACCACGCAAATGCGGTCGGCGCGGGGGTTGGCGGTGGAACTCATGCACGGCACTCCGGAAGATGTAACAGCACCATTGTGGGCCGAGGAAAACCGGACTTGCGGGGGTCCGCAACCGGTCTGACCTGCTGTTACAACAATCTCGGCAAGCGCTGGTGGCGATGAAGCGCCTGCGTGGCGCCATTCACCGACCGCCCTGTCAACGCGTGACAGGCTTCACACGCTGAACACCTTCCTGCAAGACGCTCATTCCGCTACAACCGTCTCGCCCACCTGCGCCATTCACAAGGACACCGAATGACCCCGACTCCGATTTGCCCTGCGGTTTCCCCTGAAGCGACCCGCCATGCTTGGACCGTGACTGCGCCGATCAAGGCACTGCTGACGACCCTCCTGACCGCTGCCGTTGCTGCTCCAGCGCTGGCCGCCGAAGAGCCACCACCGCGCAATGTGGTGTCGCTGTCGGCCAGCGCTTCGGTGGAGGTGGCGAAGGACTGGCTGACGGTGGTGTTCGCTACCACCCAGGCCGGTGCGGATGCGGCGGCGGTCCAGTCGCAGCTGAAGCAAGCGTTGGACACGGCGCTGGCCGAGGCCCGCAAGATCGCCAAGCCCGGAGACGTGCTGGTGCAAACCGGTGGTTTCACCCTGTCGCCGCGCTATGCGACTGCACCGCCTCGCAACCCCGGCTCCACCGCAGCACCGTTGCCACCGCAGATCATCGGCTGGCAGGGCAGCACCGAATTGATCGTCGAAGGCCGCGACACGCAGGCAATCTCGAAGCTGACCGGCCGCATCCAGACCCTGTCGATTTCGCGAGTCGGCTTCTCACTGTCTCGCGAAGCCCGCGAGCAGGTCGAAGCCGATGTCACCGCGCAAGCCATCGACCGATTTCGCAGCCATGCGCTGGCGGTGACGAAGCAGTTCGGCTTTGCCGGCTACACGGTGCGCGAAGTCAATGTCAGCAGCGACGGGCAGGTGGGCCGCCCGGTGCCGATGATGCGCATGCAGGCATCGGCGGTGATGTCGGACTCTGCATTGCCAGTGGAAGCCGGCAACCAAGCGGTCACCGCCAGCGTCAACGGCAGCGTGCAGATGTCGAAGTGAGGCGGGTGCGGCGGCGGAGCCGACGCCGCAGCCCCGAAGGCGGGCTCACTGCGCGGCCCAACCGCCGTCCATGTTCCACGCCACGCCGCGCACGTTGCAGGCGGCTTCCGAGCACAAAAACACCGCCAGTTCGGCCAACTCAGCCGGGGTCGTGAACTGCAACGAAGGCTCTTTTTCCGACAGCAGCCGGCGCTGGGCTTCTTCGGCATCGACGCCTTCGTTTTTCACCCGTTCATCCAGCTGCTTCTGCACCATCGGTGTCAACACCCAGCCCGGGCAGATGGCGTTGATGGTGACGCCGGTGGTGGCGCATTCCAGTGCCGCCACCTTGGTCAGACCCACCAGGCCGTGCTTGGCTGCCACATAGGCGCTCTTGTTGGGTGATGCCACCAGCCCGTGCACCGAGGCCACGTTGATGACGCGGCCCCAGTTGCGCTTCTTCATGCCCGGCAATGCCACCCGCATCGCGTGAAACGCCGAGCTGAGGTTGATTGCGATCACCGCGTCCCAGCGATCGACCGAGAAGTCTTCGATGGCCGCCACATGCTGGATGCCGGCGTTGTTGACCAGGATGTCGCAGCCGCCCAGTTGTGACTCGCAACTGCGCACCATGTCCTCGATCTCGGCGACCTTGCTCATATCGGCCGGGTGGTGCAGGGCGCCGGGGTCGTGTTTGCGAACCTCGGCCAGTGCGCCCGCTACATCGCCGAAGCCGTTCAGCATCAGTTTGGCCCCACGTTGCGCCAACGTGATGGCCATGCCGAGCCCGATGCCGCTGGTGGAGCCGGTGACAAGGGCGATTTTTCCTTTGAGCATCAAGACAAGCTCCTGGATGGGGTTGCTACGATGAACCGATTATCGGGACAGGCCCGACCCGGGCAAACCCAGTTGAACCCAAGCAGCATCGAATGACCGAACCTCGACTGAATCACGTGCAATGCCTTCGTCCCGGGGGACTGCACCGGATGGCGTACTGGGAATGGGGAGCCCCCGCCAACCCGCATGTGGTGGTGTGCGTGCATGGGCTGAGCCGCCAGGGGCGCGACTTCGACATCCTGGCACGCGACCTGTCGGCGGATTGCCGGGTGGTGTGTCCCGATGTGCTGGGCCGCGGGCAGTCCGACTGGCTGACCGACCCGATGGGCTACACGGTGCCGGGCTATGTGTCCGACATGGTGAGCCTTCTGGCACGCTTGACCGGAGCAGGCATCGACCGCCTCGACTGGGTCGGCACCTCGATGGGCGGGCTGATCGGCCTGGGTGTGGCGGCGCTCGCGCAATCGCCGGTGCACCGTCTGGTGCTCAACGATGTGGGACCGACCATCGAGCCGGTCGCACTGCAGCGCATCGGCACCTATCTCGGCCAGCCGGTTCGGTTCAAGACGATCGAAGAAGGCGCTGCCGCGATGTGGGCCATCTCCCGCAGCTTCGGCCCGCACACGCCCGAGCAATGGCTGTCGTTGAGCCGGCCGCAACTGCGTGCAGACACCGGTGAGAACGGTGATGGCTTCAAGCCGCACTACGACCCGGGAATCGCGCTGCCGTTTCGCTCGGTGACGCCCGAGGTGGCGGCGGCCGGTGAGGCGATGCTCTGGCAGGCCTGGGACCGCGTCACTGCGCCGACCCTGCTGCTGCGCGGTTCGCAGTCGGACCTGTTGTCAGCCGAAACCGCGCGGCGCATGACGCAGCGCGGCCCGCCCACCACCCTGCGCGAGTTCGAAGGCGTCGGCCATGCACCGACCTTGGTGGCAGCCGATCAGCGTCGATGCGTGCGGGATTTTCTGCTGGGCGACTGACGGTGCAGGACCTGTGAAGACGGCAGCAGCGGTCGCGCCGGCCGACACTGCGGCGATCGTTCATCTGGCCAGTGCCGAAGCAGTGCCAGCGGAAGCCGTACGACTTGGCCCCGTCGCCGTGACCGCCGACCCCGTCGCCCGCGCCCGCGCTTTTGCCGAGCCATTGCTGGACGGTCAGCCGCTGGACACCGGCGAAGACGCGCTGCTGCATGCCGACGGCGTGGCTGCGGTGCTGCGCCACATCGGTGCGGCGCCGGCTCTGTGCGCGGCAGCGTCTCTGGTCTACGCCGGCGACTATCTGGCGCGCCCTGAAGAGGTGGTGCGCAAAGCCTTCGGCGAGTCGTATGCCAGCCTGGTTTCGCTGACGCGCAAGCTGGTGCAGATCCAGCGCGCCGCGCGCGCCGCGCAGATCGGCGACGCGCAACGGGCGCTGCAGAACGAGCGCGTGCGCAAGATGCTGCTGGCGTTCTCTCGCGACCTGCGCGTGGTGCTGCTGCGTCTGGCGTCGCGTCTGCAAACCTTGCGCTGGTACGCAGCCGAGAAGCGCGCCTGCCCGGCGGAGCTGGCTGCCGAGTCGATGGAGGTCTTCGCGCCGCTGGCGAATCGGTTGGGGATCTGGCAGATCAAGTGGGAGCTGGAAGATCTCTCGTTCAGACATCTGCAGCCGCAGGCCTACGCCAAGATGGCGCGCCTGGTCGACGAAACCCGCGCCGAACGCGAAGCCCGTGTCGAGGCCGCGCGCGAGCAGTTGGCTGCAAGGCTGCGAGACTGCGGCTTGCAAGCCGATGTGCAGGGGCGGCCGAAGCACCTCTACAGCATCTGGAAGAAGATGCAGGGCAAGGGACTGGCCTTCGCCGGCGTGCTGGACGCACGGGCATTGCGCGTGGTGGTGGGCACGGTCGACGAGTGCTATGCGTCTCTGGCGCGGGTGCACGAGATCTGGACCGGAGTCGACGGCGAGTTCGACGACTACATCGCCAAACCCAAGCCCAACGGCTACCAGAGCCTGCACACCGTGGTGCTGGGCGACGACAGCCGGCCGCTGGAAGTGCAGATTCGCACCCAAGACATGCACCAGCATGCCGAACATGGGGTGGCCGCGCACTGGATGTACAAGGAGGCGAACTACGGCCGGGGCACGGTACCGGTCGACGACACTGCCGATGAGCGCATCGCTGCAGCGCGCCTGGTGGTGCTGCGCGAACTGCTGGCCTGGGAGCGAGAGCACACCCTGCAGGGAGCGGTGCCAGGCAGCGTGGTGTTCGACGAACGCATCTATGTCTTCACCCCGCAAGCCACATTGATCGACCTGCCGGCGGGTGGCACCCCGGTCGATTTCGCCTACAGCCTGCACACCGACCTGGGCCACCGTTGCCGCGGCGCCAAGGTCGACGGGGCGATGGTGCCGTTGACGACCGCGCTGCAGTCGGGGCAAACGGTGGAGATCGTGGCAGCGAAAGAGGGCGGTCCCTCCCTGGACTGGCTCAACGCCGAACTGGGCTACCTGGCCAGCCCGCGTGCGCGTGCCAAGGTGCGAGCCTGGTTCAACGCCGAACAGCAGGCGCAGACCATCGCCCGGGGCAGGGAGCAGGTCGAGCGGTTGCTGCAGCGGGAAGGGCGCACAGCGCTGGAGCGCCAGGCACTCGCTGAGCAGCTGGGCTTCAAGAATGCCGAAGCGCTGTTCGAGGTGGTGGGCAAGGACGAATTCTCGTTGCGCAACATCGAGAACCTGTTGCACCCGGTGGCGCCACCGCCGGAAGACGAGATCGAGTTGCACCGCCCGCGCAGCGAAGCGGGTGGCGGGCGCGGCGGGGTGCTGGTGGTGGGCATCGACTCGTTGATGACGAGCTTGGCGCGCTGCTGCCGGCCGGCGCCGCCTGACGCCATCAGCGGTTTCGTGACCCGTGGGCGCGGTGTGGCTGTGCACCGGCGCGATTGCAGCAACCTGTCTCACATGGCGCAGAGCGCACCGGGGCGCGTGATCGAAGTCGATTGGGGCACGCCGGGTGGCGAGGTAGCAGCGGTCTATCCGCTGGAGGTGATCGTCGAAGCCGCCGACCGCCCCGGGCTGTTGCGCGACATCTCGGAGATCTTCGCCAAGGACCGGATGAACGTCACCGGCGTCCACACCCAGTCGACCAAGGACCGCAGCCGGGCCTGGATGACCTTCACGGTCGAAGCGTCAGGTGCCTCGCGTCTGAAGCCGGTGCTGGCGCAGATCAACGCCATCGCGGGCGTTCGTCACGTACGGCGCAAGTAGTGGGGGCGCGAAACGCTCGCCGGCTTGGCTATACTTCCGAGTTGACCCAGGCGCGTAGCTCAGCTGGTTAGAGCACCACCTTGACATGGTGGGGGTCGATGGTTCGAGTCCATTCGCGCCTACCAAAAACTCGATATGAATCAAGCACTTGCCGGAAACGGCAGGTGCTTTTTTCTTGGCAGTACGAGAAAGGAACGAATAAGCGGCATGGGCTGGCGTGGGCAAGCTGCTTCGGGCCTGGTGCGGGATTGGCGGTGCGAAGTTCCGAGCTTCGGCGCCGACCGAACCGGGAGTGAACGACAGCAGGCTCGAGCCGCCAACGGATCGTGAACTCGTGTTGGAGCTGATCTTGAACGCGCCGCGCGACAAGGTCTGGCGTTGGTGGACCGAACCCGGGCGAATGACGCGGTGCCGTCGTCGCTCTGCTCAAAAGCGCGAAGCAGGGCGACCGGACAACGGCAACCTGCCCGTTCCTCAGCGCTTCGTGTGCTGTTCGAATCGAGTCGTGAAGGCAGACATCCGCGACCGGTTCTTGCCGAAGTCGAAGAGCCCAAACGACGAGCGAGAGCGGTAGTCGATGCGTTTGGCCTGGGCATCGATCCTGAAATCGACCAGATCCCTGAACCCCACCGCGGTCGTGAAGACGACCTCGAGGGCCAGACCATCGCTGCTGATGATCTGCGCCTCGGGGAAGTCGGCCAGCGTGGCGCGCAGATCGGCAAGGGCCTGTTCGGGTGTTCCGCTGTAGCGCAGCGGCGGCGGACCATCGTGGTTCAACGAATTCACGCAGTTGGTGGGCAGCATGCAGGCCAGCGTTGCGCGGGCCGACTGCTCGGCTGCAGTTGCAGGCGGCCTTTTCGGATCGGACGCGCAGCCGGCCACCATCAGCAGCGCCAGAGCGCAGGCCATACCGCCACGTCGGTCAGCCACCTGAGGCTTTCGTGGGGGCGGCGATGACCTGTCCGTTCTTCACCGTCAATGTGGCACCGGGTCTGGATGCCATGCGCGTGGTCGTCTCCTTGCCATCGAGCCGGTAGGTCACGTTGTAGCCGACCACGTGCTGCGATTTTTCGGTCACCGTTTTGCAACGGCGCTCGGTGGTGGTGGTGACATCACGCTGCTGCAGACTCTTCTGCACCTGATTCCCAGCGTAGCCACCGCCTGCTGCGCCGGCGATCGTGGCGAGCGTCTTGCCCGTGCCGCCACCGATCTGGTTGCCGAGCAGACCGCCGGCCAAGCCGCCGACCACAGTGCCGGCGATGCGCTTCTCGTCCTGCACCGGCGCCTGGCGGCTGACCTGCACATCAGCGCAGTGTTCCTGCGGCGTCGAGACGGTTTCCGTCACGTCCTTCACCGACACCACCACCGCTTCTTGCGGCTTGTCCATGGCCTTGAAGCCGGACACGGCGCCGGCGCCGATCACCACCATCGCCAAACCGCCGATCACGACGCCTTTCAGCATTGACTTGTCCAAATCACACCTCTGAAAAATGGCCGTAGCCAATATGGGTGATTGGATGGCAAGTCGCTGTCCTGCCTTGTAGGAAGGAAGGCCATCGGGCGCCGTTCGGTGTCGCTTCGTCGCGGAGCAGGTGCTCCAACCCGGCTGACTCGGCCAGTCTGCCGATGGTCTCCATGTCCATCATCATCGCCACCAGGTCCGCCAGGTTGGCGCCGGCCGTCAGCGCCGTGACCATCTCCTTCGGAAAGTCACCCGTTGCCAACGAGCTGAGCTCGATGGTCAGCTGTGGGTGCAGGCCCCGCGCCAGTGGCCTCGCCCACGCCCCCCCCCTGCGCCCAGGCCGACGCCGCGCCCGGCAGGCGGCGGCGAGGGGCAGAACCGAAGGGTGCGAGGCGCGGGGCAAACGCGCGGAGATTCCTTTTAGGGTGGGGCGCGAGAACGGCGGCTTCAGCGCTGAACGGCCAGCGTCGTGCCTCGCCCACGTCCGCCGCACCACAGCAGCCCTGCCAGCGCGACCAGCAGCAGGGTGCCGGGTTCTGGCAGGCCGGCTGCTGAGCAGCCGGCTGTGCAGGCCAGCCTGTCGACGCTGCCCAGAAACTCCGCGTCGCTGCCGAACAGCCTGAAGCTGCGGACGCCGAAGGCAGCCAGCAGCGGCGCCCCGGCGGGAAGCGCATCGTCGGCCAGCGCTGTCTGCGAAAAATCTTCCAGGAACAATTCCAGCGTCAGATCGCCGAAGGAGCCGATGACACCGTATTGGTCCGAGCCGATGTTGTTGGCGACGTTGACAGTGACAGCGCCAGGCGTGCTGTAGAACGTGCCGTCGACCAGCGCATCGAAGCCGTAGGCCAGGCCGGTGCTGCGATAGGACCCGATGCTGCTGCCAGGCACCGCGTCGGGTGCCGCGGTGTCGAAGGTGTAGCTGCCGCTGATCGGCGCGCCGACCATGCTCAGCCCGTACGGGTCGCTGGTGACGGCGCCGCTGAACGCGATCGTGACTGGCGCTGCGTGCAAGGTCACTGGCACCGCCACCGCCGTCGCCGCAGCCAGCGCCCACGCAACAGCTGCTGCAGTAGCCCTGCAACAGCCAACGATCTCGCCAACGCGTTCCGGGCTCATGGGCACACGCTGCCGTCGCAGCCATTCGGGCCGATGGGTCCGCGGCCGCTGAACTGCGGGTTGGCAGCGCCGCCGTTGTTCGACGAGAACTGGTTGCCGCTGAAGGCCGAATTGGCGGCCGCCACGCCGACCAGCGCGTTGACGGTGAGGGTGTTGTTGACGATCAGGTTGTCGTTGCCTCCGATGCCCGCGCCGCCGTTCTGTACCGCGAGGTTGTGCATGACCACCGAGTTGCCGACCAGCAGGCCGTTGAAGCCGTTCTTCAGTGCGCGGTTGTTGGTCACCGTTGCGAGGCTGGCGAAGATGCCGACCTGCCCGTTGCTGATGGCGCTGATGTTGTCGACCGTGTTGAGCGAGGACAGCAGCTGCACTGCGCTCGTTCCCATGCCGACGATCGTGCCGTTGCGCACCGTGATGGCGCGCGCACCGTTCGGCGCGGACACGCCGATGCCGCTGCCGAGCGGGCTGCAGACGATCGGGAAACCGCCGCAAACCGTGGGCCCGCTGATCGTGAAGCCGTTCAGGTCGACCGTCACGCCGGTCACATCGGCCGCCACCACGATGGCCGACGTGTTGGCGTCGGGCACCGTCAGATTGCCAGACAACCGGTAGCTGCCAGACAGCGTGAGCGTCACCGGGAACCCCGGCGCGTCACCGGGTGTGACGTTGCCTGCCAACGCGCGGTTCTGGTCGATCAGCACCACACCGTCGACGGCATGCGCAGGGTTCGCGACCGCGGTCAGCGCAAGCCATCCCAGCAGCCACAGCGAACGCGACTGCGACTGCGGCGTCGTCGGCCCACTGCCGTGCCAATGATTCTCCGCGGTCGCCATCATGGCTTCGCCGCCGTCTTCAGCTCGACCAGGATGGCGCGCGTCGGCGTGGCGCCGACGTTCTCGCCGATGTGCTCCTGCGCCGGCGAATACATCACGTCGCCGGCCTTGAACTCACGCATGAGTTCCGTGCCATCGGGCAGGAGGATCTTGCGCTTGAAGGGCGAGACGGCGTAGAGAACGAAAGCGGGATGCCGGTGCTGTCGCGTCTTCTCGCCCGGCAGGTCCTGGTACTCGAGCACGCGCACATGCTCGTTCTCCAGCACCACCTTGTACTTGTCTCCGTCGGTCTCGATCGGACTCTGGGCTGACGCAGCCCACGACACCAGCGACAGCGTCAACCCGAGCGTTCTGTTGCGCATTCCCATCTCCACTCCACCATGACGACATGCCTCTGCAGAGAAGGTTAGGAGAGCCGCTCCTAGAAATCGCTTAGAGATTGCGAAGTCGGGCAGCCATCGCTTCTGTTGAGGCCGCAGGCCGAACGCCCAGAACCACCGACAACTGCTGGCGACAGCGCCGATAGGCAGCCAATGCTTCGGCGCGCTGGCCTAAGTGCAGCAGGCACGACATCAGCCTTCGCACCATCTCCTCGGCCAGCGGCTGATGCTCGACCAGGCGCTGGTACAGACGCGCCGCCGCCGCATGCTGGTTGGTGGCTTCGAGCCGATCACCGAGCGCGGCCACCTGCCGGGTCACGCGCGCTTCGATGCGTTCGCGGGCGACGAGCACATCGCTCAGTTCGTCATCGCCAGCAAGAAAGGGCCCCTCGTACAAGCCCAGAACCGCATCGATCCAGGCCATGACGGGGCTCGGGTCGATGCCCCACTCCACCTGCGGTGGCGCGGCGAGGCAGCGGGCGAGTGCAGCGACATCGGTCCAGCAACTGGCGGCGTCCAGGGCGAGGCTGCCGCCGCGCAGCGTGACGCGGCCATCGCCACCCAACAGCTTCCTGAGCCGGTGCAGGGTGTTGTCGAACGAATTTCGCGCTGCATCGCCGGTGGCCTCAGGCCACAGCGCCGCGCACAGGCGCGCAACCGGAACGTTGTCGCCGCCGAGCGCCACCAGCAGCCTCAGCAGATCCAGCGGCTTGCGACTTTCCTTGCGAGATGCCTTCGCCGGACTGCCCTCTCGCTCGAAGCTGAATCCGCCGAGCGTGTGGATGCAAACCGGCCAGGGCCAGCTGGCAGGTGCGCCGGGTGGAGCCGGCAACGCGTGGCGGCGCACCATCTGCTGCACGAACAACGTGTCGATGTCGTGCGCCAGCGCCAGCGCAGCCAGGCGGGACATCATGTCGCCGCAGCAATAGGGCATCGGGCCAAAGTCGAAACCGCAAGCCTGCGCAACGCTGAAGCCGCGGCGCAGTGCAGCCAATGTGCGCGGCGCGTCGCCGCGTCGGTCCGCCAGGTTGGCCTCGACCAGGGCAGCGATCCAGTGGTGCCATCGGCAGACAGCGTAGAAGCGATGGGCAAGGACCGCCTTCAAGGCGGTTTCGGCTTCGTCGAAACCATCGATCTGCGTCGCGGCCAAGGTCTGCCCGATCAACGCGATGTGCTCGCGCAGTGGCCAGCCACTGTCGCGGCCGCTCCCGACCGCTGCACGCATCAGTTGCGCAGCGGCATGCCAGTCCTGGTCCAGCAGCATCAACATGCCGCGCTGGAACTCGTAGGTCGTGACATCGACCGGGTTGCCTGACGAGAGCAGGCCCGCCGACTCGGCCAGATGGGTCCGCGCCAGCTCGGCATCGCGCGCCGACTCGGCAGCCAGCACGACCATCAGGTGCGCCTTCACACGCATCGGTGCGGGCCCGTGTTGCGCGAGGCTCAGCGCGCGCTTGGCGTGGTCCATCGCTTCGTCGATGCGACCGAGCAGCGAGCGCACGAGCACGCCCACGCCGTACCACCGCAGCAGCGTGATCGGTGCCGCGTCCTGACCCGTGCACAGGCGGTCGATCTTGGCGAGGATGCGGTCCAGGCGCGGGGTCTGCCCTGTCCACAAGAGGTACAGGGCCAGGCTGCCGAGAAGCATGCGCTGCGTGGCGCCCGACGGTTCGTCGAGCATGCGCTCGGCTGCGGCGGCCAGCGGCGCGGTCAGTGCGTGACCTGGGTCGCGGTGGACAAACGCAGCCAGCAGGCCTGGCAGAACGCGCAGATCCCGCGCCGCGTCGGGAAAGGCGAGATAGCCCGGCGTCAAGCGCTCGAGCAGGGGCAACCAGGGTGCCAGTGCGTCGTAGTTCGCGCCCCGAAAGATGATGGCGTCGGCCGCCGCAGCGGCGGCTTCGAAGGCACCTTGCTCGTCGCCCTCGGCGAGGAAGCCATCGTGTGCCTGCTGCAGCTGCCGCAGCGCGGCGTCGGCGTCGATCGTCAGGTTGCAGAAGCCGAGCCAATAGCGAGCCAGCGGCGTGCCGAGCCAGGGCTCCGGCATCGCCGACACCGCCTGGCGAACGATGGTCGAGCGCCCCTGAGCCACGAAGCCACCGGCGTGCGAGGCGAGCAACTGCAGGGCCTTGGCCCACTCTCGAGCATCGACGAGTTGTCCGAGGGCCGCGTCCGCATGGCCGGCGGAGCTGAGCAGGTCCGCGGCATCGACGCGCAGCGCGCGCAGGGTTTCGGGCGAGAACTCGGCTGCTGCCCGCGTGCGCAGGTAGTCGCCGAACAGCGCGTGGAAGGTGTAGACCGCCGGGATCGCGCCGCGTCGGTCGGTGAAGAGGCTGCGGCGCGCCAGATCCTCCAGGAGCGTGTCGACGCGCGACTCACCGCTGACCGCTGTGGCCATCGCTGCCGTGACGCCCGGCAGGAACGCCAGGCGCATCAGGGCCCGACGCTGCCAGGGCGCGAAGGCATCCATCACTTCGCCGGCGACCAGGTCGAACACCCGCTGGGGTGTGTTGGCGGCGCCCGCTGCAGGGGGCGAGGAAACCTCGGCCCGGGCGGCCAGCATCAGGATCATGGCCGCTGCCCAGCCATCGGTGGCTGCGCACAACGCCTCGGCCGACCAGGAACGGCGGTGCAGATTCAGCAGCGCCTGGGTTTCGCCTGTCGTGAAGCGCAAGGCATCGGCCTGGATGCACCCCAGCTGCTGGCCGGCCAGTACCCTGGCATATTCCGCCGGCGGTGGCTCGCGACTTATGGCGATGAGCCGCCAGTGCTCCGGCATTTCGATGAGTGCAGCGGCGATGCCCGCATGCAGGGCGGGGGCCCGGTCCAGTTCCTGGATGTTGTCCAGCACCAGCACCCAGGGCCCGTCGAGCGCCAGCGCCAAGCTCCGGAAGCAGCGGCGGATGAAGGCCGAGACATCCCGCAGATCGTCGGCGGTCGGCAAGGGCAACCGGAGCGGCTTGCCAGGCACCAGCGATGCAGCGCTTTCGCCGAGAAAGTGCGCAAAGGTGGCGGGGTCTGCATCGCCGGGATCGAGCTGCAGCCAAGCCGACCGGAGCGCCCGCGCTTCCAGGTAGGTGGCGATCAACGTCGACTTGCCGAATCCAGCGGGGCCGGCGACCCACAGCCCCGGCGCCGATTCGGTGTCGTCGAGCGCGATGAACAAGCGGTCTCGCTGAATGGCACGGCCAAGCCGGGGCCTGCGCAGCTTGCCAAGTGTGGGCAACCGATCGGGGCCCGAGACACGCATCCGGGTCATGATCCGCGAGTCGCCGCGCGAGCACTGCGTTCGAAGCGCTGCAAGATCGTCTCGACCACGGGCAGGCCCTGCCACTTCGGTGCCGTTCGATCGCAACGCGCGAGCACCGCATGTGAGGAAGCAAGTGGCGCTGTCGGGCGAGCCCAGCGCCGCCGGCCCACCGGGTCGTTCAGATGTTCGCGAAAGCGCAGGTGGATGCACAGCGCAAACAGGGTCTTGGCCTGCGTCTGCGCACCGCCATAGGGCCGATGCGGGAGCGGGGCTGGGGTCTTGCGTTGGTGTGGCACTTCCTGTACTTCGACCGTAAGGCGCTGCGGCGAATCATGCAGCACCAGGTAACGCTTCAACCGCCAGATCACAGGCGATTGTGTTCGCCTTCGATTCGGAAGCAGTCTGGATGGCAGGCACGGGCGGTGCGACTCGCTTTGAGGCACCAGCGAGCCGTGCGGCTTGCTGTCGGGCCCATCAATCAGGCGGGCACCCCTGGCACCAGCGGCCCGACGACCCGTCTCACCTTGACCTCCACCGCCATGCTCAGGAAGTCCGATGCTTCTCCGGTATACGACCCGGCCACAGGCGCAGCCTGCTCCGGCGTGCGGGTGTAGGCCACGCGGATCAGGTCGGTGCCGCCGTACAGGGTGTTGGTGGGGTCGAAGGGCACCCATCCAGCGCCCGGCAGGAACACATGCAGCCAGGCATGGGTGGCGCCGGAGCCGCGCGTGCCGCCGATGTCGCGGCTCTCGATCGGTCGCACCCCCATCGAGCCGCCGCCGCTGTGCTCGATGCCGGCCAGCGCTTCGTCGCGGTCCAGCGCCGGGTCGTAGATGTAGCCCGAGACGAAGCGCGCTGCCAGGCCCAGGCCACGCACCGCCTCGATCATCAGGAGCGCGAAGTCGCGGCAGGTGCCACTTTTCAACGCCAGGGTCTGCGACGGTCGCTGGGTGCCCGCCTCGTCGCGTGCGGCGTAGGCAAAGTCGTCGCGAATCGCTTCGTTGATGTTGGCCAGTACGTCGCGGGTGTGGATCCGCCCGCGCTGCGGCAAGAAGCGAGACACCCAGTCGCGCAACAAGGCACCGTCTTGCGGGTATTGCGGCGCCATCAGGCTGGAAAGGTCGGCACGGTCGTCGGCTTTGTACTCGAAGGGGTACTGCTCGGCTTCGGGCGCCACCGGCAATTCGGTGTTCTGCACCCCCAGGTGTTCGATCGAAAAGCGCGCGGTGAAGCGCAGTTCGTCAGCCGGGATGAGCGGCTCGACCACCGCCACCGAGTTCGAGAACACATCGTGCACCCAGTGCTGGCGGCTGTGGGGCGAAACCTCCAGGCTCGCCTGCAGCACGCGGATGTCATGCGCAGCACGTGGGTGAAAGGCCACGCGGTGCGGCGAGAACTCCACCGGCCTGGCATAGCGGTAGGTGGTGACGTGTTCGACTTCGAGATGGATGGACATCGGATTCCCGCTCCCGACGGAGCGCTGTGTTGTCGGGGGACGAAGAGCCGACCCGTCGGCGCTGATTTTGATGGGGACCGCCAACGGCGCCGCCTCACCGTCCTTTGGCGTGCCGGGGTTGCGATTCGTCGCTTCATGTCTGGTGGCATGGCATGTCCGCGCTAACGTACGGGTTTGCACACAAAATCCGCGTCTTATGTCCTCAGATTTCCTGCCGCCTCGGTGTCTGTCCGGCGTTGCTTGCCCCTCGGTCCGCCGTGCTGCGCTGGCGGCTCTGTTGCTCTGCATGGGCTTGTTGGCCGGATGCGGCAAAGGTGGTGGCGCTGTGCCTGCCGCCACATCGGCAGCGTCAGGATCCGTTGCAGCGGCGGCCAAGGCGGCTTCGGCGCCGACGCTGCTGTTGGCCGCCGAGGACCTGCAGACCCTGCAGACGAGCCTGCTGGCCAGCGGCCCAGTCGTCACCGGCACCGTGCAGCCGCAGCGCCGCGCCGACCTGCGCGCCGAAGTGGCAGCGGTGGTGGTGCAGGTGACCAAGGAAAACGGCGAACCGGTCAAGCGCGGCGACTTGTTGATGCGGTTGGATGAAACCTCGATCCGCGACAGCGTGACCTCGGCCGAAGCCGTGGTGGCAGCCGCCGACCAGTCGTATGCCCAGACGCAACGCCAGACCCAGCGCATGAAGACGCTGCAGGCGCAGGGGATGATGTCGATGCAGGCGCTGGAAGACGCCGAGATGCGCCGCAACCAGTCGCAAAGCGATCTGGTGGCAGCCCAAGCGCGCATGGTGGCCGCGCGCCAGCAACTGCGCCGCACGGAAGTGCGGGCGCCGTTCGACGGCGTGGTCAGCGACCGCAAGGCCTCGGTGGGCGACACCACGCAGATCGGCAAGGAACTGGTCAAGGTGATCGACCCGGGCAGCATGCGCTTCGAGGGCTTGGTGTCTTCCGACCGGCTGCAAGAGTTGAAGGTCGGCCAACCGGTGGGGTTCCGCGTCAATGGCATGGGTGAGACCGAGTACCGGGGTACCCTGCGGCGCATCGACGCGTCGGCCAACGCCGCCACCCGCCAGGTGGAAGTGATCGTCGATTTCGACCAGACAACCACCGCACCGCGGGTGGCGGGCTTGTTCGCCGAAGGACGCATCGAAACCGGTGGAACGCAGATGCTGACGTTGCCCGAACGCGCGCTCGTTCGTTCTGGTGAGCAGGCATGGGCCTGGCGCCTTCAGGGCAACAAGCTGGAGAAGGTGATGGTGAAGCTGGGTCCGCGCGACCCGCGCAGCGGTGATTTCCCGGTCGAATCCGGTCTGTCGGTCGGCGAGCACATCCTTCGCAGCCCCGGCAGCTCGATGGTCGATGGGCAGGCGGTCGAATTTGCAGCCGGCGCAGCGCCGGCAGCCGCCTCATCGGCCTCGGCTTCGGCCAACCCCGCATCGGCCGCAATGGCTGCCAAGTGAGGCTCCATGTTCCTGTCTGAATTCAGCGTCAAGCGATCGGTGGCGATGGTGGTCATCATCATCGGGCTGATGGCGCTCGGTTTGCTTGCGCTGTCCAAGCTTCGGGTCAACCAGTTTCCCGACATCGCACCGCCGGTGCTGGTGGTCAGCATCCCGTATCCGGGCGCGTCGCCCGAGACGGTCGAACGCGAGATCGTCAACCGCATCGAGAAGGCCTTGCAAGGCATCTCCGGTGTCAAGGAGGTGCGTTCCACCGCATCCGAAAGCAGCGCCACGCTGGTGCTGGAGTTCAGCTTCGACAAGGATCTGGTGGTGGCTGCCGACGAGGTGCGCAATGCCATTGCCTCGGTGCGCTACAAGCTGCCCACCGAGATGCGCGAACCGGTGCTGCAGCGGGTGGACCCGTCGGACCAGCCGGTGATTCAACTCGCGTTGTCTTCCGACACGCAGTCGCATGCAGCCTTGTCGCGGCTGGCCGAAGACGATCTGGCCGAGCGGTTGCGTGGCATCCCGGGTGCGGCGGTGGTCAGCGTCAACGGCGCGCTGAAGCGCGAGTTGAGCGTGCTGCTGCGCTCGGAAAAGCTGCGCCAGTTCGAGGTGTCGGTCACCGATGTGGTCAATGCCCTGCGGGCGCAGAACGCCACCGCGCCGGTCGGAAAGGTGCGTGGCGAGTTTGAAGACCAAAGCATCCGCTTGGTGGGTCGTCTGGCCACCCCAGCCGAATTCGGCCAGATCGTCATCAAGCGCCGTGGCGACCAGATGGTGCGGCTCGGCCAGGTTGCCACCGTGCAGGACGGGTTTGCGGAGTTGAGCGGGTTCTCGGTTCGCAGCGGCCGCCCCAATGTCGGCATCTCGGTTACGCGCACGCGCGACTCCAGCACCGTCAGCGTGGCCCGCGATGTGCGCAACATGGTGGCCGAAATCGGCAAGACCTTGCCCGCCGGCACCCAGCTGGAGGTGACCCAGGACGGCGGCAAAGACGCGCAGAGCAGCCTCGACAACGTGGTGCATGCGCTGGTGTTCGGCGCCATGCTGACGATCTTCGTGGTCTATGTGTTTTTGAACTCCTGGCGCTCGACCCTGATCACCGCACTGTCGTTGCCGACTTCGGTGATCGCGGCATTCATCGCGGTGTGGTTGTGCGGCTTCACCCTCAATTTCATGAGCCTGCTCGGGCTGTCGTTGGCCATCGGGGTGTTGATCGACGATGCGATCGTGGTGCGCGAGAACATCGTCCGCCACATGGAGATGGGTGAAGACCGACGCACTGCCGCGCTCAACGGCACAGCCGAGATCGGGCTGGCGGTGGCCGCCACCACCTTCTCGATCGTGGCGGTGTTCGTTCCGGTGGCCTTCATGCCCGGCATTTCCGGGCAATGGTTCAGGCCGTTCGCGATCACGGTGGTGGCTTCGGTGCTGGTCAGCCTGTTCATCAGCTTCACGCTCGATCCGCTGCTGTCGGCTTATTGGGGCGATCCGCCCGACCTGCACACCAAGCCGCGGCGCGGACTGAGCCGGTGGCTGCAACGCTTCAACATCTGGTTCGACCGCCAGGCCGATGGTTATGGCCGTGTGATCGAGTGGGCGCTGCACCATCGGCGCTGGATGGCGGTCTTCGCGCTGGTGAGCCTGGCGGGAGCGATCGCGCTGCAGGCCAAGTTCGGCGGCTCCAGCTTCCTGCCATCGGCCGACAACGGCACGCTCGCGATCGAAGTGCGGACCCCTTCCAGCAGCAGCCTCGAATACGCGCGCCTGAAAGTCGAAGCGGCCGCTGTGCTGGCGCGCACCGTGCCAGAGACGAAGGCCACCAACAGCCGGGTCAATCCCGGCGGCGGGCGCATCTATGTCGACATCGGCAAGAGCACCGAGCGGGCCCGCGGCTCGCTGCAGGTGGCAGCCGACTTGCGCAAGCTCACCGCGCGCTTGGTCGGCGCCGAGTATGTGGTGCTGGACGATCTGAGCAACGGCGCACAAAAGCCGGTGCAGGTGCGTTTCTCGGGCCCCGACACCCGCAAGCTGCTGGACATCACCAATGCCTACATGGCCAAGCTGCGGCTGGTGCCGGGTGCGGTCGATGTGGGGCTGTCCGAGCAAGACCCGCAGATCGAGATGAAGATCGACCTGGACCGCAGCCTGGCCAACAGCCTGGGCATTTCGGCCAACGATGCGGCGCAGGCATTGCGGGTGGCGTTTGCCGGGGTGGAAGTGGGCGATTGGGTCGACCCCTCGGGCGAAACCCGCGATGTGGCGGTGCGCCTGCACCCGGACGACCGGGTCGACGCCGGCAACATCGAGCGCTTGCCGATCGCCGTGGCGGGCACCAGCCAGATGGTGCCGCTGGAGCAGATCGCCACCGTGACGATGGGTCGCGGGCCTTCGCAGATCCAGCACTCGGCGGGCAAGCGGACGATCTCGGTGGCCGCCAATGCGCAGGGCCGCTCACCCGGTGAGGTCACGGCCGATGCCTTGAAGCTGGCCCGCGCCATCGACTTCCCGCCCGGCTTCGGCCTGGAATTGGCCGGGGCGTCTCGCGATCAACAGGAGGTGTTCAGCGAGATGGGCATCGCGCTGGTGATGGGCATCGCGCTGATGTACCTGATTCTGGTGATGCAGTTCGGCTCGTTCACCGCGCCGCTGGGGGTCATGCTGTCGCTGCCGCTGTCGCTGATCGGCGTGGTGCTGGCGTTGCTGTTGACCGGTGGCACCCTGAACCTGATGAGCTTCATCGGCGTCATCATGCTGATGGGGCTGGTGGCCAAGAATGCGATCCTGCTGCTGGACGCGGCGCGGGTGCGCGAAGCCGAGGGCATGGACCGCGAAGAGGCGCTGATGGCTGCCGGCCGGCTGCGCCTGCGGCCGATCCTGATGACCACCTTCGCCTTGGTGGCGGGCATGCTGCCGGTTGCGATCGGGGTCGGCGAGGGCGGTGAGTTCTACCGCCCGATGGCGGTGGCGATCATCGGCGGCGTTATCACCAGCACCTTCTTGACTCTGCTGGTGGTGCCGAGCTTCTACGACAGCATCGAAACCTCACGCGACCGCGCGGTGGCGAAATTCAAACGACGCGACGAACGCTGGCCGACTGCGGTGGCGGCCGGGCTGACGGGTCTGGAAGCATTGGCCGCACTGACCGGGTTGCGCGCCATCTGGCGCTTGCTGGCACGCACCGGTGCATGGTTGCGCCGGCGGGGACGGGGTCCGCAACTGGCTTGAGGGCCGCCCGCCAAAGCGTCCGCGGAGCCCGGGCTTCAGTTCAGCGCGGGTTGGCCACGGCCAGCTTCGCGATGGCGGGAGCGGACTGGCCGCTGGGCTCGACTGAAGGCGACATGACGCCCTGGTTCAAGTAGTTGTTCAAAGCCAGCAGGGTGGCGGCCAGCGCCACGGCAAACAGCACGGGCTCCAGCATCAGCGGCCAACGCAAACGGGACCGACTGCCGGTCTGCGGCACCTTCGACTCGACCGGCTCTGCAGCCCGTTCGGCGGCAGCAGCGGGCTGCGGTGGCACGCCGGGTGGTGGCAACACGGTCAGGCTCGGTCCGGACGAACGCGGCAGGGTGGACACGGGCCGAACGGCTCCGTGGCGGGCAATCGGGCGGGTGGCTACCGGCGCTTCAGTGGCTTCAATATCGACCATGCTTACACTCTATGCCGTTGCAATGACGACCTGAAGGCCATTGGTCACGGGATCGACGTGACATCTGCACCTGACACCCTACTTGAGGGGGTCCGAAAGCCAGCATCTGTGCCATCTGCACCTTCCTCAGTCGCCCTGGATCTCGATTTGCTGCTCGCGGTCGAATCGATCGCACGCCACGCCGCTGGGGTCGTGATGGCGGTCTACGCGTCGGACTTCGAGGTCGAAGGCAAGGCCGATGCGTCACCGGTGACGCGTGCCGACCGCGAGTCCGAAGCGTTGATCGTGCCGGCGCTGCGGGCACTGGCGCCGCGCTGGCCGGTGGTGGCCGAAGAGGCTGCTGCTGCCGGCGACATCCCCGAGGTCGGCGACACGTTCTGGCTGGTTGACCCGCTGGACGGTACGCGGGAGTTCGTGGCCCGCAACGGCGAGTTCACCGTCAACATCGCGCTGATCCGCAACAGCACGCCGGTGCTGGGCGTGGTGCTGCTGCCGGTGTCCGGGCGCCTCTACAGCGGTCTGGTTGTCGAGCGTGATGGGAGCGCCTGGGTCGAAGAAGGCGGCAGCCGACACTCGATCCACTGCCGCGCGGAGCCGCCGGAAGGCGTCACCGTGGCCTGCAGCCGATCGCACGGCGATCGCGGCGCGATCGATGCCTGGCTCGGCTCTCGCCGCGTGAGTGGCTGGTGCCCTGCCGGCTCGTCGTTGAAGTTCGGCTTGCTGGCCGAGGGCCGGGCCGATGTCTATCCGCGCTTCGGCCGCACGATGGAATGGGACACCGCTGCAGGCCATGCGGTGCTGCTGGCGGCGGGTGGCTCGGTTTGCAGCATCGACGGCGCGCCGTTGAGCTATGGCAAAGCGGGTTTCGAGAATCCGCATTTCGTTGCCGCTGGATTGCAGGGGCCACGCCTCTGGCCAGACCGGGCGCCCGGGTAGAAGTCCGCAAGGGCCTGCCACACCCCGCCTCATAGAATTGGGTGCGGTCCATCCCGGATCACGCACCAGGAAAGCCCATGCCGTCATCCCGCCGCGCCAGGGCAGCCGACCGGCAGGCTGAACCCACCGACAACGCGCCAAGCCGCGAAGAAGGGTCTCACAGGCACAGCGCCCGCGAAGGTGAGGCGGTTGCACCGGGCGCGCTGCGGATCCTGAAGAAGTACCCGAACCGGCGGCTTTACGACACCCGAACCAGCAGCTACATCACGCTGGCCGATGTCAAACGAATGGTGCTGGGGGGTGAGGCCTTCGAGGTGCGCGACGCCAAGACCGCCGACGATCTGACGCGCAGCATCCTGCTGCAAATCATCCTGGAAGAAGAATCGGGCGGCGTGCCGATGTTCAGCACCGAATCGCTGGCGCAGATCATCCGTTTCTACGGCCATGCGATGCAGGGCGTGATGGGCGCGATGATCGAAAAGAACCTGTCGGCCTTCGCGCAATTGCAGGGCCAGTTCCTGAACCAGAGCCCGGGCCTGTACGACCCTCGCCATCTGACGCCTGAAGCCTGGACGCAGTACCTCAGCGGCCAGCCGGCGATGCTGCAGAAGATGATGGGCAGCTATGTGGAGCAAAGCCGCACGGTGTTCGAGAAAATGCAGCAGGCCGGCACGCTGTTTCCGGGCATGGGAAATTTTCCTCCGACCAAGAAGTGAGGTGCGGGCCGCACTGCGCTGCCGCGCGGCGGCCGCAGAGGCCTGCAGCCGATGCTTGAGAATCCGGGCATGACTGACGCCACCACCGCTGCACCCCGCATCGCCTTCGTCTCCCTCGGCTGCCCCAAGGCCCTGACCGACTCTGAACTGATCCTGACCCGGCTTTCGGCCGAGGGCTATCAAACCCGCAAGGACTACGCCGACGCCGATCTGGTGATCGTCAACACCTGCGGCTTCATCGACGACGCCGTCAAGGAAAGTCTGGACACGATCGGCGAGGCGCTGGCGGCCAATGGCAAGGTCATCGTCACCGGCTGCCTGGGCGCCAAGAGCGGCACCGATGGTGGCAACCTGGTGCGGCAGATGCATCCGAAGGTGCTGGCGGTGACCGGCCCGCATGCCACCAACGAGGTGCTGGACGCCGTGCACCTGCATGTGCCGAAGCCCCACGACCCCTTCGTCGACCTGCTGCCCGAGGTGCAAGCGCATTTTCGCGGGGTGGCCGGCATCAAGCTGACCCCGCGCCACTATGCCTACCTGAAGATCAGCGAAGGCTGCAACCACCGCTGCACCTTCTGCATCATCCCGAGCTTGCGCGGCGATCTGGTGTCGCGACCGATCGGCGATGTGCTGGGTGATGCCCGCGCGCTGTTCGAGTCGGGGGTGAAGGAGTTGCTGGTGGTCAGCCAGGACACCAGCGCGTACGGGGTCGACCTGAAGTACCGCAGCGGTTTCTTCGACGGCCGCCCCATCAAGACCCGCATGCTCGATCTGTGCCGTGAACTCGGCAAGCTCGCCGAGCCCTTCGGCGCCTGGGTGCGGCTGCACTATGTCTACCCGTACCCGCATGTCGACGAGGTGCTGCCGCTGATGGCCGAAGGGCAGGTGCTGCCCTACCTGGACGTGCCGCTGCAGCATGCCCACCCCGATGTACTGCGGCGCATGAAGCGCCCCGCCAGTGGTGAGAAAAACCTGGAACGTCTGGCCCGCTGGCGCGATTTGTGCCCGCAGATCGTGGTGCGCTCGACCTTTATCGCGGGTTTTCCGGGCGAAACCGAAGCCGAGTTCGAAACCCTGCTCGACTTCATCCGAACCGCCGAAATCGACCGCGCCGGCTGCTTTGCCTATTCGCCGGTGGCAGGCGCCACCGCCAACGACTTGCCCGGCATGCTGCCGCAGGCCGAGCGTGAAGCCCGCCGGGCGCGTTTCATGGAAGTGGCCGAAGCCGCTTCCATCGCCAAGTTGCAGCGCCGCATCGGCTCGAGCATGCAGGTGCTGGTGGACCACGCACCGGCACTTGGCCGCAAGGGCGGCGTCGGGCGCAGCTATGCCGATGCACCCGAGATCGATGGGGTGGTGCGGTTGTTGCCGCCCGAGAAAGCGTCGCGCACCCTGAAGGTCGGGGAGTTCGTTCGCGTGCGGATCATCGCCACCGACGGCCATGACCTGGTCGGTGCACCCCTCTGACGTTGTCCGCATGGCGACTCGCAGTCGTCAGACCTCAAGCCACTCATCTGCAGCCATGCCCCAAGACAAGACCACCGAACTGGCCACCCAGTTGATCCACCATCCCTACCAGCCTCCCGGTGGGTTCGAAGCCCCGCAGGTGGGCGTGCACAAGGCGTCGACGGTGATCTTCAGCAACGTGGCGGCCATGCGCGCCCGTGAATGGCGCCACAACACCGGCTACACCTACGGCTTGCACGGCACACCCACCACCTTCACGCTGGAAGCGCGCATCGCCTCGCTGGAAGGGGGTGAGCATGGCCTGCTGGCACCCAGCGGGCTGGCTGCGATCGCGCTCGTGAATCTGGCGCTGCTGGGGCAGGGCGACGAGGTGCTGCTGCCTGAGAACGTCTACGGCCCCAGCCGCGAGATGGCCCGAGCCGACTTGGCGCGATTCGGCATCGCCCACCGCTTCTACGACCCGATGGATGTGGATTCGCTGGTGGCCGCGATCACGTCGCAGACCAAGCTGCTGTGGCTCGAAGCCCCCGGGTCGGTGACGATGGAATTTCCGGATCTGGCCGCGTTGGCTGCGGCAGCGCGGTCCCGCGGGGTGTCGACGGCGCTGGACAACACCTGGGGTGCGGGGGTGGCGTTTTGCGGCTTCGATGCCGGTGTCGACATCGTGATGCAGGCGCTGACCAAGTACCCGAGTGGCGGCGGCGATGTGCTGATGGGGTCGGTGGTCACCCGCGACGCGGACCTGCACGAGCGGCTCAAGCTGACCCACATGCACCTGGGCATCGGCATCGGCGCCAACGACGCCGAGTTGCTGCTGCGCTCGCTGGCTTCGATGCCGCTGCGCTATGCCGAGCAAGACCGCGTCGGGCGGCAGTTGGCGCAGTGGTTGGCTGCTCGTGCAGAGGTGCAGCGCGTGCTGCACCCGGCGCTGGAAGGCTCACCCGGGCATGTGCACTGGCGCAGCAGTTGCAAGGCTGCGGCTGGATTGTTTTCGGTCATGCTCGACGCGCGTTTCAAGGCTGAGCAGGTCGATCGCTTCGTCGATGGACTGAAGCTGTTCCGGATCGGCTATTCCTGGGCCGGCCCGCAGAGCCTGGTGGTGCCGTACGACCTGGCCGCCATGCGCGGCAGCGATGCGGTGCGGCAGCGCAGCCACCTGCAAGGGCATCTGGTGCGCTTCTCGATCGGGCTTGAGAGCGCCAACGACTTGCAGGCCGATCTGGAGCAGGCACTGGACGCTGCGTTCGCCTGATCGGAGCTGCTCAGTCCTTGCCGCCCGATGAGACCTTGTGCCTCATCAGCCGACCCTTCTCCCGGTCCCAATCGCGCTGCTTCTCGGTGTTGCGCTTGTCATGCTGGGCCTTGCCCTTGGCGAGGGCGATTTCGGCTTTCACACGGCCACCGGTGTAGTGCAGGTTCAGCGGCACCAGCGTGAAGCCCTTCTGCTCGACCTTGCCGATAAGGCGGCGGATCTCCTGCGCGTGCATCAGCAGCTTCTTGGTGCGGTCGGCCTCGGGGCTGACATGCGTCGACGCAGTGTTCAGGGCGTTGATGCGGCAGCCGATCAGAAACAACTCGCCGTTCCTGATCGTCACATAGCCATCGGTCAGCTGCACCTGGCCGGCGCGCACCGCCTTGACTTCCCAGCCCTGCAGCACCATGCCGGCCTCGAAACGCTCGTCGATGGCGTATTCGTAGCGGGCGCGTCGGTTTTCTGCGATGTGGGCCATGAACGGGATCTACCAGGGGAGCGAATCTAGAATAGTTTGAATTGTATGAAGCCGGTATGAAGCAAGTTCGCAAGTCCGTTTTGCTGTGGCATTCACCCGCCCAGATGTACGCGTTGGTGACCGATGTCGAACGTTACCCGCAGTTCCTGCCGTGGTGCAGCAGCGCCGAGGTGCTGGAGCAGCGCAGCGATGGCATCACCGCGCGCCTGGGGCTTTCATACATGGGGATCAAGCGGTCGTTCACCACCCGCAACCAGCACAGCAAAGACCGCTCGGTGCAGATCGAACTGGTCGACGGCCCGTTTTCGATGCTCGACGGCACCTGGCGCTTCCAGCCGATCGGCAAAGGCGAGCAGGCCGAGCCCAAGGCCTGCAGGATCGAGTTCGAGCTGCGGTATGCATTCGCCGGCAGCAGCCTCGACTTCGCCATCAGCCCGGTTTTCGACCGCATCGCCAACACCTTCGTCGACGCGTTTGTCGAGCGGGCTGCAGCGGTGTACGGCGCGCCGTGACATCGTCGGTGGGCGCTGCGTTGCGCATCGAGGTGATCCACTGCCCGCGGCCGGGTGTCAGCGACTGTGTCGCCCTTCAGCTGCAGCAGCCAGCCACCGTGTCGCAAGCGTTGCGAGCCAGCGGCCTGCTGCAACGCCATGGGTTGAACGAGCAGGCCCTGGCGGTCGGCATCTGGAACAAAATTTGTTCGGCAGAGACTGAACTGCGCGACGGCGACCGTGTCGAGATCCACCGTCCGCTGCAAGTCGATCCGAAAGAAGCCCGCCGCCAGCGCCACCGTCGCGGGCGAAACTGAGCGCTCGCAGACCGATCGAGTGGGTCAGCGGCAGTCGCTCTCCATCACGCTTCGCGCCTGGCGAAGTTCTTCGGCGCGGCCGCGGTCGTCCAG